>JACQEG010000037.1 GCA_016200665.1 Chloroflexota bacterium | reverse complement strand
ACCGGCAGCAGCTCGCCCGCCTCGACGAGCTCGGCGTGCAGCTGGCGGCGGGCGGCGACCTTGAGTGGCAGCCCGCCCTCGAGGCCAATCTCGATCCACGGCACCGAGCCGAGCCACAGCTCGGAGCTGCCGCTCGTGCCAAGGAGGCCGTGGGCCCGGTAGCGGGACAGGAGCCGATGGCGGAACTGCTCGTGGATCGTCCGCTGGTCGGCGAGCACCTCGGCCGGATAGAGCCGCTCGATGAGATCGTAGACGCGACGATTGCCGTCGCGCCGCGCCAGGCCCAGGATGCCCGCCTCGGCGAGCGCCTCGAGGATTGCCCGGACCTGGTTCGTGGGCCGCCAGTACCAGTCGATCGCGGCCCGCGGCTCGACGTCCGTCGCGGCCATCGGGCCGCCGCTCCGGATCCGCTCGAGGAGCTCCTCGACGAGGGGCGCGTGCTCGTCGAACGTCCCGCCGTGGTGGCGATGCCTCGCCCGATCCCACGTCACCCGGTGCCACGGCAGCTCGGCGACGGGCAGGAGGCTCAGGCCCTTGTTGTAGGCCTCGAACAGGAGGCGGTGCTGGTAGAGCAGGGCGTCGGCGAAGTCGCGGCGGTAGTCGGCCACGCGGGCGAGCAGGACCAGGTCGTGGTTGCGGCCGGCGACCTCCAGCGGATCGAACTGGATGCTGCCGAGGCGGTCGAAGACCCGCATGACGCTGTCCTGGCCGGCCGGCAGCGAGCGCGGCGGCGCGAGGAGATGGCGCAGGACGAGGAACCGGCGCGCGACCGCGGCCGGCAGGATCCGATGGGTCACCCAGCGATGGTACGGGCGCCGCTCCCCAGCGGCGCCGGGCGTCGCCCCGCCGGCCGCGGTGGGGGTTCAGGAGCGGCGGGAGCGGGCTCCGACGCGGCTCGGGGTGCCCCGGGCCACGCCCTTCGCGTACAGGTCGATGAACACGTTCACAAGGGCGGGATCGAACTGGCTGCCGGCCTCGCGGCGCAGCTCCGCGAGGGCCTCGGCATGGCTGATCGCGGCCTTGTACGGGCGATTGGAGATCATGGCCTCGTAGGCGTCCGCGATTGCGACGATCCGGGATCCCAGCGGGATCTCGGCGCCGGCGAGCCCGTACGGATAGCCGCGGCCGTCGAACCACTCGTGATGATGCAGGACGATCGAGGCCGCGTCCCGGATGGCTCCGGCCTGCTCGAGCACGACCTGCCCGATCTTCGGATGCTCCACGATCGTCCGCCACTCGCGTGGCGTCAGCGGCGCCGGCTTGTCCAGGATCTCGTCCGGGATCGCGAGCTTGCCCAGGTCGTGCAGCAGGCTCGCCGTCCGGACGCGATCGACGTCGCCCTCCGGGAGCCCGACCGCGGTGGCGAGATCGCCGGCAAGGTCGGCGATGAGCCTGGACGCGCCGCCGCTCCACGCCTGCCGCTCGGACAGGGCCGCGAGGAGGTGGCGGCTGGACGCCGCGAAGGCCGCCCGACCGATGTCCTGGGCCCGGCGCCGGGCTCCTAGGTCGATCGTCGCCCGGATGATGCCCGCGTCGTCATCCGGCTCGCGAAACGGCTGGACCTGGTCGCGGCCCTGGGCCTTGGCCGTGTAGAGGGCCGTGTCGGCCCGGCGCAGGAGCTCGTCGACGTCGAGGCTCGGCTTGGCGACGCGGCCGGTGAGGCCGACGCTGATCGTGACGTCGATCGTGATGCCGTTCTCCGAGAAGGGCGCGCGCGCCACCTCGCGCCGGAGGTTCTCCGCCGATGCCAGCCCGCCATCGACGTCGGTCTCGGGCATGACGACGATGAACTCCTCGCCGCCGTACCGCCCGAGCGTGTCGGTCGAGCGGACCGCGCGGGTCAGGACGTCCGCGACGTGGCGAAGGACCGCGTCGCCGACCGCGTGGCCGTGGGTGTCGTTGACCCGCTTGAAGTGGTCGATGTCGATGAGCACGACGGACAGCGCGCGCTCGTAGCGGTTGGCCCGCGCCACCTCGTCGGTGAGGGTCCGGAGCGACGCCTGGCGGTTCGTCAGGCGGGTGAGGGGATCGGTCATCGCCATGGCCTCGACGCTCGCGATCCGCGCCGCGAGGCTGGTGAGGGACCGGCTGATCCGCGGGTCCGGGTAGTGGATGGGCGCGGCAACCGCGTCGCGATCGGTCGCCCGCGCCAGGCGATCCGCGAGCTCCGCGAGAAGGCTGGCGCGATGACCCCCCACCACCAGCGAGAAGCCAAGGGCGCCGAGCACGGCACCGAGGGCAAGCGCGGCGACGACGGCCACGACATCGCCAGAAGGCACCCGGCAACCCCCTCGCTCGAGCGATGACCCGAGATCGGTCTCCCGGGGGTCCCGAGGCTAGGGAGTCGAGTCCCACTCGGGCCATGGCCCAAAAGTCCCGATCAGTGCCGCGGCCGGCCATGTCCGGGACGCCGGAGGCTTCCTGCTACACTCCCGGCCTCACGGCGACGACCGAGAGGAGTAGGCCCGAGGCGGCCGCAGAGCGAGCGCGGGATGGTGGGAGCCGCGCCGGCACGACGGGCTCGAAGGTCGCTCGCGAGCCGTGCGCCTGACGCCCGATAGCGCGTCGAGAGGGCACCGGACCACGACCGGCCGCGATGAGCGGACCCGGTCCCGGCGCCGAACCAGCAGGTGGTACCACGACCCCGTTCGTCCGCTGGACGAGCGGGGCGTTCGATTCCGCGGCCGGGCCCACGGCCAGGCTCGCGGGTGGTTCACGACAGGCGAGGCAGCGACACGACCACGATGGCGACGATGACGGAGCTCCCGAAGGCATACGTCCCGGCCGACTTCGAGCCCGGGATCTACGAGCGCTGGCTGGCGGCCGACGTCTTCGCCCCCGATGGGGCCGGCTCCCGCGCAGACCCGAGCCTGCCGCCGTTCACGATCATCCAGCCGCCGCCGAACATCACCGGCTCGCTCCACCTCGGCCACGCCCAGCGGACCGCGGTCGAGGACCTGCTCATCCGCCATGCCCGGATGCGGGGCCACCGGGCCCTGTTCCTGCCGGGCCTCGACCACGCGTCGATCGCGGCCCAGTACGTCCTCGACAAGCTCATCGCCACCGAGGGCGAGAGCGGCTGCCGGACGAGCGTGTCCGACCTCGAGACGATCCCGACGCCGGAGGCCGGCACGCTCTGGACGCTCCGCTATCACCTCGTCGACGAGGCGACCGGCCAGCCGAGCCCAACCGAGTGGATCAGCGTGGCGACGACGCGACCGGAGACAATCCTCGGCGACACCGCCGTGGCGGTCCACCCGGACGACGAGCGCTACGCCGCGATCGTCGGGCGGCGGGCGCGGATCCCGTTCGTCGAGCGCGACGTGCCGATCGTCACCGACGCCGCGGTCGATCGGGCCTTCGGGACCGGTGCCGTGAAGATCACGCCGGCCCACGACCAGGACGACTACGAGCTCGGCAAGCGCCACGGCCTGCCGATGATCACCGTGCTCGACGACGCCGCGGCGATCAACGAGGCCGGCGACGGCTACGCCGGGCTGGACCGCTATGCGGCCCGCGCCCGGATCGTGGCCGACCTCGACGCCCGCGGCGACCTGCTCGGCACGCAGCCCCACGAGATGCTCATCGGGCGCTGCCAGCGCTCCAACGACGTCATCGAGCCGCGCCTCAAGACGCAGTGGTTCGTCCGGACCAAGCCGCTCGCCGAGGCGTCGCTCGCGGCGACGCGCTCCGGCGAGACCCGCATCGTGCCGGAGCGGTTCGAGAAGGTCTGGGAGCACTGGCTCACGAACATCCGCGACTGGAACGTGTCGCGCCAGCTGTGGTGGGGCCATCGGATCCCGGCGTGGTACTGCCCGGACGGGCACATCACCGTGTCATCGGCGGAGCCCGGCCCGGACGCCTGCGAGGTCTGCGGCCGGCCGGCCGCAGAGCTGCAGCAGGAATCGGACATCTTCGACACCTGGTTCAGTTCGGGGCTGTGGCCGTTCTCGACGCTCGGCTGGCCCGATCGGACGCCCGACCTCGAGGCGTACTACCCGACCTCGGTCATGGAGACCGGCCACGACATCCTGTTCTTCTGGGTCGCCCGGATGATGATGCTGGGCATCCACCTCACGGCCGCCCCGCCGTTCCAGACCGTGTACCTGTCCGGCCTCGTCCGCGACGAGCGCGGCCAGCGGATGTCGAAGACGAAGGGCAACTCGGTCGACCCGCTCGAGGTCATGGCGGAGTCCGGCGCGGATGCGCTCCGCTTCGCGCTCATCCACGGCGCGACGCCCGGCCAGGACCAGAAGTTCGGCCCGCAGAAGCTCGAGACCGGCCGAACCTTTGCCAACAAGCTCTGGAACGCCACGCGCTTCGTCCTGGGCGCCCGTCCGCCGTCG
>JACQEG010000020.1 GCA_016200665.1 Chloroflexota bacterium | reverse complement strand
GCGGTCAGCGCGAGTGTGCGTCGTCCTAGGGTCTACCCCGCCCCCGTCCGTCGACGCACCCTTCGTCGAGTTGCACGACCGGCACAGCACGCCCGTGTTCGCGATGTCGAACGGCGCGCCGCCAGCGGCCAGCGGGACGACGTGATCGACCGTCAGGTCGACAGCGGAGTGGGCGGGGCGCTGGTAGCCAGGGCACCGGTTGCCGTGCTCACCACGCCAGGCACGGAGGACGCGGCCGCTGAGACGTTGCCACGCCCGTGTGCCGTAGAGGGCGTTGTGCCGGCTGCGGTTGGACTGGCGGGCGTGTTCGGTGCAGCGGTTGCCCGCGCGGCTGGTGACGACACCACAGACCGTGCACAGCTTCACCCCCGAATCGTCGGCGGGGCGACTGGCGCGGTCTATTCGCCTGCGGTGCTACACCTGCGCGACCATGGCCGGCGGAGCAGGGTCTGCGCGGCTTCTGACCGCGGGGCTGCAGCTTCGCTCTGTGCCGGGCTGACCAGGACCCAGACCCGCAGCCCGCCGTCAAGCGCGGTCGGTCGACGGCGGTCCGAAAGCCCAGGCGCTCGTCGGCAGCGAACGCAGGTGTGTTGACGGCCGCCTTACGGATACGAGGTCCAGGCGTACCAGGCCGTGACCGCGTTCCACCCCAAGCCGACGATGATCAGGAACTTGTCGTACAGCCCGGAGTACGTCGGCAGGCCGACGACGTTGAAGACGAAGAGACCGACCGCGGCGATGACGCTGATCCAACGAAGCGTCTGCCCGGTCAACGTCACGGACACGACGACCATGACGATCGGAACAAGCATCAGGACGGCGACGAACATCAGCGCCGCCGGGACCATCTCCTGCTTGAGGCCGCCGAACTGGCCCGGGGTGGCGTCGCCGCTCCAGAACCGCAAGACGTCCCCCAGCAGGTAGGTGAGCATCAGGGCTACCCACAGCGCTGACAGCTTGATCTGAACCTCTGGCATCGACCGGCTCCGTTCTCGATCAACTGAGCTCTTTGAGTTGCACGTCAAGCCTCCGGTCGATCCACCAGCTCGGTGAGCGCCGAACGGATCTGCCCATCGGCATTCGGCTCGTTCATGCGGCCCACCCTCAGGCCGCTGCCGGATCGATCGCGATGACCACGGTCCCTCGCGCATGTCCTGCTGCGACATGCCCGACCGCCTCGGGCGCCTCTCGCAGTGGCCAGGTCCCGGCGATCACCGGTTGGACCTTCCCCGCCTCGACGAGTTCCTTGAGGACCTGCAGGTCGGCTCGGTTCTGCGACTTGACCGATGGTTTGCCCTGCTGGCGCACGAACATCGACACGATCGCGAGCCGGATCACGCGGCCGAGCGCGCCGCCGGCGTGTCCGCCACCGTTGGACAGCAGCATGCCGTCGGGCGTGAGAGCCCGCCGGGTCGCCGCCATCGACCGGTCACCCACGTTGTCGAGGATGAGGTCGTAGCGCGGTCCACCCTTCCTGAAGTCCTCCTTCGTGTAGTCGATGACGTGGTCGGCCCCGATTGAGCGGACCAGCTCCACGTTCTTGGTGCTGCACACGCCGGTCACCTCGGCACCGAACGCCTCGGCGATCTGCACGGCGAACGTGCCCACGCTTCCAGATGCCCCATTGATCAAAACCTTGTCGCCGGGCTGGAGGTGTCCGTCATCGCGCAGGAGCTGGAGTGCGGTGGTCGCGGACACCCCGACGGCGGCCGCCTGGTCGAACGTGAGGTTGGCTGGCTTGAGCGCGAAGTGGTCCTCGCTCGCTGACGCGTACTCAGCGAAGCCGCCCGTGCACCACCCGAACACGTCGTCACCGGCGCGTAGCCCGTTCACGTCCTTGCCAACCGCTTCGACCGTCCCCGCGATGTCCGTCCCCGGAACGCGGTTCTTCGGCTTGCGGAGTCCGGTCGCCAGCCGCACGAGGAATGGCGAGCCTGTCATGACGATCACGTCACCGACGTGGATCGACGCGGCACGGACACGGACCAGGACCTCGCCTTCGCCGATCTCGGGACGATCGATGTCCTGAGACTCCAAGACCTCGGCCGCGCCGTACCTGTCTTGAACGATTGCCTGCATTGATGGGGCTCCCGTGGCTTTACGATGTAAAGTTGGCAGATCGGACTTTACGGTGTAAAGTCGCTGATGTCAACCCCGGAATCGTTCGGTTGACCGAGTCCCAGAGGAGGCCGATTGACGCAGACGAGCAAACGAGCACAGGGACGCGTCCCGCTGAGCCGGGAGCTGGTGCTCGACACCGCGGTCAAGCTCGCCGATCGGGGTGGGCTCGAGTCCCTCAGCATGCGGAAGCTCGGCCAGGAGCTCGGTGTCGAGGCGATGGCCCTCTACTACCACTTCGCCAACAAGGACGAGGTGATCGACGGGATCGTCGATCTCGTCTTCAGCGAGATCGATCTGCCTGCCAGCGGAGCCGACTGGAAGACCGCCATGCGTCAACGGGCGATCTCGCTCCGGGACGCGTTGCTGCGCCACCGATGGGCGATTGGCCTGATGGAGTCGCGGCGGAAGCCGGGGCCGGCGAGCCTGCGCCACCACGACGCGGTGATCGGCAGTCTGCGGTCGGCAGGCCTCGACCTGCCGACGATCGCGCATGCGTACTCGCTCTTGGACAGCTACATCTACGGTTTCGCCCTGTTTATGGCGAACCTCCCATTCGAGCCCTCGGAGGAGGTCGCGGAGTTGGGCCAGGACACGCTCCGGGCGTTCCCCATCGGTGCCTACCCGAACCTCGTCGCCTACGTCGCCGCGATGAGGCCCGACTATGACTACGGGGACGAATTCGAGTACGGACTCGACCTGGTCCTTGACGGCCTCCAGAGGGCAGCGGGATCTTCACGATCTGAGCTCGGCTCCAGCTCTCCGACGACGAGCCAGCCGGAGGCGCGCCCGGAGTAGATCAGCTGCTCGGTGGTGAGGCCCGACCGAGCTCGCAGGTCCGCGAGATGGCGCTTCGCGGTGCTGGGCCGGACGCCGACGCGTGCTGCTGCGCCGGAGGCAGACCCGCCGGCCGCGACGAACGCTGCGAGGGGCTCGGGAGCCGGTGTGGATCGGACCAGCGCGCCGTCATGCCTCCAAGGGTGCAGGCGACGGCTGGCGATTCCTAATCGCCCCGGGTGCTACGCCTCAGGAGCCAGGGGCAGGTTCTCGAGGCCCGCTGCCGATCCTTGGGCAGACTGAGCGCTACTTGGAATCGGTTGCGAAGAGCTCGAGCGCGATCGTCGCGACGGCCCAGTCCACCCACTCCTCGTGCGTCCAGCCGACGTCAAGGACCAGCGGCCGGTAGGCGTCGGAGCCCAGGTAGAACAGGAGCAGGTGCGTCGCCCTCTCCGGTGTCAGGCCATCGCGGAGCGGCGACTTCGCGACAAGGATCTCGAGGATCGCGCGATGCGCGCCAGCGCGCATCTGCTCATGGAACGCCCAGACCCTCGCCGTATCGGGATCGCTCTCGGCGGTTGCGCGGACGATGGTATTGAGGGGCGTCGCCCGGACGTTGATGGTGCCAACGCCCGCGACCAGGTGGCGGAGCGCCGTGACAAGGTCAGGCTCGGCTGACATCCGCCCGTACCATTCCTGCTCCTCTGGTGGCAGCGGTCCATCGTCGCCCATCACGGCGAAGTCGAAGACGCGGCTGAGGAGCTCGGCCTTGGTGTGGAAGACGAACCGGACGGTCGCGACGGCGACGCCCGACCGCTGCGCCACGTCAGCCAGCATCGTCCCGGCGTAGCCGCGCTCGCAGAACAGGTCGTAGGCGGCCTTGACGATCCGCAGCCGGGTCGCGTCCGCACGGTCGCGCCGGGATAGGCGCACGGCGGCGGCTGGGGTCTTGACAGTTGCCATCTGGGGCATCACTTTAGCCCCTCAATCGCTAGCGTCGATGCTAGCGTGACTGCTACTAGTCACGAGGAGACCAAGTCGATGTGGCGGACGTTCCACGCGTGGGCGGCGATCCTGTGGGTCGCGGCGATCATCGTTCAGGTCTTCCTGGCCGGGCAGGCCATCGCCAACCTCGGCGGCTCCGGCGATTTCACGACACACATCGGCTTTGGCTACACGATCGGGATCGTCCAGCTCGTCACCCTCATCCTCGCCTTCCCGGCGCGGATGTCGGGTCGTGACAAGTGGATCTCTGCGGGGATTCTCGGCCTGTACATCGTCCAGACCCTGCTGCCGGGCCTGAAGTCGGTGTCGCCGCTCGTCTCGGCGTTGCATCCGCTCAACGCCATGCTCCTCTTCGCGGTCAGCATCTGGTACGCGCGGAACGCGTGGCGGATCGCCTCGATGCCCGCCGGGGCACCGGCGGTGGCGGCTGAAGCGCCCGCGAAGGCGGGCTGACCGGATGGACCTCACGCCCCATCTCGGCTGGATCGTTCAGCGAAGCTCCGGCGGCCGAACGTCGCTGCGGGACTCACAACCGCGAAGCGTTGATCGAGGATTGGCATGAGCACTCTTCGACTGGCTGGCACGCTCTGGATCATGGCCGGCGTGGTGTGCGCCGGCCTTCTGTCGTTCGTCCTCATCGGAGAACACATCAACGACCTCGGAGCCTTGTTGGCGAATCTCGCGTTGCCCGCGCGAGTGCTCGGTGGCGCGCTGGTGGCGTTCCTGATCGGCGGCCTGCTGCTGACCCGTCCGGGCCCGAACGTGGTCCGCTGGTCCAGCCTCGCGGGCATCGCGTGGCTCATCGCATTCGGGCCGCTGGTCGTGACGACCGTCGTGGCGGCGCTCGGCGGCTACGAGTTCGGCCCCGTCGTGTCGAGCAGCCTGATCACCGGCCTCGGCGTCGCGGGCGCGCTCGCCGGCCATCTGTCCCGCTCGGCGAGGCGACCTGGCCGATAGCGACCGCGCATCCGCGACGGACCGCGCGGTAGGCCGCAGGTATCTCCGACGACCACGGTTGGACGGTGGGAGCCGGCTGGGGTCGAGGCAGGGACTCGCGCGCTCGGTCAGGTTTCGAGAATGTGAACCCGGCCGCTGGGACAACCCAAGGGGCAGATCAGGCATCCGCGGGCGGGATGTTCGCGTTGAAGCGGAAGCGGTTCGCGGGATCGAGGCGCCGCTTGAGCTGCTGAAGTCGAGCCCACGAGACCGGCGGGTATGCCGCCGCCACCCGTGCCGCCGTCTGGTCGAGCTCGGGGTAGTTGAGGTAGCCGCCGCCTCGGAGGGAGAGCGGCG
This sequence comes from Chloroflexota bacterium, assembly GCA_016200665.1. Classification (GTDB taxonomy): domain Bacteria; phylum Chloroflexota; class Limnocylindria; order Limnocylindrales; family CSP1-4; genus UBA5189. Next base: position 21,602 of record JACQEG010000020.1, on the reverse strand, counting down.
AGATGCGATCGGCGAACCGGCGTGCCCAGGCGATCTCCGCCTCGTCGTCCGCCGGGTCGCTCCAGATCGCGAGCGCGGTGACGTTTGCCACGGCGGCCCGGCCGCCGAACGCAGCCCACGACTCCGGGATCCGGTGCGCCCGGCCGTGGATGAGCTCGACGAGCGCGAACGACCCGTTCGTCGCCTCGGATGCGAACGCGATCAGGGCATCGGCGAGGGTCTCGTCGAGGCGCCCGACGAGATGGCCCTTCCAGTACTGCCGGAGCCCGAACGGGATCGGCTGGTACAGGGACTGCTGCTGGAGCCAGCTCATCGCCTTGAGGTCGGCTTCATAGCAGGCGGGGTGGTCTGCCAGGGCACGGATCGCCGCGGTGCCGCCCTCCGGATCGCCGCGCCACCCGACGTTGACCGAGATGGCGGGCGAGCCGTCCTCGGCGCGCCACGCGACGAGCGCCAGGACGAGCTCGTCGGGCGCCGACGCCTCGACCTCGAACGTCCGAAGGATCGCCTCGCGGAGGGCGTCGCCACGGAACCTGAGGCGTCCGCCGAACATCGCCGGCACCGGCGTCAGCGCATACCGCAGGTGCGTGACGACGCCGAAGTTGCCGCCGCCGCCGCGAAGGCCCCAAAGCACCTCGGGCTCGCGCTGCTCGTCGACCTCGAGCACGTCGCCGTCCGCCGTCACGAGCTGGGCGCCGATCAGCGCGTCGCATGCGAACCCCTCCGACGACAGGAGCCAGCTGATCCCGCCGGTCAGGGTCAGGCCACCGATCCCGGTGTCGATGAATGTCCCGGAGGGCGCAGCCATGCCGTGGGCGAAGGTGGCCGCGTCGAGGTCCATCAACCGGGACCCGGCGAGCGCGTGCGCCGTACGTGCAGCCGGGTCGACCGTCGCTCCGCGCCACCGCGACAGGTCGATGAGGAGCGCTCCGTCCGGAGAGGAGTGGCCGGCGACGCTGTGGCCGCCGCCCCGAACGCCGATCGCGAGACCCGACTCCGATGCCCAACGCACCGCAGCGATGATGTCGGGCACGTCGGCGGGCCGGAGAATTGCCACGGGACGTCCGGTCGCCATCGCGTTGTAGGCGGCTCGAGCCGCCACGTACCCTCCGTCGCCCGGCTCCATGACTTCGCCGCGGGTCCGCCCGCGGAGATCACGAACCGCCTCGCTCAGCATCGGCACTCCTCCGTTTGGTCGCAGTCGATTGTGCAGTGGACCGAACCGGCGTCAATCTGAGGACATCTGGCGCATGGCGTACGTGCGCGGGCCGGAAGGAATCATCGTGGCCCTGGCTCAGCGAATCGACTGACCCGTCCGCGCGGGATCGGACCCGAGCGGCGGCCGGAGCTCAGACCGCGACGAGCTCCTCGCGGCGAAGCGCGTCCTTGGCCTTGTCGACGTCGTCGACCGTGATGGCGAGGTCGACCTTGCCGTTGCAGTGGCCGCAGGTCATGACGCCTTCGATGTTGATGCCCGCGGCGGCGAGCTCCTCGGCGAGGTCGGCGAGGGCACCCGGCTCGTCGGGTCGCTCGACGACGATCGTGTGGCCGGCGAGGAACTGATAGCCGGACCCGCGGAGCACGGAGCACGCTTCGTCGAAGCGGTCGGTCTCGAGATACGCGAACGCGATCGATCCGGAGCCGCAGGCGGCGGCATGGACGAGGTTGATGCCCCGCGCGGCGAGGGCTCGGGCAAGGTGCGCGAGCTCGCCAGGTCGATTTGGCAGCTGGACCACGATGTGCTGGACCATCGGTGCTCGTCGCGACCGCCGGTGCCGATCGATCGGCATGCCTCTCCAGGGAGCGGTCGCTCCTTCGAAGTGACCGTGCTCCGGCGACAGCCCTGCGACCAGAGCCGGAGGGCACCCACGGGCCGGATCGATGGACCCGGCACGATTTCAGGACCGGCGACCCGAGCCGACCGGCGGCGAGGTCGAGATCCCAGCGTGCAAGCCCGGCGCGCCGTTCAGGCGAGCGGTGGAACGCCCTCGATCTCGGCCGGGTCGGATCCGTCGCGGGGCCCGCCGCTGCCGATGCCGCGCAACACCTCCTGGCCATCGGTCCGGGTGATGCGTGAGACCCAGGTGGAACCCCGGCGCCAGGTGGCCACGACCACCTCGTCGCCAGGCTCCGCGGAGGCGAGGTACTCCAGCCTCGCACGCCGCGGCAGGGCCGCGACCGGGTCGTTGGCGTCACCACGATCGCCGGGGTCGTCGGCACCGCGATTTGCGGCGGCGAGGCCCTCCTCGACCCAGTCGAGATACGTCGCGTTGTTGACGTGGCCGAGCGGGTCGAGGTCGTGGGGACGAACGGCGAGGCGAACCTCGCTCGCGGGGCTGCCCCGGGGCCCGTCTCCGGCCTGGCGCGGGGCATCGGCCCAGGCCGGCACCTGGGCCCGGAGGATCTCGCCCGGCAGCTCCGGGTTCGTGAAGCTCAGCCCGAAGTCCTCCGGGATGCGGACGAGCCGGCCGCGGTCGTCGAGGATCACCCAGTCGGTGACGATCCGCGCGGCCAGCGTGCCATCGGCGAGGCGGGCGTCGGCGAGGCGGCGGGCCCAGATCCGGCGGTGGCCGACGACCGCTGTCGACAGGCGGAGCGTCCGGCCCATCGGGACAGCGGCAAGGACCTCGAGGTCGACCGAGCGGACGACCCACCAGCGGCCCCGCTGGAGATACCACCGACGATCGAAGCCAAGGTCCTCCGAGTGGCGCCAGGCCACGTCCTGGGTGTAGCGGAGGAGCGCTGAGGTCCGGATGCGGCCATCCGGACCGGCCTCGTCGAAACGGACGCGATAGCCCGCGACGAAGCCATTGTCGACGCCCGGAACAGGCCTGGCGGACTCGCCGGTGAGGCCGGGATCCGGCGGCGAGACGCCGCCATCCGCCTCGGATGCCTCGGGTGGCCGCGCGGCGGGATCGAGCATGGCCCGAAGCCTAGCGCGAGGTCAGGCGACGGGCCGCCTCGGGGTCATCTCGACCGGGATGGGGAGGCGTCGCTGAGCCCGGAGGCGAGCGACGGCCCGGCGCGGCGCGAGCAGCGCCACGAGCGCGACGGCGGCAACGCCCGAGCGCCGGCGCCTCAGGCGCGCGGGTGCCGGCGATCGAAGCAGGTGCTCGGCCCGCCCCGCGAGCGAATCCAGGCGGTCGGCGGTCTTCGACGTCCAGGATCGCGAGTAGCTGCGGGTCGCGTCCCGCCGCACCCGGTCGGCCTCGGGATGGCGCCCGGCCGCCTCAAGGTCGGCGACCCGATCGAGGACGCGCCGATACCGCTCGGGAAGCGATTCGGCGATCGGCTGGCGGTCCACGGCCGGCAGCATCCTCCGATGCGGGCCGATCCGGAATAGCCCGCTCGTCATGGGTCTCGCGGCGATCGGCCGTCAGTCGCCGCGGTGCCAGCCGGATCGAATCGTGAAGCCCTCGCCGACGCCGAGCGCCGCTGCCCAGGTCTCGTCGACGTCGTCGACCCGGGCGCCGACGGGGCCCTCGCGGGTGGCGACGAGCAGCCGTACGAGCTGGTTCTCCGGGCCCTCGGCCACGACTCGCACGGCCCCGTCGGGTTCGTTCGCGACCCAGCCGCGTAGGCCCAGGCCCTGCGCTCGATCGACGATGAACATCCGGAAGCCGACGCCCTGAACTCGCCCCTCGACGCGCAGCTCCAGCCGACGGTCAGCCATGCATCCGCAGGGCCAGGACGTCCAGGACGAGCTCCGGGCTGACATTGCCCTCGAGGCGCTCCCCGGCGACATCGAGCCGCCGCAGCGCCGATCCGAGGGCCTGGTCATCGGTCCGTGCGGCGGCCCGCTCGAGGTCATCGAGCAGCTCGACATCGTGCACCAGGCGCGGCTCACCCACGGTCACGGCCGCCAGGTCCCGCAGGAGGTCCCGCCACACCCCGACGAGTGCGAGGGCGGCAGCGCGGCGCTCCGACGCTGGAACCCGGACCGCTGCCCGGCCCTCGCTGGCCTGGCTGGCCGGCGAGGCCTCCGCGGCCGTGCCGTCCGGTCCAATCGTGGCGTCGTCGGTGGCAGCGGCCGAGCCAGCCGCATCGCCCGCGGCTCGGGCGGTGGCCGACCGGGAGCCCCGGCGGGTCGTGCGGCTGGCCGCTGCGGCTGTCACGCCCTCGGCCTCGCCGACGCGCCCGGCGCCGCCATCCAGCGCTTTGACCATCTCGGCGGCCCTGCCGGCGAGATCACGCACGCCGCTGAGACGAGCTGCCCGCGAAGCCGTCCCGAGATCGAGGATGGTCCGGGCGATCTCGGCGCGGACGATCGCAGCGTCCGGCGCGGCCGCGTAGGCGAGCGCGAGCCCGGGCCGCCCACCGGCGATCCGTGCCAGCCTCGCTGCCTGGGGCGCGTCCGCGAGTCCCCGCTCCACCAGGATCGTCTCGACGTCGCGGCGGGGCACGGGGCCGAGGCGAAGCCGGACGCACCGCGAGCGGATCGTGGGCAGGAACCGCTCTTCGGTGTCGGCGCAGAGGATGAGGACCACGCCGGTCGGCGGTTCCTCGAGGGTCTTGAGGAAGGCCGACTGGGCATCGTCGGTCATCCGGTGAGCACCTTCGACGATCGCGACGCGGGCGCCGCCCTCGACGGGCAGGAGCGCGAGCTCGGCCACGAGGTCGCGGACGCCGCGCTCGTCTCGACCGCCGATGGCGATGACGCCGCCCGCACCCGCCGGCGCGAGCCGGTGCAGGTCGGGGTGGTTGCCGTGATCGACCGCGCGGCACGACCGGCAGGTCCCGCAGGGGCGGGCTGCCGGATCCTCGGCGCGGCAGAGCAGCGCCGCCGCGATGTCCAGCGCGAGCGTCGTCTTGCCGATGCCGGCCGGCCCCGTGAGGAGCAGCGCGTGCGGGACGTGGGACGCGAGCATCGCCTCGACGGCGGCGATCGCGACCGGCTGGCCGCGCGTTCGGATCCGACGCCCGGTCACGCCCGGATCAGGCCGACGCGTCGGCCTTCTTGCGGGTCGCCCGGCGCTTCGGCGTGGCCTCCGCGGCGCCGGCGGTGCCGTTCGAGCCGCTCTCGCCGGCAGCCGCCGGCTTCGCAGCCGACGCGCGCCGTCGGGTGGCCTTCGGGGCGGCACCGGCGCCCGAATCGCCGGCCGCCTCGGTGCCGGTGGTCGAGCCGCCGGCGGCCGCGCCGGCCGAGGTCCGCCGTCGCCGGGTTGCCGGCGCCGCGGCGGGCTCCGACACTGCCATCGCAGGCGCCGCGCTGGCGTCCGCAACCGGCTTCGTCGTGCGGGTGCCCCGACGAGCCGGAGCTCGCGTGGCCTTCGCCGCGGCTGCCGGCTCACCGGCCGTCGTGCGGTCAAGGTCGCCGGCGGATGCCCTCGCTCGAGTCGCCGCCTCGGGCGCAGGCCTGCCCGCGGGTGCCTCGCGAACGGGTGCCTGGCGAACGGGCCGCCCGCCCGACGACGCCAGCTGGGCCCGCAGCATCGCCTCGATCTCGGGCGGGACCTCGCTCCACGGATCGCCCCCCGAGGGTCGCGGGGCCCGCTCCGGGCGGTCGAAGCTGCGCGCGGCGGGCCGCGACGGCTGGCCGCCTCGGACCTCTCGGACCTCGCGCCGCTGGCCGGGCTCGGCGTAGCGCGAGGGCGTCGAGCCGCCTCGTCCGCCGGCCCCGAACCGCTCCCGATCCATCGCGGCGGCGTAGGCGCTGCCGCGACCACCGCCGCGGCCACCGCGGGCACCACCGCGGCCACCCCGGGCGCTGTCACGCTGGCGGCGTTCCGCCAGGAGGTACTCCGGGATCTCCGGCTCCTCGAGATCCTCCTCGGCGCCCAGGCGGGGACTTGCCGACGTGCCGCTCGCCGCGGCCGGGCTGGCCGGCACGCCGATCTGCGAATCCCACACCGAGCCGAAGGAGAACGCCGCACGCCGCGGTGCGGGTGCCGGCAGGACCTCGACCTCGTCGGTATCGTCCGGGCCCTCGGGGGCCGGACCCTCGACCGCCTCCTGGCCCTCGGTCCGGCCGCGACCCCGGCCGCGGCCGCGACCGCCGCGCCGGCGCCGCCGGCGTCGGGCGCTGTCCTCGCCGACGGCACCGTCCTCGGTCTCCGACGCCAGGCCCTCGGTCGGCTCCTCGTCGCCGGCCAGCTCGGCCACCTCGGCGTCCAGCTCGTCCACCTCATCCAGCTTGGCGGGCCGGGCGGCCGCCGGTCGGACGCGCGACAGCTTCTCGCCGGGCAGCACGACGAGCGTGCCCTCGGCCGCGACCGGCTCCTCGCGCGACGCCTCGCGCTCCGCCTCGCGCGAAGCCGCGGTGCGACGCGAGCCGCGCGCGGCGGCAGGCTCGCCGGTCCGGGTTCGTCCGCCCCGGCCGCGCCGACGCCCATCGCCGGTCCCCTCGGTCATCTTGTCGGGCACCTCGGTCATCGACAGGTCCTCGTCGTCGGTCGCGACGCGGCGACCGCTCCGGGAGGAGCCCTTCTCGACCTTCGCGATCTGGGTGATGTCGGTGAAGATGTCCGCCACCTCGATCAGGTCGGACGAGGTGTTGCCGCGGAAGCTCACGACCTCGACGCGGACGCCCATCTCCTGGACGGCGCGGATGGCCGGGGCGAAGTCGCCGTCTCCCGACACGACGATCGCGATGTCGAGGTTCCGGGCCGTCTTCATCATGTCGACGACGAGCTCGATGTCGAGGTTGGCCTTGACCTTGCCGTCGCCGTACTTGCGGATGTCCTTGCTGACCACCTTGTAGCCGTGGCGGCGCAGGAAGTCGTGGAAGTTCCGCTGGTTCTCGTTGTCCGGGTCGAGGCCCGTGTACGCGTACGCGCGCACGAGGTCGCGCCCCGCGCTCGACGCCTTCAGGAGCGTCACGTAGTCGATGTCGACGCCGGCCGCCTTGGCCGCGTAGAAGATGTTCGCCACGTCGACGAAGACCGCGACGTTCTTGCTCAAGTGGTTCTCCGTGCCAGGCGTGTGTCCAGGGGGACAAATCCCAGGCGAGCCCACTGCGCCTGTTCGGCGGGCTCGTCCGGCTGCTGCGCCTCGACGGTCGCGCAACCTTTGTTGGCGGCCGACCGGACCGCCTCCTCCACGAGGAGCTCCGTCACCACGTCGACCTCGGCCGAGGCGTCGACGACGAGGAGATCGATGGTGCCGACGTAGCCGCCGGCACGAACGGATGGGCGGATCGCGAGGACCGCGCCGCCCACGATCTCCCGTCGCCGCTCGGCGACGAGGACGCTGGCATGGGGCAGGAAGACAAGCTGGCGCAGGACGTCCGCGGCATCGAGCTGGCCGGGCGCGCGGCTGCCCAGCCGGCCGCTGCTCAATGCGACGAGCCGGTCGACATCCGTGATCCGGGCCGCTCGGACCCTGTACTCCACGAGCCGGTGTGTGCTCCCTGGGTCGGATGGCGCCACCCGATCGTTCGACCTCCAGCGGGTCCGCCACACAGCACGGGGGTGAGCGGTCGATCGCTCTGTAACCATCCCGGGAGGCGGACGACCGGTGTTGCAATCGGTGCGCCGATCCCTAATATACGGCATCGCTTCGGCGGCCACCTGCGCGCCGCCCGCGGTCGTCTCTGAGTCGCTGCCTGCGCGCACCACCCCCGCGTCCCGACCGACTAATCGGCGTCCCCCGAGGACCGTTGGTTTGGCGGGGCGGGACCGGGCGCCAGCATCGGGTCCGGGTCGACGGCGGTGGGACGTGGGGGGATCGACCGGGGGACCGTGTCCGGGGCTCCGGCGCGGTTGGCTTCGAGGAGGAGAGTGCATGAAGCTCACCAAGGTAGGGGCGGTCGCGTCCATTGCCGTGATCGCGCTCGGCGCGTGCAACGGCGGCGGCGCGAGCAAGACGGTGAAGTTCGCGATCGAGCTGCCGCTCCAGGGCTCCGAGCTCGCGGCGTCGCAGCCGATCATCAACGGCATCAAGCTCGCGGTGAAGCAGGCCGGCAACAAGGTCGCCAGCTACACCATCGAGATCCCGCAGTCGGCGGTCAAGGACGACGCCCTCAACGGCGTCCACGACCCGCAGACCGGCGCCAACAACATGACCCAGCTCGTCGGTGACGACTCGGTCATCGCGGTCATCGGCCCGCTCAACTCGAGCGTCGCCAAGGCCCAGATCCCGATCTCGAACGCGGCCGGCATGCCCCAGTGCTCGCCTGCCAACACGAACCCGGATCTGACCAAGGGCGCGCCGGCCGCACAGCTGCGCACCAAGGCCAACAACTACGTCCGGATCGTCACGACCGACGATGTCCAGGGCCCGGCCGCTTCCCAGTACATCTACGACAAGCTCGGGAAGCACTCGGTCTACATCATCGACAGCACCGATACGTTCGGTAAGGGCGTCGCCGACGCATTCGAAGCCGACTTCAAGCAGCGCGGTGGCACGGTCGTCAAGCACGACGGCGCGCCGAAGACCACCCAGGACTACGTCTCGATCCTGACCGCCGCCAAGGCGCTCAACCCCGAGGCGATCTACTTCGGTGGCGTCACCGCCGACGGCGGCGCGCGGATCCTGCTCGCTGCGGCCCAGGTTGGTCTCGGCGACGTTCCGTTCGTCGGCCCCGACGGCATCAACGACGGCTCGGCCGCGACGAAGGACTCGTTCCTCAACCTCGCCGGCGACAAGGCCGCCAACGCGTACAGCACCCTCGCCGGCATCGGCGACTACCCGGGCAAGGCCAAGTTCGACGCGGACTACAAGGCCGAGTACGGGATCGATGCGACCGGCTACGCGGGCCAGGGCTTCACCTGCGCGCAGGTGATGCTCGACGCCCTCGCCCGGGCTGCTGCGACCAATCCGGCCGACAACACGGCCCTCCGGGCCGCGATCCTGACGGCCCTGGCCGACGTCTCCCACACGTACAAGACCATCCAGGGTGACTTCACCCTCGACGCGAACGGCGACACGAGCCAGAAGATCGTCTCGATCTACTCGTTCGACGCGACCGCCAAGGACTGGAAGTTCCTCGAGCAGGTGGACTACGCCGCCAAGTAGTCGTTCGTAGCCCGAGGCCGGGAGTCCAGCCTGGACTCCCGGCCTCGCTGCATCAGGGTTCTCAACCTCTTCGCTGAGGCACGAACTTGATCGCCAGCAGCGTCACTACCCCTCGAACGCGCAGCGGGTTGAATCGCTCGGCCCGGATCATCGGGTTCGCCGTCGGCGCGATCGTCGTCTACGTCGTGCTGCTGTGGCTGGCGCTGCAGGTCGTCGATGGCTTCGCGCCCGAACGGGCCCTGCCCGTCGCCATCCAGCAGACGATCAACGCCCTGTCGATCGGCGCGATCTATGCCCTCATCGCCCTCGGCTACACGATGGTCTACGGGATCATCGAGCTGATCAACTTCGCCCACGGCGACGTGTTCATGATCGGGGCCTTCCTGGCTGTCGTCCTCACGGGCGGCATCTTCGGCCAGACGGGCGGCGTCAAGGACGTCCCGTTCCTGGCGCTCCTGCTGCTGGTGGCGCTGCTGTTCGTGATGCCGTTGACCGGCGGCTTGAACGTGTTCATCGAGCGGGTCTTCTACCGGCCGTTCCGGCACGCATCACGACTCGCACCGCTCATCACCGCGGTCGGCGTGTCGTTCATCCTGCAGAACCTCGCGCTCCTGGTCGCGGGCTCGGGCGACCGGGCCGCCCCGCAGATCTTCCCGCTCGACTGGCAGATCCCCTTCGGGGGCGCCGAGATCTCGGTCCTGTCGATCTTCATCTTCGCCCTCGCGCTGGTGCTGATGCTGCTCCTCCAGACGTTCGTCAACCGGACGCGGCTCGGCCGCGCGATGCGCGCCACGGCCCAGGACCAGCAGGCGGCCTCGCTCATGGGCGTGGACCTGAACCAGACCATCGCCCTGACATTCCTGCTCGGTGGCGCCCTGGCCGGGGCGGCGGGTGTCGTCTGGGGCCTGCGCTTCGGGTTCGTCCGTCAGGACCTCGGCTTCAACGCCGGCCTCAAGGCCTTCACCTCCGCCGTCCTGGGCGGGATCGGCAACATCTCCGGGGCCGTGCTCGGCGGCTTCATCATCGGATTCATCGAGAACTTCGCCTCGTCGCTGGGGTTCTCGAGATGGTCGGAGTTCCTCGTGTTCATGGTCCTGACGCTCGTCCTGATCTTCCGACCGACCGGCATCCTCGGACAGCAGCTGGGTGACCGGGCATGAGCGCGGCGCTGGGACGTCTTCGGATGGACGGCGGCTGGCGCGACCGGCTGGTCCGCGCATCCGAGGCCCACCGCTCGATCACGATCCTCGTCGTGATGTCGCTCGTGTCCTCGTTGCTCGTCGTCTTCCCGAACTTCAACGTCCTCCAGGGTCCGAGCGGCTGGTACGACGCCTTCGCGAACGCCGGCGTCTTCGTGCTGCTGGCCATGGGCCTGAACGTCGTCGTCGGCCTGGCTGGCTTGCTCGACCTCGGCTATGCCGCGTTCTTCGCCATCGGCTCGTACGCCTACGCGTACAGCAACTCGCCGTTCTCCGGACTGGACCTGCCGTTCATCCCGATGCTGGTCATCGGGGCAGGCATCGCGGCCCTGTTCGGGATCGCGCTCGGGGCGCCGACCCTGCGGCTGCGCGGCGACTACCTCGCGATCATGACCCTTGGCTTCGGCGAGATCGTGCCGATCGTGTTCCTCAACCTCGACAAGTGGACCGAGGGCACGAACGGCATCGGCGGGCTCTACCGGCCGGAGGCGCTGCCGATCCTGGGTGAGTTCACCCCGATCTCACCGTTCCCGTACATGATCGTGTCCCTCATCGTCGTCACGCTCGCGATGATCCTGCTCTACCGGCTGCACGATTCCCGGATAGGCCGGGCCTGGATGGCCATCCGCGAGGACGAGCTGGCGGCCGCGGCCAACGGCATCAACACCGTCGTCACCAAGCTCCTCGCCTTCGCCCTCGGCGCGACGACCTCGGGCTTCGCGGGCGTCTTCAACGCCTCGAAGCTGACCATCGTCTCGCCCGACCAGTTCCTCTTCACCGTCTCGTTCACGGTCCTGGCGATGGTCATCATCGGCGGGATGGGCAACATCTGGGGCGTCGCGGCCGGGGCATTCATCGTCTACATGATCCAGGCCGTCTTCCTCAAGCAGATCAACACCGTGGTCGAGAACCTCGGCCTGCCGGCCTTCGACCTCGGGCCGATCCACGTCGACCTGCTCCAGATCAACTTCCTGAACTACCAGTTCCTGCTGTACGGCTTCGCCCTCGTCCTGATGATGCTGTACCGCCCGGAGGGCCTGTTCCCGAGCCGTGAACGGCGCGCCGAGCTCCACGCCGACGAGGAGGCCGGCGAGGGCGCCGAGGTGGTCGGTGCGATGGGCGGCGTGCCCGGGGAGAACGTCGAATGACGGACGTCCTGCACGCGGTCAACGTCACGAAGCGATTCGGTGGGCTGCTGGCCGTCCACGACGTCGAGTTCACGATCCCGGAAGGGGCGATCGTGAGCCTCATCGGACCAAACGGCGCCGGCAAGACGACGTTCTTCAACATCATCGCCGGGATCTACGACCCGACGGCCGGTGAGATCCGGTTTCGGGGCAAGCGGATGATCGCCCGAAGCAGGCGGGCCTGGCTCGAGCCGCTGCTGTGGGTCGTGCCGGCCCTCGCGGTCGCCCTGACGACCGTCCTCGTCGGCGAGGCCGGCGCGTCCGACATCGTGATCGCCCTCGGCATCTTCTTCACCGTGATCGCGCTCATGATCGTCATGGTCGTCGGCGTGGCCCGGCCGCCCGCCTACGCGGACTTCCTCACGAGATTCGGCGTCTTCCGGAGCGCCCGGCCGAACGACATGGTCGTCGCCGGCCTCGGCCGGACCTTCCAGAACATCCGCCTCTTCGCCAACATGTCGGCCCTCGACAACGTCCTCGTCGGGATGCACAGCCGGCTCAAGGCCACCTGGCTCGATGCGCTCCTCTCGACGCCTCGCGATCGGCGGGAGGAGGCGGAGGCGCGCGCCCGGGCGATGCAGCTGCTGGACCTCGCGGGCCTGCGGAAGCGAGCGCACGAGACGGCCAAGAACCTGCCGTACGGCGATCAGCGCCGGCTCGAGATCGCGCGGGCGCTGGCCTCGAACCCGGTCCTCCTGCTCCTCGATGAGCCGACCGCCGGGATGAACCCCCGGGAGACGGCGGACCTGACGAAGCTGATCGGACGCCTCCGGACCGAGCTCGGCCTGACGATCCTCCTCATCGAGCACGACATGCGGGTCGTCATGGGCATCAGCGATCGAGTCACCGTGCTCGACCACGGCGAGCGCATCGCCGAGGGAACGCCGGACGAGGTCCGTCGCGATCCCAAGGTCATTGAGGCATACCTCGGGACGCCGGCGGCATGAGCGCGACCAACGGCGCCTCCGGCGAGGCGATGCTCGTCATCGACGGCGTCCACACCTACTACGGCCAGATCCACGCGCTGCGCGGCATCTCGCTCACGGTCGCCCAGGGCGAGATCGTGACCCTCATCGGCGCGAACGGCGCCGGCAAGACGACGACCCTCAAGACGGTCAGCGGAATGCTCCACCCCCGCGCCGGCAGGGTCCGGTTCGAGGGTGACGACATCTCGAAGCTGCCGGCCCACAAGCTCGTCGAGCGCGGCATCGGACACGCCCCCGAGGGCCGCCGCATCTTCCCCCGCCTGACCGTCCTGGAGAACCTCCAGATGGGGGCTTTCTCCCGGCGCGACGTGAAGGACCTGGGGCCGGACCTCGACCGGGTCTTCACGCTCTTCCCCAGGCTCCTGGAGCGCACGGCCCAGCTCGGCGGGACGCTCTCCGGCGGCGAGCAGCAGATGCTCGCCATCGGACGGGCACTGATGTCGCAGCCGCGGGTGCTGCTCCTCGACGAGCCGTCGCTGGGACTCTCGCCGATCCTCGTCCAGCAGGTCTTCGAGACGATCAAGGACATCAACCGGCAGGGAACCACGGTCCTGCTCGTCGAGCAGAACGCCCTCCAGGCGCTGTCGATCGCCCACCGTGGCTACGTCCTCCAGACCGGCGAGGTCGTGCTCACCGGCTCGGCCGAGTCGCTCCGCCAGAACGAGACGGTCCGGAAGGCCTACCTCGGCGAGGACTAGCCCGGCCGAATCGTGGACGCGTCCCCCGAGGATCCTGGATCTCCGGCCCCCGACGCGCCGACGGGATCGCCGCTCGGGCGGGTGACGGCGAGGCAGCCGGGGCGTGGCCTCTGGACGCTCGGGGCGCTCGTCGCGGCCTTCCTCGTCCTCGCCATCGCGAAGCCATGGGCCTGGGGCGCCTCGGAGCCCCGAGCGACGCTTCCACCTCGGACGGCAGCCCCGGCATCGTCCGGGCCGCCGGCAACGCCGGACCTCTCGCCGGAGGGGCTCGCCGCGAGCGTCTGCCTGGGCACCGGCGCCTGGCGGGTCGCCACGATCGAGACCTGGCGCCTCGTCATCGCCGGCCAGATCGTCACGCAGCGGGTGAGGGTGTGGCACGCGGTCGATCCGGCGCGCGCGGCCGAGGGACCGGCCGATCCGCGGATCCCGATCGTCGGGGTCGTCGCGATGGAGATCGACGCGCTCGGGTGGTGTGCCCCCTCGACCGGTAGCGGCCGGCCGATCGGCTCGGTCGACGTCACGGTCTGGCGTCTCGCGGACACATCCCGGCGAGGCGGGGCGCAGGAGCCCGAGGTCGTCACCGTTCGCCGGGTGGCGCCGCCGGCCGGCGCGACCTCGCTCGCGGCCCTGTATCGAGAGGTGACCGACTGCGTGTCGGGGTTCGGCTGCTCCGGCAGCGCGGTGCCGCTCCTGGCGCCGGCCTGGTCGCCGGGCCGGTACGTCTTCCAGTACGCGGAGCACGATTCCGGCGCGACCTGGTGGTTCGGTGCCGACGTCCAGGTCCTCCCCGCTCCGACCGCGGTCCCGACCGAGGCGCCGGGGCCGGACGCGGTGCCCTGATCGATCGCTCGTCCTCGGCGATACTCAGCCCGATGGCCCGTTCCGCGCCCACGCCGCGTCCCGGTGGCGCGTGGCTGACCTGCCTCATCGTGGGCGCCGCCTCGCTCATGGGCGGCTGCTCGCTCCTCGCCGCGCCCGGTCCGTCGTCGACCGCTCGCGCGCTGCCGCCGACGCCGAAGCCGGCATTCGGGCTGACGTGGGCGATCGCCGACGTCGAGCGGCCCGCCGATGCATTCGCGATCTCGTCCAACCCGGCGACCGGCCCGGAGCACCCGAACACCGCCGGGCATCCGGGTCACTTTCCAGGGCAGGCGGTCATCGCCGACGTGGCCGTGAGCGGACAGCGACTGGTCGCGGTGGGATTCGTCGGCATCGACGGCACCTGGCGAGCCGATGCCTGGAGCTCCACCGATGGACGGACCTGGGCGGTCCACCCGATCGACGAGGCGAGCTGGACCTTTGCGGTGGCGATCGCCGTCGCGCCTGACGGGACGTTCGTCGCGGTGGGCCGGAAGGATCGCGAGGCAGCGGCGTGGCGCTCGCCGGACGGCATCGCCTGGACGCCTGCGACGGTCGGCAGCCTCGAGGCGACGGAGGGTGACGCGACGGGCAGCGGCACGACGAGCAGCGCGACGGGGAGCGCCGCGCCGACCCGGCCACTCGACCAGGCCGAGCGGATGACGACGATCGTCTCGACCGATCGGGGGCTCGTCGCCGGCGGCTCGGTCGGCCCGGAGCTGGGCGACCGCCATGCCCGCCTGTGGCGCTCGGCCGACGGGCTGGCGTGGCAGCCCGTGCCCGACGACCCGGGCGCCTTTGCCGGCGCCGAGGTCGCCGCGATCGAGTGGACGGCGACCGGCTACGTCGCGCTCGGCCGGCTCGGGACCGGCGGGCGGGCGACCGGTTCGATCGCCTGGCGGTCATCCGACGGCCTGGCCTGGACCCGGGTCGACGACCCGGCGCTGGCGTCCGGCCTCGCCGTCTCGCTCGTGATGACACCCGCGGGCCTCCTCGCGGTGGGGTCCGACGGCGACGAGCGCGAGGCGGTCGCCTGGTCCTCGGTCGACGGCGCGAGCTGGACCCGTGCGCCGAGCGAGCCCGCGCGCCTCCACTTCGGCGAGAAGATCCGGATGACGGACGTCGTCGTCACGCCGTCCGGCTACGTCGCGGTCGGGAACTACGTCGGCGTCCAGTTCGGGACGGGCACGAGCTGGCTGTCGGCCGACGGGCTGCACTGGACCCAGGCGCCCGATCAGCCGACGCTCGGCCAGGCTGAGCCGGAAGCCGTGGTCGCGTGGCGTGACCGCCTCGTCATCGTTGGCAGCCGGGGGGCGCCGGACAACTACATCCCGTCCGTCTGGCTGAGTCCCGGCCTGCCGTGACGGGCGCGCTCACGGAGCGTGGACAGGGCCGCGCGCACGGCTCTCGCGCTAGCGGTCGGAGGGCGCCTGCCACATGTCGTAGGCGGACCGCGCGATGACGATCAGGCCGATCGCGGTGACCCACAGCCCCGGGATCCTGAGGATGACGTCCGTGGGCTGGTCGAACGCGAGCGCGTGGGCGAAGGCGAGGTCGACGATCCGGTAGAGGAACGCCAGCCAGGCCACCGCGGCGATGATCGTGTAGCTCGTCCAGGCGTCGAACCGGACCGGCCGCTCACGGGCGTATGGCAGCGTCACGAGGGCGATCGTCACGAGCGCGGCGATGAACACGACGATGCCCGACGAGTCGAATGCGTTGCCGCTCAGGGTCGTGATCTCGTTCGGACCGCCGCCGACCGTCCACCACGGCAGGACGCAGCCGGCGAGGGTCACGACCGCTCCGGCGGCGGCAAGCGAGCGGGGTCGGCCCACCGGCCGCCGGTGCATGCTCATCCGGCGCTGCTGTAGACCTCGGGCCGGAGCACGCCGACGAACCTGAGGTTGCGGTAGAGCTCGCCGTAGTCCAACCCGTAGCCGACGACGAACTGGTCGGGGATCGTGAAGCCGATGTAGTCGACGTCGATCTCGACGAGGCGTCGCGCCGGCTTGTCGAGGAGCGTGCAGATCCGGAGCGACGCCGGCTTCTTGCCGCGCAGGTAGCGGACGAGGTAATTCAGGGTGAGGCCCGTGTCGATGATGTCCTCGACGATGAGGACGTCCTCGCCCTCGATGCTCGACGAGAGGTCCTTCAGGATCCGGACCAGCCCGGACGACTCGGTCGTCGCCCCGCCGTACGACGAAACCTCCATGAGGTCGATCCGGAGCGGCCGATCGATCGAGCGCATGAGGTCGGCCATGAACGGCAGCGAGCCCTTGAGGACACTGACGAGCGTGAGCGACCGGCCGCCGTAGTCGATCGAGACCTGGGCCCCGAGCTCCGCGACCCGCGCCTGGATCTGGCTCTCGGTCAGCAGGATCTCGCCGATGTCGGCCCGGAGATCGCTCACCGCCTTCATGCCGGCTCGCCCTCACCCTTGGCAGCCCTCGCCCCGGCACCGCGACTGGCGTCGGGGCGATCGCCTCGGCGCATGGTGCGCCGTCGGCCGGCCATCGTGGTGGTGGGCGCGGCGATCGAGGGCGGCGCCTCGTCCGAGGCGGCCCGGCGGCTCTCGATGAGGCCGGCGTCGAGCTCCGCGACGGCGGCGGGCGTCCCACCGAGCTGGCCGGGCGTCCCACCGAGCTGGCCGGGCGTCCCACCGAGCTGGCCCGACGCCCCGCTCAGCGACTCCGCGAGGCCGAGGCGGCCGTACTTGAGCATCATCGCCCGGAAGTCGCGGGCGTAGAACAGCTTGATCCGGATGTCCGGGTAGAGCTCGCGCAGGCGGCGGAGCTTGCGGTTCTTCTTGCGGACGAGGCTCTGCTTGAGCGTCGTCATCTCGAGGTACAGGTCGAAGTCCGGCAGGTAGAAGTCCGGCGAGAAGCTCTCGACGACGTCGCCATCGAGGTTCCAGAGGATCGGGAACGTCGTCGGCTCGTAGCGCCACCGGACGCCATAGAAGTCCAGGATCCGGGACATCTCGGCCTCGCTCGCATGGGCGAAGCTAGGCCGCCCCGGCGAGGCGGGCTCCGACGGCGGGCCGGGCTCAGACGGCGAGGCGGGCTCCCCCGGCGGCGGCAGCTCGCCGAGGGCCTCGGGGGACGCGGGGTCGATCACCGCGGGCCCGGGGCGTCGCCACCCAGCAGGGCGCTGGTGCCACCCCGCCAGTCGCGGAGGAAGAGGTGCATGTCGAGCACGTCGTCGGAGCTGACCGGGGCCTCCGTCGTCTGCCCTTGTTCGTCGCCGGCCTCGCCCTCGAGCAGGAAGGCGAGCGTCGTGCTCCGGCAGGCGGGACACTCGACCTGGACGAACGCCAGCGCGTCGCGGTGGGCGAGGAGCTGGATCGCGTCGGCGGGGACGGGCCCCTCACAGACGGCGCAGGCGAGGCCGTCGAGACCGGCGCGGACATGGTCCAGCGGATCCATTCGTGCGGAGTGTACCGCCCGACCCGCGGACCTGCCGCCGTTGCGAGCGATACCCCCCGGGGGTATGATCCGCTCGCCGCCGCGAGTCCCGCGGCGCCGCCTCGACGCAGGAGCCCAACCCCGCCCATGCCGGCCGACGACCCGATCGCGACCCAGCCACACGACCACGGAACCGACTCGTTCCGTCACAGCTACACCAAGGACAAGGCCCAGCTGCTCCGCCGCCTGGCCCGTATCGAAGGTCAGGTCCGGGGCATCTCCCGGATGATCGAGCGCGAGGAGTACTGCGTCGACATCCTGCAGCAGACCAGCGCCCTGCGGGCGGCCGTCGACTCGCTGGCGGTCCTCGTCCTCGAGGATCACGTCCAGGGCTGCGTCCGCACCGCCGCCGAGCAGGGCGACGCCGAGCGCTACGTCGACGAGGTCGTCGACGTCGTCCGACGGACGCTCGGGCGGCCCCTCCGCGGCGCGCCTCGCTCGAGCTGATCGTCCACCGAATCCGGGCTCGCGGCGGGAGTTATCCACCTTCCGTCGAAGCGCCCGCAGGGTCGTGGATAAGCCGGTTGACTGGGCCACCCCACGAGTCCAACATCCGGCATCCGCACCGGGGCAGCCATCGGGGAACGTGGCTCGGGAGGGGTTCGGGGAGACCCGACCGCGAACCGAACGAGACGCGTCAGACCAATGGCCCGGACGGTGAACAACGAACGCCGGGGGCGGCTCTCCGGCGGCAGCCGGGCTCCGATCGGGAGGCCTGGACCGCCGGGAGGACCGCCCCCGACGCGCGTCCTGGAGGCGCCGCCGCCCGGTGACCGGCTCCGAGATCCCGCCCGCACACCGCCGGTGAGCCGCGCCGAGCTGCCGAGCGATCCCAGCGGCCTGCCGCCGCTCCCGGGCGCCTTCGGTGCCGCGCTCGACGCCGGTCTCGCGGCGCTTGGCCTCGGGCTCGGCGCGGAGGCCGGGGTGGCGATCGCGGCGCACGTCCGGCTGCTCATCGCCTGGAACGACGCGATCAACCTGACCGCGATCACCGACCCCGCGACGATCGCGACCCGTCACGTCCTGGACAGCCTCGCCGCGCTGCCGCTCCTGGTCGGCGACGCTGCGACGAGCGCGATGACCCTGGCGCCGCCTCCACGCATCGCGGACATCGGCAGCGGCGGCGGCTTCCCGGGCCTGGTCCTCGCGGCGACCCTGCGCGGCAGCCGCGTCACGCTGATCGAGTCCGTCGCCAAGAAGGCGCGGTTCCTCCAGACCGCGGCGGCGGCGATGGGCCTCACCGACCGCGTGGCCGTTCGCGCCCTCCGAGCCGAGGAGCTGGCCGCACGAGAACCGGCCGCCCGGGACGTCGTCACGGCGCGGGCCGTCGCGGGCCTTGCCGAGCTCGTGGAGCTCGCCCTGCCGCTGCTGCGGGTCGGCGGCCGGCTGCTGGCCTGGAAGGGCTCCGACATCGAGGCCGAGCTCGCGGCGGCCGGGCGCGCGTCCCGTGCCCTCGGTGGCGACGCGCCGGCGAGCCACGAGATCAGCGGTATCCCGGCGCTCGCCGGCCACCGGATCGTCGTCGTGCGGAAGGTGGCGGCGACGCCGCCTGGCTTCCCCCGAGATCCGGCCCGAAGGAAACGCCAGCCCTGGTGATCGGGCGCTTGGTACGCTCCGCCGGATGCGGATCGCAGTCGTGTCCGACATCCACTCCAACCTCGTGGCCCTCGATGCCGTGCTGGCCGCCGCCGGGTCGGTCGATGGCGTCTGGCATCTCGGCGACGTCGTCGGCTACGGACCCGACCCCAACGGCGTGGTCCGCCGCCTCCGCGAGATCGGCGCGCTCGGGGTCCGCGGGAACCACGACGCCGCGGCCGTCGGGGGCAACGAGATCGACTGGTTCAACCCGGACGCGCGTCGCGCCATGGAATGGACGCGGACGGCGCTCGAGCCGGACGCACTCTTGTGGCTGTCGGCGCTTCCGGAGCGGCGAACCGAGGCCGGCATCGAGCTCGTCCACGGCAGCCCGCGCCAGCCGATCTGGGAGTACGTCGTCTCGGAGGCCTCCGCTCGGGCCAACCTCGACCGGCTCGCCGGCACCGCGGCCCTCCACGGCCACACCCACGTCCCGGTCGCGTGGCGCGACGCCGAAGGCGACGTGGAGCTGATCCTCGGCCGCGACGGCGACCGGCTCGACCTCGACGACCGCCGCGTGCTCCTGAACCCCGGCAGCGTCGGCCAGCCACGCGACGGCCTGCCCACCGCCTCCTTCCTCATCCTCGAGCCCGAGGCGGGCCGCGTGTCGTGGCACCGCACCGCCTACGACATCGGCACCGTCCAGGCCGCGATGCGCGCGGTGGGGCTGCCCGGGGCGCTCTGGCGCCGGCTCGAGATCGGCGCCTGAGCGTGTCGACCGCACACGGTCATCGCCGATGTGCCGTATCGCCACCAGCACAGAGCGCCGTTACCCGGTCGTGCGCTCGGCGGTGTATCGTGCCGCAGGCGGCGGGGGCTCCGCCCTCCGAGTCCCGCCCAGGTCCACGTTCCGAGGCAGCCCAAGCCACACGTGTCCGAACCATCGAGCCCGGCATTCCACCGGGCGATCATTGCGCTCGCCGGCGGGTCGCGCGACGAGCGCACCATCCGGCTGGTGGCCGAGGTGGCCCGGGTCAACCGCGCTGACCTGGTCGGCGTCCACGTCGTCGAGATCGAGTGGTCGCTGCCCCTCGACGCCGACATCGCCTCGCGGTCCGACGAGGTCCAGCAGATCCTGGACCATGCCGAGCTTGTCGCCGAGTCGATGAAGGTCCGCCTCGAGCCCGTGCTACTGCAGGCACGGGAGGTGGGCGCGGCGCTCGTCGACGAGGCGTCCGAGCGCGGGGCCGACCTGCTCGTCGTGAGCCTGCCATACCGCAAGCGGTTCGGCGGCGACTTCGCGATCGGACGGACCGTACCCTATGTCCTGAAGCACGCTCCGTGCGCGGTCTGGGTCGTGCGCGAGCCCATCGCAGAGGAGCAAGCGTGAAGATCGTCATCGTCGGCTGCGGCCGCGTCGGCGCGGTCCTCGCGGAGACGCTGGATCACGACGGTCACGAGGTCGTCGTCCTCGACCTCCTCGTCCGGGCGTTCGATCGGCTGCCGGACGACTTCAAGGGCGCCGCGATCCGCGGCGACGGCACGGACGAGGGCACGCTCCGTCGCGCCGGCGCCGCCGGTGCCGATGTCCTGCTCGCCCTGACCGAGGGTGACAACCGCAACGTCATGGCCGCCCAGGTCGCCATCGAGAGCCTCGGCATCGGCAAGGCGATGGCCAAGGTCAACGATCCCGTGCGCGCCGCGGCCTATGCGGAGCTCGGCATCGCGACGATCTGCCGGACGACGCTCATGGTCGATGCCATGCAGGGCTACCTCGGCCTGGCGCCGACCGGCCTGCCATCGGTCATCGCGCCGGTTGCACCGCACCATCACTCGCCGACCCCGGCGCAGGAGGCCTGAGCCATGTTCGTGCTCGTGGTCGGCGGCGGCAAGGTCGGCTACTACCTGACCCGGGAGCTCCTCGAGAGCGGCCACGAGGTCGTCCTCATGGAGAAGGATCGGGCCCGCGCCAGCCAGATCGCCGACGAGATCGGCTCGATCGTCGTCGCCCAGGACGGCTGCGAGGGCAAGTACCTCGGCGAGGCCGGCTGCAGCCGGGCCGACATCGTGGCTGCGGTCACCGGCGACGACGAGGACAACCTCGTCATCTGCCAGATGGCGAAGCACCACTTCGACGTGCCCCGGACGATCGCCCGGGTGAACAACCCGCAGAACGAGGGCCTGTTCCGGCATCTCGGGGTCGACGAGATCATCAGCCCGACGCGGATGATCCTCGGCTCGATCGAGCAGGACATCCCGGTCCACGAGCTCCTGCACCTCGCCGCCCTCGGCGAGAGCGATCTCGAGATCATCGAGGCCCAGCTCAACGAGGGCTCGCCGGCGGTCGGCCGGACCGCCTCGGACCTCCAGATCCCGGAGGGCTGCTCGCTCTTCGCGGTCGTGCGCGACAACGTCGCCACGGCCGTCCGCTCGGACACGGTCCTGAGCGTTGGCGACAAGGTCATCGCGATCGGCAAGTCCGACTGCGACGCCCAGCTCCGCCTGGCGCTCCTCGGCCCGCTCGAGGGCTGACGCTCCGCACGCCCTCCCTGCGGGCTGACAACTCGAGCCCGCGATCGACCGGGCCCGACCACGACGGAGCCGCCGGTGCGGCCGGCGGCCCTTCGCTCGCGCAGGGTGCGGGCAGCGTGCCCGAGGAGTGGTCTCGGAGTGGCCTCGG
>JACQEG010000036.1 GCA_016200665.1 Chloroflexota bacterium | reverse complement strand
GCCTCCCCGGCGCGGTCGAGGGTCGAGTCGAGGAAGGCCCCGAAGGTCGTGACCTTGCCCGTGGCGCGAGCGAGCGTGCCATCGAAGAGGTCGAAGATCCCGAATGCGAGCACGAGGATTCCGGCGACGAGCCAGGCCTGCTGCGACGCCGCGTACGCCGCGACGGCGGTTCCGACGAAGCCGATGACCGTGAGGGCGTTCGGGGTGAGGCCGAGCCGGCCGAGGCCGACGGCGATCGGCGTGGCGAGGCCGCGGACGCGGCTGCGCAGCTCGGGCGAGACGAGGGA
The DNA here is from genome assembly GCA_016200665.1 of Chloroflexota bacterium. Lineage (GTDB taxonomy): Bacteria > Chloroflexota > Limnocylindria > Limnocylindrales > CSP1-4 > UBA5189. Next base: position 3,453 of record JACQEG010000036.1, on the reverse strand, counting down.
GCCGGTCACGAGACCGCCTCCTCGAGGCCGCGCCCGCCAGCTCCGAGGCCGAGGACGCGCTTCTCGTAGGCGGCGAACGCCTCGAACGCCTCCGGCAGGAGGCGGGACACCGTCTCGCGGCCAGCGCGCCGCGTCTCCACGAGGCCCGCGATCCGGAGCCGGGCGATGTGCCACGACACGAGCGGCTGGCTGAGCCCGACCTGCTCGATCAGCTCCGACACGGTGGCCTCGCCGGCCGCGAGGCGCTTGACGATCCGGAGCCGGTTCACATCGGCGAGGGCCTTGTGGACGAGGCGTAGCGAGCGCAGCTCGTCCGGCGGATCGACGACGGCGGCGAGGGTCGAGCGGAAGTGCGCGGGGGAGGGGGCCAAGCGAAGCTCCGCGACGGGGGATGGGCCGGGCGACGGGACGCGAGCGCAGGGCGCCGGCGGCCGATGGATCAACCGTGGTTTATATCAATATCGGTTGATCCGCCGGTGATGTCAACCCCCGTAAGGAGGGCGACCGCAAGCTGCCTCAGCGCGGCGTCAACAGGACGGTCCAGGCGGCGCACGACGTTCGAACGGTCACGTCGTAGCTGCCAGGCTCGAATCCGATGGAGTTGCGCTCATCGTGGATGGCCGTGTAGATGGGGCGCTCGGACACGATCGTCGAGTCGAGCCCGCCGCTCGACGGCATGGCCACCGCCGCAAAGTCGCAGCCGCCTGCGCCAGGGACGTCGATCGAGAGCGTCATCCCGTATCTGCCAGACAGCCGGTAGGTGCCAAGATCCGCCGTCCCGACGCCGGCCAGATGAAGACCTTGCCTGGCCGGCCCATCGCATGGCGGCGGCGTGCGGGCCGCAGAGGCTGGTGGCACGAGGCCGTAGTCGGTGCGATCGGGGGAGATCACGATCTGCCAGGCCTCGGGTCGCGCGCCTGCGCCCGGGAACCGCGGGATGAAGCCCTCGACATCGACGAACGTCACGTCGCCCGCGCTCGCGGGAGGGACGGGGGCGCTTTGGAGTCGCCACTCCTGCCCGACGAGATCGAATTCGACCGTGGAGCAGGGCTGCGCGTAGGTTCGGATCGCGCGTCCATCGCCAGTGTCGAACGAGATCGTGTCGGTCGTTCGGTTCGCCACGACGAGGCTCGAGTGCGGCGAGAACGCGCTGTCCAGGGCGTTTCGTCCGACCACGAGCACCACGGCGGCGAGCCCGATCAGCAAGCCTGGCCCGAGCCACGCCGGTCGCGACCGACCGGCGCCGAGCGCGTCATGGCTCAAGGCGTATCTCCCAGCGGCAGCCGGATACCACGGCGAGCCGATAGGTCGCGTCGGGGAACGACGGGTAGCTGTCGATGGCGGGACGACCGTCGGCCGGGACGGTGAACGGCTTGGCGAGCTGGATGACCGTCGTCGCGTTCGACACCGTGGCGCTGAAGTCGCATCCCGTCGAGGGGCCCGCAATGATCGAGATGTGGGCCGAGTAGCTGCCGGAGAGCCGGATCGGCTGGCTCGTGAAGTCACCATCTCCGCTGAACTCGACCCTCGATTTGGCGACGCCTTCGCAGGGCGGCAGTGCTCCTGGCGAGGCGCCGGACGAGTCGACCCACGCACCGTCCTTGCGCACGACGATCGATTGCGCGGGTGGCGGTCCGACCTCCGCGGCCCCGTAGTTGAGTGGGAGCTTCACGACGATCGCGTTCGGCGGGACCACGGACCCGGTGCTCGCCCCGGCCCCCGCGCCCCCGCGCCCGCCATCGAGACTGAACGTCGCGCTGCCGCAGGCATCGACAAAGGCTCCGCCCCCGAACAGATCCCCGAAGGCGATGGGCGTCGTCGTCCGGTTGAAGACCGTGACCACGTGCGGGCCGCGATACCCGCCTGATGACGTCACCAACGCGATCCCCGCGCCGAGGAGCATGACGACCAACACGACGCCCACGAGCTTCGTCGTGAGTCCAAGCGGCTCCCAGTCACTGTCCATCCCCAGCGATCGAGTCGAGACACCGACCTGCGCGGGCTCAGGGACCTCCCTCGCCGACGCCGACCCCGACGGCGCGATCACGTCGCTGGCGGGGAGCCGCGCCGACTCGACGGGTTCGCTGGACGGTCGCTCGACCGCCGCCCAGATTCCTCGGATGGCCGCACCGGCAAGGATCATGAGCCAGAGAAGGCGCCAGTCCCGACTGACCCAGCTCGCGGCGACACCGAAGAAGAAGCCCTGCGCGGCTCCCACCCAGGCCTCATTGCCGACCCAGCCAACGAGCCACGCGAGGCTACCTCGCGCCGCGTTCTCGAGGCGCTGTGGCACTGCCACGCCGACCGCGACCGCGGCCACGAGGGCGGCGCTCGCGGTGAGATCGAATCCGAGCCGATAGCCATCGGCGACGAGAAGGCCCGCGGTGATCAGCCCGGCGAGGAATGGGCCAGGGATGGCGCTCTGGCGCCGCGGGCCCACGATGAAGACGGCGGCCACCGCGATTCCGAAGACGGCGGCGAGCGCAACCGCGCCATACACGAGGAGGATGCCGAGGAGAGCGCCGGCGTCTGGCATCGCAGGACAACCATACTGATGAGCAGGTGCGCGCCAGCAATGGCCTGAAGGTCATTCAGGGTCGCGCGGCCACGGATTTGTCATTTGCACCCACGGCGAGGTTCCTGCGATCCGAGCCCCCGTACACTCGGCAGGTGACCCGCGGATCCGCGATCGTCCTGCTGGTCGTGCTCGGGATCGGGGCCTTCCTGACCGGCCTCGAGCTCATGGTCACGGCCGTCGCCCTGCCCGCGATCGTCGTCGATCTCGCCTCCTGGGCGGAGCTCCGAAAGGCCTCCTGGATCGTCAACGCCTACCTCCTGACCTCCGTGGTCACGATGCCGCTTGCCGGCCGGCTGGCCGACCGCTGGGGCGTGCGCCGGCCGTTCCTCGCGGCACTCGCCGTCTTCGGGCTGGGCTCGCTCCTGTCGGGGTCGGCCCAGTCCCTCGACTGGCTCATCGCCGGCCGGGTCGTCCAGGCGATCGGCGGCGGCGTGCTCGTGCCGGTGGCCACCGCCGCGGCCTCGCATCTCTTCGAGGGTGAGGCCCGGCCACGGGCCCTCGGGGCGATCGGTGCCCTGACGTTCCTCGGGATGGCCGCCGGGCCCTTCGTGGGCGCGTGGATCCTCGGGACGGTCCACCCGGCGGATGCCCTCGCGGCCGCCGGCATCGGTCGCCCGCTCCTCGACGGGCTCGACGCGAGCTGGCGCTACGTCTTCTACCTCAACGTCCCGATCGCCCTGGCGGCGCTCGGCGTCGCCTGGGCCGCCTCGGCCGGCTGGGACACCCACCGCGGCACGGCCCGCATCGATGCGCTCGGCGCGGTGCTCGCCACCGCCGGACTCGCGGCGATCCTCGTCGGGCTGACGCTCGGCGGCAGCACGCAAGTCGAAGGGTTCGGCGTGAGTGTCGATCCGTGGGTCGCCGTCGCGGCGCTC
>JACQEG010000044.1 GCA_016200665.1 Chloroflexota bacterium | reverse complement strand
TGGCCCGCGAGGGCCTCCGGGGCCACGCCCTGCCGGTCGTCGATGACGGGCCGGTGGGCCTGACCGTCGCCTACGCGATCCGGGCCGGCGGATTCGACGTCCTCGTGAACGCCGATCACCTCCTCGAGTGGCGGATCGAGCCGGACGTGCTCCGATCGACGTCGATGCAGAATCTCGCGGCCTGGTCGGCCACGATCCCGTGGGTCGAGGAGATCGAGGGCAAGCGGCGGCTCCTCTCGTCCGACAGTGGCAGTGGCAGCGACGCGACCCGGATCCTGCTGCCGGAGGTCCGGGCGGACCTGGCGGCCCGCCTGGGTGCCGAGGGCCGCGTCGTCGTCGGGCTGCCGGAGCGCCACCTCCTGGTGGCAGGCACGCTTCGGGGCGACGATCTCCAGTTCGCGACCCTGTTCGCGGATTTCGTCGGAGCGCGGGCCGAGGGCGCGGACGAGCCGATCGACCGGCGGCTCTTCGAGCTCGTCCGGGGCGATCTCGTGGCCCTTACCCTCTGAGACGCATGCCGGGCACGTCGCCCCTCGTCAGGACCGAGACCGTCGACGGCGTCGCGACGGTCACCCTCGATCGGCCGGCGGCGCTGAACGCCCTGACGATCCCGATGAAGCAGGAGCTGCTCGCGGCGCTGCGATCGATCGAGCGCGATCGAGCCGTCCGGGCGGTCATCCTCACCGGGGCTGGCCGGGCGTTCTGTGCCGGCCAGGATCTCCGCGAGCGGCTCGAGCCCGATGCGCCCTCGCTCGGCGAGGAGCTCCGCGAGCGCTACAACCCGATCGTCCGGGCGATGCGCGGTCTCTCGAAGCCGATCATCGGCGCGATCAACGGCGTCGCCGCGGGCGCGGGCGCGTCGCTGGCCTTCGCCTGCGACCTGCGGATCGCCGCCGAGGGCGCGAGCTTCGTCCTCGCGTTCGGGCGGCTGGGGCTCATCCCGGACACGGGCGCGACGTGGACGCTGCCGCGGCTCGTCGGCCCGTCACGGGCGATGGCCATGGCCCTCCTCAACGAGCCGGTCGCCGCCGCCGAGGCGGAGCGGATGGGCATCGTGCTGAAGGTCGTGCCCGGAGAGGCCCTCCTCGACGAGGCACGAGCGCTGGCCCGGCGGCTCGTCGAGAGCGCGCCGATCGGCGTGGCGCTGACGAAGCGGGCGCTCAACGCGGCCTTCGACCGCGACCTCGAGGCGGCCCTCGCCTACGAGGCGTACCTCCAGGACCTCGCCGGTCGCACCGCCGATCACGCCGAGGGGATCGCGGCCTTCACCGAGAAGCGGCCGCCGCGGTTCAGCGGGGAGTAGGCCCGAGGTCCTCCGGCGGGCCGTCGCTGCTCGCGATCGTCGCGAAGGGCCGCGCTTGTCGCCGCCGGAGCGTCGCAACCGATACCGCCGCGACGGTCATGAGCACCAGGAGCAGCGCAACGATCGGCGCATTCGGGTTCGAGGACGGCGCGGCGTGCTCCGCCGCGTCGGCCTTCGGCGGGATGAGCCCCGCGCCACCCACGCCGTTGCCCTGGTCGACCGCGTACATCCGCTCGGCGCAGGGATCCACCGGCAGCGGGCTGCCGTTGAAGCCCGGATCGATGTCGAAGGTCTGGCCGGGTTCCGGGGCGACCGGCGGCGCCGGTGGCTCGTCACCCACGGTGGCGGTGGCGCCGGGCTCGGCGACCGCGGTGCTCGTCGGTCCGGAATCGACTCCCGTGGTGCCGTCCGACCCGGCCGCCGGGGCGCCGCCGGTGCCCGTCGAGCCGTCGCTCGAGCCGGAACCGCCACCGGACGTCGGCCCACCGTCGGGCTCGACCGTGCCGTTGATGACGCCGGGGTCGCTCGGGAACGGGTAAGGCGGGCAGCTGGCGTACGGGTCGACGATGACCGCGCCTGGGCTGCTGCTCACCGGATCGTCCGGGGCGGTGGCATTCGGGCCCGGATTGCCGACCGACAGCTCCTCGACGAGCAGCTGGGCACCATCGCCCGACCAGGCTCCGCTCGAGATCGTGAACGGGCCGCGCTGGAGGATCTTGATCAGCATGGCCTCGAGGTCGCCGCTCGTGCCGGGGCAGGCCATCTCGGTCATCGCGAGCGGCTCGCTGATCGTGACGGTGTTGCCGTCGACGCTGACCTTGCCGCCGATGAGGTTGCAGCCGACCGAGGCCGAGAGCTGCGAGCCGTCGATGGAGAGCTTGCCCGTGGCCTCGGCCTTCTGGTCGCCCAGGACCATGCCGGTGATGACGAACGCCCGGTAGGTGGGCGTCGGCGAGCCGCCGGCGAGGGCGGCCGTCGGCGCGACGAGGGCGGCGACGGCGAGGAGGACCAGGGGCAGGGTTCGCATCTGCGGGCGCCTCGTGGTGGGATCGATGGATCGTGTTCGGTGCGCTGGACGCCGGCGGGCGCTGTCGGGTTCCCGATCCCTCCGAAGACTGCGCTTGACGAGTCGCCGGGCGATGCGGCATCTTCTGCCTAACGATCGTTCGTTAGGAGGAATGGTCCAGGTCGTGGTCGAAGCCTCCCGCCGTCGCGCCATCGAGGACGTCGCCAGCGACCTCTTCCGGAAGCACGGCTACGCCGCCACCAGCATTCGCGACATCGCCGGGGCGCTCTCGATGCAGGGTCCCAGCCTGTACGCCCACGTCAGCTCCAAGGAGGACGTCCTCTGGGCGATCGTGGATCGCGCCGCCGGCCGGTTCGAGAACGCGGCCCAGCTGGCCGAGGAGCGAGCCGACGAGCGCCACGCCGGGGACCCTGTCGAGGCGATCGCCGCGCTCGTGCGAGCCCATGTCGGCGTGGTGACGGGCGACGTCGGCGAGGCCAGCGTCTTCGTCCACGAGTGGCGGGCGCTGGGCGACGATCGCCGCGCCGCGGTCCTGGACCGGCGCGATGCCTACGAGGCGCGGTTCCGCCGCCGGGTCACCGACGGCATCGCCATCGGCGTGTTCGGGATCACCGACCCCGCGATTGCCGCCACGGTCATCCTGAGCGCCCTCAACGGCGTCGCGTCCTGGTACGACCCGAACGGCCGGCTGGCGGCTGAGCGCGTCGCGGACCACCTCGTCGGCCTGACCCTGCGCATGCTCTCGTCGGAGTGAACCCCGGAGGCGTCCCCATGACCGATCCCCTGGCCCTCGATCCCGTCCTGCCCGTCCGCCAGCGGAGCGAGCGGCCCTGGAACAACGACCTGCCGCATGACGAGCGGTTCGCCCACTTCGAGGCCCACGTCACCGCCGGCGGCAAGATCGAGCCGACCGACTGGATGCCGGACGAGTACCGGACCGCGGTCCTGCGGTTCGTCGAGATGCACGCCAACAGCGAGCTGATGGGCGTCCTGCCGGAGCGCGAGTGGATCATGCGAGCGCCGACGCTCCGTCGAAAGCTGGCGCTGACCGCGAAGGTCCAGGACGAGGTCGGCCACGCCCAGCTGCTGTACCGGGTCGCCGAGGACCTCGGCAAGCCGCGCGAGGCGATGCTCGAGGACCTGATCGCCGGGAAGACGAAGTTCCACAACGTCTTTCACTACCCAACCGCGTCGTGGGGCGACATCGGGATCATCGCCTGGCTGGTCGACGCCGCGGCGATCGTCGCCCAGCAGGCCCTCCGCGACTCGAGCTACGCGCCGTATGCCCGGACGATGCAGAAGATCTGCTGGGAAGAGTCGGTCCACATCATGCACGGCCGCGACGTCGTGGTGACCCTCATGAACGGCACCGCGGCCCAGCGCGAGCTCGTCCAGGAGGCGCTGAACCGCTGGTGGGGCCCGCTCATGCAGATGCACGGCCCGCGCAGCGACCGCTCGAAGGATCGCGACCTCCACTGGCGGATCAAGGCCAAGACCTCCGAGGAGCTCCGCCAGGAGTTCCTCACGATCTACGTCCCGCGCCTCCTCGAGCTCGGCCTGACGATCCCGGACCCGGACCTCCGGTTCGACGCGGAGGCCGGCGAGTGGCGCTATGGCGAGCCGGACTGGGACGAGCTTCGCTCGGTCGTCACCGGCCACGGTCCGAAGTCGCAGGAGCGGCTGGAGTTCCGGCGAGTGAACCGCGAGGAAACGCGCTGGGTCCGCGAGTCGGTCCTCGGCGTGCCCGCGGCGGGCGCCGCGGCATGACGATGCCCACCCCAAGCGCCGCGCATCTCGAGCCGTACGAGGTCTTCCGCCAGGAGAAGGACGGCGACCCGATGCGCCATGGCGGCAACGTCCTGGCCCCGGACCCGGAGCTCGCGCTCCACTACGCCCGCGAGCTGTTCGGGCGCCTGGGCGAGAGCGACCGGTTGTGGGTCGTTCGGCGCGCGGACATCCAGGTCCTCGAGGATGCCGATCTGCTCCACCCGCCGCTCGACCGATCGTTCAAGAAGCCCGGCGGCTACCCGATGCGCGACAAGCTCGCCGCCGCTCGCGGCAAGGCCGGCACCTCGAAGCCCGGCGCCCGGGCTGCGGGCCACGACCGAACCGGCGGTCGCCGGGCCACTTCGGAGGGCGGCCGATGACCGGGCCCGCCGCAACCTCTGCGACCCTGGTGCCCGCCCTCGCGCCGGCTATTCGCGCGGCGCTGGCCGACCTCCTCCTGTCGATGGCCGACGACGAGTTCGTCAGCGGCTTCACGGATTCCGAGTGGACCGGCATCGCCCCGCTCCTCGAGGAGGACGTCGCGATGAGCTCGATCTCGCAGGACGAGCTCGGCCACGCCCGGGCCCTGTACGAGCTCCTGGCCTCGGTCCTCGACGACGGCCGCGACGCCGACGCGATCGCCTATGACCGCGAGCCGGGCGAGTATCGCCACGCCCAGCCAAGCTCCGCCGCGAGGAGCGCTACCACCGGATGCACGCGGTGGCCTGGATCCAGCGCCTCGCTTCTGGCGGACCGGACGCCCGGAGCCGGCTCGAGGCGGCGCTCGCCGAGGTGGGTCCGGATGCTGCGACCGTCTTCACGCCAATTGCCGCCGAGGCGGAGCTCGTCGACGCTGCGATCCTGGGCCGGTCGCTCGTCGCAGCGGAGGCGGCCTGGCGGGCGGACCTCACGAGCATCCTCGTCCCGCTCGGGCTGGCCCTGCCGCCTCACGTCGAGCTCGACGGCCCGGCACGCGGCGACAGCTTCGGGCCGGGCCGGCTCGGTCACTCGGAGGCGTTCACCTGGCTGTGGGGCGAGTTCACCTCGGTCCGCCGGTCCGACCCGGGAGCCATCTGGTGAGCGCCCCCGCCGTCGGAACGCCGGCGCCGCTGACCGAGGACTTCGTCCGAGAGCGCCTGGCGAGCGTCCATGACCCTGAGATCCCGAACATCTCGATCATCGATCTCGGCATCGTCGAGCGCGTGGCCGTGATCGCCGATCGCATCGAGGTCGAGCTGCTGCCGACGTTCGTCGGCTGCCCGGCACTCGAGGTCATCCGCGATTCCGTGACGGATGCCCTGGCGCCGCTCGGTCGCCAGACCTCGGTCGAGTTCACCTGGCGGGTGCCCTGGACCTCGGATCGCATCAGCGAGACCGGGCGGGCTCGCCTGGCCGCGTCCGGCTTCGCGCCACCGGACGACCCGGAGCACGTGCGCTGCCCGTATTGCCGTTCGGAGCGCGTCGCGATGGACAGCCTGTTCGGGCCGACCCAGTGCCGCTCGCTCTTCTACTGCCGCGACTGCCGCCAGCCGTTCGAGGCCTTCAAGCCGATCTGACCTGCCTCCGGGCGGACGCCCCATCACTCCGGAGCCGCGGGCACATTTCCGAAAGCCTCCGACTCACGGCCCCCGCCCGTGATGTCAAATGGCCTATGACGACCCCGTTGACGCCTCCTACCGTCCAGGTAAGCGAGCACCACCAAGTTCGCAGATGCACATGCTCGTCCGTTGCGAGGATCTCGGGGGAGGCGAAATGAGACGCACCAGACAGCTCGCTACGCTTGGTCTGGCATTGGCAGCGTCGCTGGCTCTCAACCCAGGCGTCGCATCCGCGACGTACACGCAGAACCATTGGATCGGTCGGTTCGCCTCCGAGTACAACACCTACTGGGATAGCAGCACACCTATTGGATTACGTGCGTAGCGGCAAGCGCTCTCACGACCGAGAACTACATCAGTCTCAATGACGTGTCGAAGGCGACGATCAAGAGTCGGTTTGATGAGGGCTATGCCTACAACAAGCAGGTCTACCTTAAAGGGCGCGATTTCGGTCTCGACCCACGCGCATGGGCCAAGCTCCTTTATGTGCACACTCCGCTGCGATACGACTGGAACGATTGCCCAGCCAAGCTGCCGACGTGGTCGCAGGCCACATCCAACAAGTACATCGTCGCTGGGCTCCGGGTAGCCGGGAACACAGTCGGCGCTCTCGTCCAGCATGGGGAGCACGCATTCGACATCGTTGGCTACCAGACATCGGAGGACCCACTCATCGACGGCGTCTACACGCTGTACGGCTTCAACGTCATCGACCCCTGCCATGACGCGGGTTCGTATTCCAAGTACGGTGGAACGTATGGTCTCGATCCAGACAAGTATGTGACCTTATCCTCCTGGAACGCGAACTACTTCCTGACATATACCGTTCAGGATGCGTCGGACCCAACATGGCACAACGATTACGTTGTTATTCTTCGATCCTCGAGCGGAGCCCCTCAGGACTATCCGAGTGCCCCATACAGCGACACCCACGGGGGAGCGCTCATTGCTGACTACGAGACAGCCCCGGACCCCGGCTATCCGTCGACCAACCTGGGCGAGGCGGTCATCGGAGGGCTGGAGAGCAACCACCTTATCGACTCGAACGCGTTCGGGCTAGAGCTTTCCCACCCGACCGTTGGCGCGTCAGTATACGTGAGTAGCGTCGTTGCAGGGTTTCCTTCTTACTACCTCACAGAGGTGAAGGAGCGAGGTGCGACCGTTGCCCTGGCCCTAGTCGAAGTACTTGCCGACGGCCTCCATTTCGCCGAGCTGAGTGCCACCGAACCGGGGTTCCACCTGCCTGAAGTCGCGGCCGCGCGGGCGGAGTTCGCGGCACGGGGATTCGGCGCACAGAGTGTGAGTTTCGTTTGGGGCTGGTCCGCGGAGACGATGTCGCCCTTCTACCCCGCCTTCCGGGGAACCGCAGCCGACGGCTCGCGGAGATACCTCTCGCCTGGCGGAGCTATCTCGAGCCAGCTGCATCTGACGCCGCAGAGCGTTCCGGTTTCTCCCTAGCGAATCGCGGCGCAAGGCTCTCAGGTAGGCTCGGCTCGCGCCCCTGAGCCTACGCATGGTCCGGAGTTCGGCGGGGCCAGACGAATATCGAACCTTCAGCCTCGTTCGCTCGTCTCAGTGGTGTGACGGCGAACCCCGAGATAGGACTGGCAGCCATGGTCGACAGTCGATCGCCGACGATGGCGGATGATCGCCCGTTCTCCGAGCTGCTCACCGCCCGGCTGGCGACGAGCTATCGGCTCGCGACGCTGATCCTCAGAGGGCAGGCGGACGCGGAAGATGCGGTCCACGACGCCGTCATTCGAGCTTGGCAACGGCGACACGGTCTCCGGGACGCTCTGCAGTTCGGAGCGTGGTTCGACACGATCGTTCTGAACGTCTGCCGCGACCGCCTGCGGCGTGGCCGGCGGGTACGCTTCACGCCCCTCGGCGAGTTCACAGTCGCACCGAGTCTGACCGGGCCTGAGTCAATGGCAGTGACTCGGGACCAGCTCGAACGCGCCTTCGCCGAGATGCCCTTCGACCAGCGAGCCGTCGTCGTCCTCCGATGGTGGGCGGATCTCCCCGTCGCCGAGATCGCGAGGCGCCTCGGCATTCCTGAGGGCACAGTCAAATCGAGATTGCACGCGGCGATGGCTGGACTGCGGGGCGCGATCGAAAGCGCCGAGCGCCGGGAGGACGATCATGAGCGGTGATCGAGTCGAGCGAACCGTTCGCGCCTGGTTGAACGACGCAGCGCCCTCGACCGTCCCTCCGTCACTATCCGACCTCGCCGCGGGCCTGCCACAGAGGCAATCGACATTCGGAGTTGGTGCTCGGTGGTTTGCCGCAGGTTTCTCGTTGGTCATGCTGTCGATCGGAGGACTGCTCCTCCTCAATGGCGGCGGCCCACTGCCCTCCCCGACGACCCCGATTGGCTCTTCTCGCGGTTGCATCGGGGGCGCCGGGCCGACAGTCGCTCTTGTGCTGGTCGACCCATCGACTGTCACGGGGCAGCGCTTGGGCGTTGGCGATAAGCCCGGACAGGCGTCACCCACGCCATGGCTCGATCCTGGAATTGGCATCGAGGATGCGATCTCGGTCGCGCCAGGTGGCTCCATGTCGATCGGCTTGAGCGATGGCAGTAGCTGCCTCGGGTCGTGGCACGCCAACGCCCTGCCGTACTACGCCGACGCGGTTCCTTCGGGGTTCGCGCCCGTGGCGCTCGGCGGCCGAGAGGACTCCACGTTCGCCACAACGGGATTGATCACGGTGCCCGCCAGGGGCGACTGGATCGTGCGAGTAGACGCGGTCGTCGGGGGTGCTGCGCCTCAGGCTTGGTATTTCCGGGTACGGGTCGGCCTGCCGGAGCCATCACCGCTGGCCTCGCCGATCACTCCAGCCACCCCTTGCCAGACCGAGCGCCTTGACGCTCCCCCGGACTTCGTGCTCGAAGGCCCCGACAGCACCCCGCATCGGGCGATTCCCTACGGAGTAACGTGGGACGGCAAACCGTTTGGCGACGGGCTCTGGCTTGCGGGTCCGACAATCGATGTCGCCTCCGGCAGCGAACTGCGGATTCAGGTCGTGGGCGACGTCTGCGCCATTGAGTGGACAGTTCTCTATGGACCCGTCCCGACCGGTCCGGGAGCCCAGGGCTTCCACCCTGAGGGCGACCTCGTACCGCCCCTCGCCAATCGCGACCCATCCTTTGCGTCGCAGAATCGCTTCGCCCTCGCGGCTCTGCCACCGGGGACGTGGCTCATCGGGGGCTCGTTCGGGTTCGTTCATGGCGAGGCCCAGGTGACCTGGCAGGTGACCGTGAAGTAGTCGGAGACTGGGTGTGGCCGGCAACTTCGGACCGGTCTACCTACTGCCCCCTCAATCACCCACGCGAAGGAGCTGCGTCTCGCCGGACGCATGGGCGTAGGCCTCCGTCGGGAGGCAACGTTGCGGTCGCCGTAGACGTTGTCGATGCGGCGAACCGGCGGCCAGTACTTGCGAGCCTTGACCCAGTGCGCCGGGTAGGCACCCTGCTCGCGGGTGTACGGCCGTGCCCATTCCTCGCGGAGCAGGTCCGCGGCGGTGTGCGGCGCGTTCCGGAGAGCGGAGCTCGCGAGGGGCACCGTGCCGGACTCGATGTCGGCGGCCTCGGCGCGGATCGCGAGGAGCGCGTCGGCAAAGCGGTCCAGCTCGGCCTTCGACTCGGACTCGGTCGGCTCGATCATGAGCGTCCCGACGACCGGGAAGCTCATCGTGGGGGCGTGGAAGCCGAAGTCCATGAGTCGCTTCGCGATGTCGTCGACGGTGACGCCGCTGGCCGCGGTGAGCGGCCGGCAGTCGAGGATGCACTCGTGGGCGACGGTCCCGTGCGCGCCGACGTACAGGACCGGATAGGCATCGCCAAGCCGCGCCGCGAGGTAGTTGGCGTTGAGGATCGCGATCTCGGTCGACCGCCGGACGCCATCCGCCCCGAGCATCGCGATGTAGGCCCACGAGATCGGCAGGATGCTGGCGCTGCCGTACGGCGCCGACGAGACGCGTCCAGGGTCGGCCAGGCCCTTGCCCGGCAGGAACGGCGCGAGCTGCTCGGCCACGCCGATCGGGCCCATGCCCGGGCCGCCGCCGCCGTGCGGGATCGCGAACGTCTTGTGGAGGTTCAGGTGGCAGACGTCGGCGCCGATGTCGGCCGGCCGTGACAGCCCCACCTGGGCGTTCATGTTGGCGCCGTCCATGTAGACCTGGCCGCCTGCCTCGTGGACGAGCCGGCAGATCTCGACGATCTCCTCCTCGAACACGCCGTGGGTGCTGGGGTAGGTGATCATCAGGGCCCCGAGGTCGGCGGCGTTCGCGGCGATCCTTGCCTTGAGGTCGCCGAGATCCACGTTGCCCTGGGCGTCGGTCGCCACCACGACGACGCGATAGCCGGCCATGACGGCGCTCGCGGGGTTGGTGCCATGGGCTGAGGCGGGGATGAGGCAGACCTTCCGCTTGTCATCCCCGCGCGAGCGGTGCCAGCCGCGGATCGCGAGGAGGCCCGAGTACTCGCCCTGCGAGCCGGCATTGGGCTGGAGGCTGACCGCGGCGAAGCCGGTGATCTCGCCGAGCCAGGTCTCGAGGTCGGCGAAGAGGCCCGCGTAGCCGGGCAGCCGCGCCGGGTCGGAGAACGGGTGGACCCGGGCGAAGCCCGCCATCCCGATGCCCATCATCTGGGTGGTGGCGTTGAGCTTCATCGTGCAGCTGCCGAGCGGGATCATCGACCGGGTCAGGGTCACGTCCTTCTCGGCGAGCCGGAACAGATACCGGAGCATCTCGGTCTCGGAGCGGTAGAGCGAGAAGACCGGGTGGGTCAGGATCGGGTCCGTCCGGCGAAGGCCCGCCGGCAGCGCTCGCGTCGCCGCGGCATCGACGACGCCATCCGTCGGGAGGCCTCCGCCGAGGGCGACGAGGAGGCTCATGACGTCGGCCTGCGAGGTCGTCTCGTCGCAGGCGATCCCGATACCGGTGGCATCGAGCCGGCGGACCTCGTAGCCCGCGCCCGCCGCTGCCGCGACGAGCGTGTCGGCGCGGGTCGGCATGCCGGTCTCGATCGCGATCGTGTCGAAGAAGGTCGAGTGGCGGAGGTTCAGGCCCTCGACACCGACGAGGCCGGCGGCGAGCGCCGCCGCTCGGGCATGGGTTCGCTCCGCGATGACGCGGAGGCCGTCGGGGCCATGCCACGCGGCGTACATGCTCGCGATGACCGCGAGAAGCACCTGCGCGGTGCAGATGTTCGAGGTCGCGCGCTCGCGGCGGATGTGCTGCTCGCGGGTCTGGAGCGTGAGCCGGTAGGCGGGCGCGCCGTCGGCGTCGACGCTCACGCCCACGAGCCGGCCCGGGAGCGCGCGCTTGAACGCGTCGCGAGTCGCCATGAACGCGGCATGCGGGCCGCCGTTGCCCATCGGAACGCCGAACCGCTGGCTGCTGCCGATGACGACGTCGGCGCCCTGGGCGCCGGGACTCTCGATGAGCACCGCGGCCAGCGGATCCGTCGCGACGATGACGAGGAGCTTCGCCGCATGTGCCGCTTCGATGTCCGCCCGGATGGATCGGACGGCGCCGGACGATCCGGGGTTGGAGAGGAGGAGCGCGTATGGGCGCTCGCCCTCGCGCGGCGCGGCGGCGCGGGCCAGGAGCTCGGCCGGCGGGCCGACGACGACCTCGATGTCGAGCGGCTCGGCCCGGGTCCGGATCACGCCGATCGTCTGGGGGTGCGTGTCGGTGTCGACGAGCACGAGGTTGCCGTCCGACACGGATGAGACGCTGTGGCAGAGGGCCATCGCCTCGGCCGCGGCGGTGCCCTCGTCGAGCAGCGAGGCGTTGGCGATCTCCATGCCGGTGAGGTCGCAGATCGCGGTCTGGAAGTTGATGAGGGCCTCGAGCCGGCCCTGGGCGATCTCGGGCTGGTACGGCGTGTAGGCCGTGTACCAGGCCGGGTTCTCGAGGACGTTCCGCTGGATGACCGGCGGGGTGATCGTGTCGTGGTAGCCCATGCCGAGCATCGATCGGAGTGGCGTGTTGGCCGCGGCCATCGCCCGCAGGTCCTCGAGGGCCTGCTCCTCCGATCGCGCAGCCGGCAGGTGCAGGTCGGTGTCGCGGCGGATGCTCGCCGGCACGGTGGCGCGGATCAGCTCGTCGAGCGACGCGCGGCCGATCGTTCGGAGCATCTCGGCGACATCGGCCTCGTCCGGCCCGACATGCCGGTCGACGAACCCCAGCTCCCGCGTCTCGGACACCACCAGCACCTCCTCGGTGCCCCGCTGTCCTGGTGCCTGAGAGCGTCCCCGCGGCGCTCCGGGCGCTCGCGAGTTCCTCCGTCGGCGCGCGTGGCCGGGATCGCTCCCGTTCACGCGCTCTCCAGCGTCCCCATCCCTGCGCGGTACCTGGTGCCTGAGAGGTTCCGGACCGTTGCTCCGTCGGCGCCGCCGGCGCCTCGCTGCTGTCAGCGTGCCCGGCGATCTCTCCCGCGCAGTTCGACTGGGGAAATCACAGGCATCGTACGCCCTCGCGCGAACGGCGCACCGTCCGGATGGCCTTTCCGGCCGGCCGTGGAGGGGCCGAATGTCACGAGGCCCCGGCCGCGGGAGCGACCGGACGGCGCCTGAAGGCGACCTCGATCCCGAGCAGCATCCAGCCGAGACCGACCATGACGACCCCGACCACTGTCAGGTTCGAGATGAGCTCGGCGTTCGGCCCGGTCGTGAACCCGAGGCCGCCGACCCCGGTGATCGCGAGCGCGGCGCCCGTCGTGAGGACGAGGGCTGACCGGCGCGACACGACCCCAAGCCGCAGTGCGACGAGCCCGAAGGCCGCGGTCGTGAGCCACAGGGCCGTGGCGGCTAGGGCATACCACGGCCGGAATGCCGGATCCGGCTCGGGCGGCTGCGGTCGGTTCACGAACAGGACCGACATCACGAGATGCCAGGCGTTCGCGCCGATCGCCGGAACGCTCACGAGCAGCGATGGCCGGCGCCACCGGACCGGCTGGAGCCGGTGGATGGCGAGGATCACCGCGATCGCGCCGAGCTCGAAGAGAACCAGGCGGAGGTTGAAGATGACCGGCGACCACGGGATGCCGGGGATCAGCGCGGCTGCGAGCAGGAAGCCGCCCGCGATCCCGGTCAACCCGAGGAGGCGGTTGACGCGCGACGGGGCCACGACGGAGCGGGCGATCGGTCGGTCGCCGCGGAGGCGCTCCGATGCCGCGGTCACGACGAGATCCCGAATGGCCGCCGCCCAGGTCCCGCCGACGCCGTCGCCGCGCGCGTCCCGGAGCTGGTCGCCGAGGAGCTGGACCATCTCGTCGCCGAAGCGGTCCCGGAAGCTCGCCGGATACAGCCGCAGCAGGGCCCGGTACAACCGCAGGGACGTGCGGTGCGGGGCCATCGTCAGGTCGCTTCCAGGGCCCAGGGCCGCGCCGCCGCGACGATCGATTCGAGCCGTCGGACCTCGGCCGCGGCGACCGAGCGACCCACGCCGGTGAGGCGGTAGTACCGTCGCCGCTGGTCGTCCAGCTCCGGATCGGGTCGCTCATCGCTCTCCTCGATGAGGCCGTCATCGAGCAGGCGCCGGATCGTCGTGTAGATCGCGCCGGGTCCGAGGCGGACCGCGCCGCCGGTGATTCGGGCGACCTCGCCCATGATCGCGTAGCCGTGGCGCTCCTCCGGCCCAATGGCGAGGAGCACGTGCATCGCCGTGCGCGAGAGCTGCGGCGGAGGCGCCGCTCGCTGGGTTGTCTGCATGGGCGGACTATATCAACAGTTGATGCATTGTCAACGGACGCATGCGAGGGCGGTACCGTTGCTGACCGTGGGCGAGGACCGGGCACGCGTGGCGATCATCGGAGCGGGAACGATGGGCGCAGGTATCGCCCAGGTGGCCCTCGAGGCCGGCTGGGCCGTGACTCTCTTCGATCCACTCGCCGACGCGACCGAGCGCGCGCGCGTCCGGATCTACGACGGGTTGCTGCGCCGAGCCTCGCGCCTGGAAGCCGACGCGGACGCCATGGAGGACTGGGCGACCGGTCGGATCGCTCGGCTCGGGCTGGCGGCGAGCGCGGCGGCGGCAGCCACCGACGCCCACCTCGTCATCGAGGCGGCGATCGAGGACCTCGCGATCAAGCAGCGCCTGTTCGGCGAGCTCGATCGATCGTCGCCTCCGACCACCGTCCTGGCCACGAACACGAGCGCGCTGCCGGTATCGCGGATCGCCGAGGGAGCTCGAATTGCCCCGGAGCGGGTCGTCGGGATGCACTTCTTCAATCCCGCGCCGCGACTCGATCTCGTCGAGATCGTCGCGGGTGCAGGCTCCGCCGAGTGGGCCGTCGAACGCGCCACGACGATCGCCGACGACTGGGGCAAGACCCCGATCCAGTCGAAGGATTCGCCGGGGTTCATCGTCAACCGGATCAACCGGCCGTTCACCCTCGAGCCCCTCCGGTTGCTTCGCGCGGGGGCCGGAACGATCGTCGAGATCGACGACGCGATCACCGCGGCCGGCTTTCCGATGGGCCCGTTCGCGCTCATGGACCTCATCGGCATTGACGTCAACCTCGCGGCGGCCCGCGGACTGTTCGAGGGCTTCGGGCGGGCGGCCCGCTTCCGCCCGTCGCCGATCCAGGAGGAGCTCGTCGCGGCCGGCGCGCTGGGTCGCAAGGCTGGCCGCGGCTTCTACCGCTACGAGGAGGGTCGGAAGCTCGGCCCGGCGTCGCGGTTCGAGCGCGTCGAGCGGAGCGTCCCGGGGGCCGCGACGCTCGCACCGGAGGCGATCGCTGAGCGGGTCATCCTCGCGATCGCCAACGAGGCCTACCGCGCCCTCGGCGATGGCGTCGCCACGGCGGACGACATCGACCGGGCAATGCGGCTCGGGGCAAGCCACCCGTTCGGGCCGTTCGAGTGGGTCCGGCGGACGGGCATCGAGGAGGTCGCGATGTCGCTCGACGCGATGAGCGACGAGGATGCCGACACCTTCCGACCGGCGCTGGCCCTGCTGCGCGAGGCGCGCCGAACGCGACGCTGAGGCGAAGCCGATAATCGGGGCGATGCGAGATTCGAAGCGGAACCTTCGCGAGGCCTGGATCGTCGATGCCGTCCGCACCCCGGTCGGGCGCTACGGCGGTGCGCTGGCGAGCGTTCGCCCCGACGATCTCGCGGCGCTCGTCATCAAGGCGATCGTCGAGCGGACGAAGATCGATCCGAGCCTCGTCGAGGACGTCATCCTCGGCTGCGCCAACCAGGCCGGCGAGGACAACCGCAACGTCGCCCGGATGGCGCTCCTGCTGGCTGGGCTGCCGGTCGAGGTCGGCGGGCTGACCGTCAACCGGCTCTGCGGTTCGGGCCTCCAGGCGATCAACTCCGCGGCCCACGCGATCGCGGTCGACGATGGCGACGTGTTCATCGCCGGTGGCGTCGAATCGATGACCCGGGCGCCATACGTCATGCCGAAGCCCGAGGCGGCCTGGGAGCGCGGCACCCGCGAGGCGTACGACACGACCCTCGGCTGGCGCTTCGTCAACCCGAAGCTCGCGGCGCTGCATTACCCGTACTCGATGGGTGAGACCGCCGAGAACGTCGCCGACCGCTGGTCGGTCACGCGCGAACGCCAGGACGCATTCGCGCTCCGATCGCAGCAGCGCGCGGTGGCGGCCATCGAGGGCGGCGTCTTCGACGGCCAGATCGTGCCGGTCGAGGTGCCGCAGCGGAAAGGCGACGCGGTCGTGGTCGCGCGTGACGAGCACCCGCGGGCGGACAGCTCGCTCGAGGCGCTCGCGAGGCTCAAGCCAGCGTTCCGCGAGGGTGGCTCCGTCACCGCCGGGAACAGCTCCGGGATCAACGACGGCGCCTCCGCGGTCCTCGTTGTCGAGGCCGACCGGGCGCGCGAGCTGGGACTGGCGCCGATGGCCCGGGTCGTCGCCACTGCCGTGGCCGGTGTCGATCCAGCGGTCATGGGCATCGGACCGGTGCCCGCGGTGCGCAAGGTGCTGAAGCGAGCCGGCCTCACGGCCGCCGACCTCGATCTCGTCGAGCTCAACGAGGCCTTCGCCTCGCAATCGGTCGTGTGCATGGACGAGCTCGGCCTGGACCCCGAGAAGGTCAACGTCAACGGCGGCGCGATCGCGCTCGGGCACCCTCTTGGGGCGAGCGGCGGCAGGCTGGTGACGATGCTCGTCCACGAGCTGGCCCGACGCGGCGGGCGCTACGGCCTGGCGACGATGTGCATCGGGGTCGGCCAGGGGATCGCCACGATCGTGGAGCGGATCGAGGCCTGAGGCTCAGCCTTCGGCGAGCGCCTCGAGGGCGCGGCCGAGCGCATCCTCCAGGCTGGCTTCGCTCGTCGCGGTCGCTGCCGCCGCGGAGGCGCGGACCGTGATCGGGGCATTGGCCGCGTTCAGCCACACCGCGCAATCGCTCAGGACCCGCTCGGCGAAATGCGTCGCATCCGCCTCCGTGGTCTCGGGCAGGAGCACGAGGAAGCGTGTCTCGCTGACGCGGGTGATGCGGTCCGTCTGGCGCGCGGCGCGGCGGATCGTGTGGGCGATCGGGCCGGCGGAGCGGGAGAGCCAGTCGTCCGCGCCGGGGGTCCGGCTCAGCGGCCGAGCCTCGATGACGACGATGGAGGCCGCGCGGCGGTAGCGCTGCTGGCGGGCGTCCTCGCGCCGGACGGCGTCCATCCAGGCGATGCGATTCTCGAGGCCCTCGAAGGCGTGACGATCGCCCATCGCGATCGGTTCGGGGGCGGGCCGCCCACGATGGCGCTCGGCGCCGGCGAGCAGGGCGTCGATGGCCTCTGCCGAGCGCGGGTCATCGAGCTGCGGGAGGGAGAAACGGTGGGCGCGCGTCGATTCGGTCGTCGGACGACTCCTGGGGGCTTGCGACCCGTCGCGCCTTGGCCACCCCGGCGACGGGAGGCCAACGATAGCCGAGGGCCGACCGCGGCGCCGTGCAGCGGATGACGCCGGCGGTCAGGCGCGGCGGTCAGGCGTCGCGGTCAGACGCCGGGTGGCGCCTTCCGAACCTTGCGGCTGAGCCACGCGCCGATCGGGATCACGCCGAACAGCACGAACGCCGCGGCGACGACGAAGATCGAGAAGAGGCCCTTGCCGCCGATCGCCACGACGATCGGGTACGTCGCGATCCCAACGAACGCGATCGCGAGCAGGATCACGAGCGCTGCGTAGCGGTGATAGCCATCGATCGAGAGCCAGCGATGGCGGACGGCCAGGACGAGCACGGCATCGGCCGCGTCGCCGGCGAACATCGGGAGCGGCGCGACGAGCAGCAGCCCGGCGAGGGCCACGCCGATGAGCTCGCCATCGAGGGGCGAGCCCCTGGCGATCACCAGCAGCACTCCGCCGGCCGCGAGCGAGGCGACCGCGAGGACCTGGTGCCACAGGCCCGACACGCCGGATTGGAGGGCGAACGAGTAGGGCGGCGTGCGGGGCTCGTCCTCCGGCGATCCGGGGTCGGCGCGGCGGCCAGCAGGACCACCCGTGGGCGTGCCGGCGGGCGAGGGGCTCTCGAGCGGGGAGCGGCGTCGCTTCATGCGTTCAGCCTCCGTGCCCCCGGAGTGTGCCGGTCCTGCCATCGGTCGTGTTGGTGGGAGGCACACGGCCCGGGCCATCGACCGCCCGACATGACGCGAATTTCGGCGGAGGTGGTTGTCTGAATCGGTTGCGCTGCGTACGATTGAGGCCACACCGGAGCCGTGCTCCGCGAAACCGAGTCCCGACCACCCTCCGGAGACGTCCTCGATGATCGACCAGCAGCCAACCGTCCTCTCCCTCAGCGACGCCGCGGTGGCCAAGCTGCGCGACCTGACGAAGGAAGAGGCGAACCCGAACATCGGGCTGCGCGTCTATGTCTACTCCGGCGGCTGCTCCGGCTACCGCTACGGGATGATGCTCGAGGACCAGCCGACGCCGGAGGACAACGTCCTCGAGGCGAACGGCGTCAAGGTCTACGTCGATGGCCAGAGCATCCCGCTCCTGACCGGCTCCCAGATCGACTACGTCGACACGCTCATGGGCGCGGGGTTCACCGTGAACAACCCGAACGCGGTCACCGCCTGTGGCTGCGGCTCGAGCTTCCGGACCGCGGACGACGCAGGCCAGGCCCGGAGCTGCGCGCACTGACCTCGCGCGCCTGACGAACCCGGCACACTTCGAAGCCGTCGGACATCCGACGGCTTCGTGATTCTGGGACGAGCGGGGGGGAGGGCTCGCCGGGTGAGGCTCGAGGACGCGCTCGAGCGGCTGGACGGGATCGCCGATCGGACGTTCGGCGAATGGAAGGTGCCGGGCCTCAGCTACGGCGTCCTCGTCGATGGCGAGCTGCGCCACGCCCGCGGGCTCGGCACGCTCCGCGTCGGCGAGGACGCCAGGCCGGACGCGGACAGCGTCTTCCGGATCGCGTCGATGACGAAGAGCTTCACGGCCGCGACCGTGCTTTCGCTCCGCGACCAGGGACTCCTCCGGCTGGACGACCCGATCGCCCTCCACCTGCCGGCCCTGAGCGAGCTGCGTGGGCCCACCGCCGACTCGCCGGCCATCACGATCCGCCACCTGCTGACGATGACGGCGGGCTTCCCGACCGACGATCCCTGGGGCGACCGCCAGCAGGGCCTCGACGTCCAGGCATTCCTCGCCCTCGCCGCGAACGGGCTCTCCTTCGCCTGGACGCCGGGGACGCGCTGGGAGTACTCGAACCTCGGCTACGGGCTCCTCGGGCGGCTGATCACGTCGGTCGCCGGGCGCGAGTATCGCGAGGTCGTCCGGGAGCGGATCCTGGCGCCGCTCGGCATGACCTCGACCGGCTACCTCCAGGAGGAGGTCGCCGCCGAGCGGCTGGCGCGCGGCTACCTGTGGCGGGGCGATCGGTTCGTCGCGGAGCCGATGGACGGCTACGGGGCGCTCGCCGCGATGGGCGGGATCTTCACGACGGTGCGAGACCTGGCGACATGGGTCCAGGGCTTCATCGAGGCCTACCCGCCGCGCGCCGAGCCCGGCATGGCCCATCCGCTCAGCCGGGCCAGCCGGCGCGAAATGCAGCAGCCGATGGTGTCGTTCGATGCCGGGATCACGTCCCCCACCGCCGACGCCGATCCGGAGCTCGGTGGCGGAGCGTACGGATTCGGGCTGTTCGTCTTCGACCACCTGCGATGGGGCCGGATCGTCGGCCACAGCGGCGGGTATCCCGGCTTCGGCTCGAACATGCGGTGGCACGCTCCGTCCGGGCTCGGGGTCGTGGTCCTGGCGAACGGCCGGTACGCCCCCTCGAGCCTGCTCGCCCGGGACCTCCTGCTGTCGCTCCTCGACGCCGACGCCGTCCCGAGCCGGCGCGTGCGGGCAAGCGCGGCCACTGTGGCAGCGCGGGTCGCCGTGGAGGGCCTGCTCGACCGCTGGGACGACGCGGTGGCCGAGGGCCTGTTCGCGATGAACGTCGGGCTCGACGAGCCGCTCGCCCTCCGGCGCGACACGATGACGCGGCTTCGGACGGTGCATGGCCCGCTCGTGCCGGATCCGGCCGAGGCGCCGGTGTCGCACAGCCCGTTCCACCTCGAATGGTGGATGCGCGGCGAGCTTGGCCGGGTGAAGGTGGAGATCCTCCTCTCGCCGGAGCTGCCGCCCAGGGTCCAGGCACTGGTCCTCACCTCCGTGCCTCAGCCCTCGCCCGCGCTCCGGACTGCCGCGGAGCGGATCGCGGCGGCGCTCATCGTCGGCTCGGGCGAGGCGCCCGTGTGGCCCGCCGAGCTCGCGATCGATGCCTCGCTGGACGCGAGCGCCCTGAGTCGGTCGCTGCGGGCCACGGAGGCGAGATTCGGCACGGTCCACCTCGGCTCGGTCATCGCCGGCGACGGCGAGCGCGAGGCCACGTTCCGGCTCGACTGCACGCGCGGGCACCTCGAGCTCGCCCTCGCTCGCGACCCAGCCTCGGGGCGGCTCACGAAGGTGCGGCTACGCCCCGAGCGCCTCGCACCGGCCGACTTCGACTGAGGGTCAGGGCCGGAACAGCGCCTCGAGCGCCGACCTCGCGCGCTCGCGTGCGAGGTTCCAGGACGGCCAGCTCGTTGTCGTGGGATCGTCCCGGAGCTGGTACCAGCGTGAGAGCAGGACTGGCTGCAGCACTGCTCTCGTCGCGGCGTCCACCCGCGGCCAGGCGTCGACGAGCGACGGGATCGCATCGTCGCCGAGCTCGGAGAGGTACTCGGTATCGAGCCCCGCGTGGCCGGACGCGGGCACGCGCGCCGGATCGAGCACGCGGGCGACGTTCTGGTCGGTGATGAATGACTGTGGGCCGATCGCGGTTACGCCGAGCGTGACGATGACCGCCCCGAGGGCGAGGCCGTGGGCGAGCCACCTGACCCGGTCGCGGGCAATGAGGATCCCGAGCAGCAAGCCGCCGATCGCCAGCCACGCCATCGACGCAGCGACGTAGAACCGAAGCTCGGTCCAGCCGTAGGCCTGCAGGTACAGCGCGAGACGGACCGCCGCCGAGGCGAGGATGACGAACGTCAGCCCGACGAGCCCGAGCGCGGCGACGAGGAACGTCCGTGTGCGATGCGCCGCCGCCTCGGCGAAGGCCAGCAGGACGCCGGCGAATGCGACGACGGCGATGAGCTGGAAGTACCCCTCGCGGGCGTAGTCGCTGAAGGTGATGCCGGTGCCGAGCACCGTGCCGAGCCCGCCGAACAGGTACGCGACCTGGACCGCGACGAACGCCCCGAAGAGGGCATCGACCGCGACGAGGACGACGAGAGCCTCGGTGGCGCCCGGAAGGACGAGCCAGCCCGTCCGGCTTCGGGCCGCGGCCCCCAGGGACCGAGCCGGCGACTCCGGCCTGTAGGGCAGGCCGCCCGCCGCGATCGACAGGGCGCCGGCGGCGAGCCAGGCGATCGCCAGCACGACGACCGAGCGGACCGCGAGGTCGGACAGGTCGAACGGCAGCTTCAGGAGGTTGCCGATCAGCTTCCCGAACACGGCGTCCGCGGAGGCGAGGAGCGCCGCGAGGACGAGCACGACCGGCGTGGCCAGGGCGACGCCCCGGATGATCGGCAGTGCCCCCCGGCTCGAGCCCAGTGCCTTTCCGAGAGCGCCGTCCGACCCGGCCCGGCCGGCGACGACGACGCCGCCGATCCCGAGCCACGCGCCAGCCCACGCGCCGGCGGCCACGACGACGTCGACGCTCCGCCGCGTCAGCGCGACGCCGGAGCAGCAGATCATCCAGGCGAGCGTCGCGACGCCGGCCAGCGCCAGGTCGAAGGCCACGATCGTGGGGTCGGCACGAAGCGCGACCCCGAGGGCGGCCAGCATCGCGACCAGCGGGATCCACAGGTCGAGACGATCGATCCGGCTGCCAGCCGGTCGGAAGAGCGTCGCCGCCACGAGTCCCGCCCCGATCGCGATCGGGACGTTGATGCCGAGCGCCACCCGATCGAACAGGAGGTCGCCGAGGATGCCGAGCAGCAGCGCCGCGAGCGCGACGCGCCGAGCGAGGCGAGGGTCCATGGATCCTCCGTCGTTGCTCTGGGGTGCCCTGCCGACGGCCGGCCGTCGGCCGATGTGGCGGTCGTGGGCCGCGCTGGACCACCTGTCCAGGGCCTTCCGCGCCGGTCGGTGGCATGCTGAGCCCGCATGGCAAGCACACCGGCGATCGTCGATCGAGCCTGGAAGGCCATCGAGCCGCTCGATGCCCGGATCACCGCGACGCTGGCGCGAATCGGGATCCCGGTCCTGCGGCTCGGCCTCGGGATCGTGTTCCTGTGGTTCGGCGCCCTGAAGTTCTTCCCCGGCCTCAGCCCGGCTCAGGATCTCGCGGCCCGCACGATCGAGACGCTCTCGCTGGGCGCCATCACGCCCCAGGTCTCGCTGCCGATCCTCGCCGCCTGGGAGACGCTCATCGGCCTGGGCCTGCTCAGCGGCAGGTTCCTGCGGGCGACCCTGGCCCTGCTGATCGTCCAGATGGCCGGCACGATCACGCCACTGTTCCTCTTCCCGACCGAGACATTCACCCAGTTCCCGTACGCGCCGACGCTCGAGGGCCAGTACATCATCAAGAACATCGTGCTGGTCGGGGCCGCGATGGTCGTGGGCGCGACGGTCCGCGGCGGTGGCCTCGTTGCGCAGCCGGGAGATCCTCGGCCCAGGCGATGAGCGTGTCGTGAAGCCCGGCGTCCTGTTCCTGTGCGTGCACAACGCCGGCCGCTCCCAGATGGCGGCAGCGTTCCTGCGCCACCTCGGCGACGATCGCGTCGCGGTCTTCTCCGGCGGCTCCGAGCCGGCGGCGCAACTGAACCCGGCCGTCGTCGCGGCGATGGCGGAGCAGGGGATCGACATCAGCGCCGAGCGCCCCCGCCACTGGGACGACGACGACGTCCGGGCGACCGATGTCATCGTGACGATGGGTTGCGGCGACGCCTGCCCGTTCTACCCCGGCAAGCGCTATGTCGACTGGGAGCTTGAGGATCCGGCGGGCAAGTCGATCGAGGCTGTCCGGTTGATCCGGGATGACATCGAGCGCCGCGTCCGCGGCCTGATGGCGGAGCTCGGCCTCAGCGCGTGACCCGCGGGCCGAGCTCGACGATCCCGCCCGCGCAGCGGCCGACGGGCGTGACGTTCGGGGCCCGGCTACAGGCCATTCGGCCCGTGTCGATGATGCGTGTCTACGGGAGATTGACCTCGACAAGGAGCGGCGTCCCCGACTCTCTGGCCGCCGTCCACAGCTAGGAGGCTCCTTCAATGCCCGAGTTCTTCGGTGCGCTCACGAGCCGCGAGACGTGGGCCCTGGTCCACGGCATGACGCTCGGCGCCCTGTTCCTGCTCGCGTTCGGCGGCGGGCTCGCCAGCCTGTACAGCCTGCGCGCGTCCCTCGTGACCGAGGAGGGCGTCCAGGAGCGAACCCGCCGGTTGCGCCTGGGCACGACCGTCATGGCCGTCGTCGCGTGGCTCACCGTCATCACCGGGACGTTCATCGTCTACCCGTGGTACCGGGCCGGGGTCCCGGTGGGCACGACCGATCTCACCGACTACCCGAAGGCCAAGCTCGTTGCCGATGCGGCGACCGCGGCCTGGCACAACTTCGGGATGGAGTGGAAGGAGCACATCGCCTGGATGGCTCCGTTCCTCGCCACCGCGGTCGCCTTTGCCGTCGCCTACTACGGCGTCCAGCTGATCCGGCGCGGCGAGATCCGCCGTGCGGTCCTGGTGCTGTTCGTCCTGGCCTTCGTGGCGGCGGGCGTTGCCGGCCTGTACGGCGCGCTCATCACCAAGGCCGCACCGGTCGCCTGAGGAGGGATCGAGCCATGCAGTCCACCGATACCAAGCCCAACGGCCCGGTCGCGGCCGCGTTCATCGCCGCCGCGGCGGCGTGCTTCACCCTGGGCCTCCTGGTCGTCCTCAACGACGCCAATGCCGACATCAGCAAGGCCCTCGACTTCTCGAAGAACTACGGCCTGGGCAGCGGCGTCGGCCCGCTGTCCGGGAAGGTCGCCGTCTCGACGATCGTCTACGTCGTCTCGTGGATCGGCCTCCACGTCGCCTTCCGCGGCAAGGAGCTGCCGTGGCGGAACGTGGTCATCGCGACGTCCGTCCTGCTGGGGCTGGGCTTCCTGCTCACCTTCCCGCCGGCGTTCGAGCTCATCGCGGACACGATCAAGGGCGGCGCGTAGGCCCGGACACACCCTCGCCTGCCATGAGGCCGGTGTCGCGCGGGTACAGGGTCACGCGGTCCTCGGGCCGGGTGGCCCGCCACGACGGTTGCCTGCGGGTGGAGACTGCGCGTGAGCCACGGGGCTCGACAACGATGCCGTGCCAGCCATGTCCCTGAAGGAGTAGGTCGTGCCGAACCTGGATACCGGGAACACGGGGTTCATGCTGCTTGCCAGCAGCCTCGTGATGCTCATGACGCCCGGGCTGGCGTTCTTCTACGGCGGCCTCGTCGGCCGCCGGAACGTCCTCGCGATCATGATCCAGAGCTTCGTGTCGATGGGCTGGACGACCGTGATCTGGGTCGTCGTGGGCTACTCGCTGAGCTTCTCGGGTGACGTCGGCGGGATCATCGGCAACCTCGACAAGGCGTTCCTGAACGGGGTGACGCTCGACAGTCCCTCGCCCTTGAATGCATCGATCCCCGAAATCGTGTTCATCGGCTACCAGATGATGTTCGCCATCATCACCCCGGCCCTCATCACCGGCGCATTCGCGAACCGGGTCAGCTTCAAGGCCTACATGATCTTCCTGACGGCCTGGCTGCTGTTCGTGTACTTCCCGTTCGTCCACATGGTGTGGGGCGGCGGCTTCCTCGCGCAATGGGGAGTCAGGGACTTCGCAGGCGGCATCGTCGTTCATGCCATCGCCGGCATGGCGGCTCTGGCTTCCGTCGTCTATGTCGGCAAGCGGGCGTTTCAGGACCGCGGGCCGCACAGCATCCCGCTCGTCGCGCTCGGCACCGGGCTGCTGTGGTTCGGCTGGTACGGCTTCAACGCCGGGAGCGAGTTCCGGGTCGACAGCACGACCGCGGTCGCGTTCCTGAACACCGATGTCGCCGCATCGTTCGCCGCGATCGCCTGGCTCGCGGTGGCCTGGCGGTTCGAGCGCCGGCCGAGCTTCCTCGGCCTCCTGACCGGCGCCGTTGCCGGGCTCGCGACCATCACCCCTGCCGCGGGGTACGTGTCGCCGCTCGCCGCCGTCCTGATCGGAATCGTCGCCGGGGTCGTGTGCTACGCAGCCGTGAACCTGAAGAACCGGCTCAAGCTCGATGACGCCCTCGACGTCTGGGGCGTCCACGCCGTCGGCGGCCTCACTGGGGTCGTCCTGCTCGGCATCTTTGCCACGAAGGCGTTCAATCCGGGCGGTGTCGACGGCTTGCTGGCCGGCGACGCGGGGTTCCTCTTCAAGCAGGTGGCCGCCGCAGCGTTCGCCGCAGTCTGGGCCTTCGGGTTCACCTACGGGATGCTGTGGCTCATCGACCGGGTGACGCCCGTCCGAGTCACCTCGGCGACGGAGGAGATGGGCCTCGACAGCGCGATCCACGGCGAGCAGGCGTACCTCGGCGACGCGATCTGAGCGATCGCCGGCCGGGCAGGCGACGACGTTCGACGCTGCTCAGCTCGGGCTGGGTGCGGGCGCCTCGAGGTAGGCCTGGTTGGCGATCTCGACGTAGATGGTCGAGTGGTCCTCGCCCTTGATGTACGTGGCGACGTGGAGGTCGCCGGACGTCGTCTCGGCAAACGAATCGCCGATGTGCTCGGCCAGCCAGGTGAGGAGCGCTTCACCGCGCGTCGGGCCCAGCATCGCGCCGAGGAAGGCCGCGAACGGGTCGAGGGCGACCGATGGGTCGAGGACGGTCTCGGAGGCCGTTCCGCGGATGCTCGTGAACCCGTCGGCGAGATCGTCGTTCGGGTCCGTCACGACGCCGACGACGCGCGTCCGGCCGTTGGCATCCAGGAGCTGGCAGGACGTGAACTGGTAGCCCGTCGCCAGCGAGCTCGGCTGTGGGGCGGTGCACGCGTAGCCCCGGGTCTCGTAGTAGCCGGCGACCGACTCCGCGTCGAACGCGAAGCCGGTCGCGCTGCTCGGGATCGCCGTCCCCGTGCCGGGCGGGGCCGCGGAGGGACCCGGGGTCATGGTGGCCGGCAGTGTCGCCACCGCGGTCGATGACGGGCTGGGGCCGCAGGCAGCCAGGGCCAGGACGAGCATGGCGGCGAGCCCACCGACCAGGTGGCGCCTGTGGAGCGAACGGGACCTCATCTCACCACCCTGCATCCGATCCGTCCAGAGCGGCCGTTGTCCGGCGACATCGCAACATCGGTACCGTGACTTCCGTCCGCGTTGCACAGCCAAACGATCGGCCTCATCGTTCGTTATCCAACACGACGCTCGACCTGCGTCCTCACGAGGAACCCATCGACATGCGACGCATCCTCTCCATCATCGCCGGGGCGCTCACGGTCAGTGTGCTGTCCACGGCGGTCGTTCTCGCCGCAGGCGGCGTCTCCGGCACCGCCAAGGGCCACGGTCAGGCCGTCTCCGCCGTCGCGCAGGCCGCCGACTACGTCAGTGGCAAGGCCCGCGGAGAAGCGGTCTCGGCCCTCGCCAAGACCCATGGCGCGGCCGTTTCCGCGGCTGCCAAGGCCCTGGGCCAGGCGAATGCCGCAGCCGGCAAGGCGAAGGGTTCCGCGGCAGCCGCTGCGCAGGGCTCCAACGCCGATGAGCCCGGTGGTCTCAAGGACGCAGCCAGCCACTGACCCACCCAGCGCCTGAACGAAAGGCCCCCGACGTCGGGGGCCTTTCGATTCCAAGCACGTGCCCGGCCGAGCCGGGGTGCGATCTACCGAGGCAGGCTGCGGGTCCGGCAGCTGCCGACGAAGTCGAGCCAGGCGGCGCCGTCGGCGAGCTCGATCGAGGGACGGCGGAGTCGGCTCCAGCCACGCATGACGATCCGCGCTCCGGCGGCCTCGAGGACGGCCACGAGGTCGCGCTGGATGTAGGCATCGACGCCGGGAGGCGCGGGCAGCGGCAGGAAGTCCTCGGCGATCGAGTCGCTTGATCGTGCCCAGCGGAGATCGACGTCGCCGACGTTCACGTTGCGACCGCAGCAGCGCGTCGCAAAGTAGTCGAGCAGCAGCCGGCGTCCGCTGGCCCGCAGGGGCAGCTCGCGGCGGGCCTCGTCCGACCAGATCACGACGTGGCCTCGCGCGCGCCGAGCGCGGCCTCGATCCAGCGGCGCTCGGGGATGCCCCGGAGGCCGGCGTCCGTCCAGTAGAGCCGGCACCGCGGGGTGTAGTCGCCGGGATCGACGAAGGACGGGTCGATATCGCGTCCATCGACGCGGATCGTGGGCGAGCCCGGAAACCGGAGAGCCGCCGCGATCGCGGGGTCCGTCGCATCGACGTCGCGGATCTGGGCGCCCGGTGCGAGCTCGGCGATGGCCTCCTCGAGCATTCGGCGAGCGGCCGGGTGATTCGGGCAGTCGGCGAACCAGAGGAGCTCGATGTTCGGCGTGCGCCTGGCGTCCGGAGAGCTCACGTCGGGCAGGCCCCACCGTCCGCCCGCAGTCGGAACCGCCACCCGACGGTGACGACCAGCAGGCCCAGCGACAGCGCGCCGATGAGCGGCTGGAGAGGCGCGTAAATCGACAGCGCGCCGCTCGTCCCGAGCACGATCAGGGCGACCTTGTTGCAGGCCGGACAGCCGATCGCGAGAAACGTGCCGAACCCGGCGACAGAGGCGAGCGTGCCGCCCTGCCTCCGCGGAGGCAGCTGGGCGAGCGGGAGCGCCGCCCCGTCAGCTCGGGCGGGCGACGAGTACGTTGCGGCGACGAGGCCCACGAGCGGGGCGGACACGATCCAGACGACGATCGCGAACGGCTCCGGCGCGATCGGCCGCGCGAAGAATGGGGTCGGGATGATCGCGTTCAGGACGCCGAACGCGAGGAGCGAGCCGGCCGTCCAGATCAGGGTCCAGGCGAGGAATCGGCCATCGATGGTCCGGACGGCGGCAGCTGCTGCGCCCGCGAACCGCCTAGCCGACATACGCCCGCTCCTCGTAGCACCACGTGAAGCCACCACCGACGGGCATCGACACGATGACCGGGTGTCCTTCGGTGAGCGCGTGGCGGCGCGCATCGCCGGCCTGCGACTCGCAGCACCCGACGTGGCCGCACGTCGCGCACATCCGGAGGTTGAAGTCGCTGCCGCACTCCTCGCAGCGATCCGCCGCTGGTGCCGGCAGGGCCGACGGGACGTGTGAGCAGGCCTGACGAGGCGAGGCGAGGCGCCGAAGGATCTCCATGGGCGTCAGCCTACTCGGGCCCTGAATCTCGGCGCTGTGAGCCGGCTCACAGCCAGGCCCGGTCGCTGCCTCCGAGACTGGCCCGACCAGCGTCCAGTCAGCAAGGAGCTACTCCATGGGTCCGCGAGCCGTGATCATCGGCGGCGTCATCGCCAGCCTCGTCCTCGCCATGTGGGAGATGATCGTCGAGGCCGTCCTGCCCGCCGGCGCGGGCGTGTTCGGGCCCCCGATCGCGATCGGGGCGACCATGGTGCGAAGCCTGCAGGGCTCCGCCAACCCGATCCCGTTCGACCTCGTGGCCCTGCTGCTCGGGCTCGCAGGGCACATGATGAACTCGGTGATTCTCGCGTCGGTCTTCGGCCTCCTTGTCGCACGTCGCGCCCTCGGGACGATGGCGCTCGCCGGGGCGGGCGCGGCCTCGGGCGTCGCCGTGTTCATCGTCATGTGGTACGGCGTCGTGCCCGCCGTCGATCCGCTCGTTCTGAACCTGAACGGGGGCGCCTTCCTCGCCGGCCACCTGATGTGGGGCGCGGCGCTCGGCCTGGTGTGGGCATCGGCTCGGACGCGGGGCGTGCCCAACGTCGCGCCGAGCGCTCGACAGCAGGCCGCGGAGCACCGCCTGTGATCGATGCGCCGAGCCTCCCGATCCGGCCGCTCGACTCGGTCCCGGCCGTCACGGCGGCCGAGATGGCCGAGGTCGACCGCCTCGCGGTCGACGAGTTCGGCATCGCCCTCGGCCAGATGATGGAGCTCGCCGGCGCGCACCTCGCGGAGGTCGTGCGCCTCGAGCTCGGCGGGCACGTCCGCGGTCGGCGAGTCGTCGTGGCGGTCGGGCCCGGCAACAACGGCGGGGGCGGGCTGGTCGCCGCCCGTCATCTCGCCAACCGTGGCGCCTCGGTCCGGGTCATCCTCGCGCGTCCTGCGAGCCGGCTGTGCGACGCCGGTCGCCACCAGCTCGGGACGCTCCTCGACATGGCGATCGACTGCTGCGTCGCGATCCACGACGTCCCCGACGACGAGGTTGAGCGGGAGCTCGCGACCGCGGACGTCGTCATCGATGCGCTGCTCGGGTACGGTAGCTCCGGGCCGCCGCGCGACGGCGTGGGGTGGCTCATCGATCGACTCGCTCGACGGGGCGCCGCGGTGATCAGCCTCGACCTTCCGTCGGGCATCGACCCAGACACCGGCGAGGCCGCCGGAACGGCCGTGACGGCGAGCGCCACCCTCACCCTTGCCCTGCCGAAGCAGGGCCTGGTGCGCGACCGCGGGCGCGACCGCGCCGGCCGGATCTACCTCGGCGATATCGGGCTCCCGGCCGCCTTGTTCCGGCGCATCGGCCTGGACGTGGGTGCCGTGTTCGAGGACGGCGCCCTGCTCCGCCTCGAGGCCGCCGAATGACGATCGCGCAGCGGCGATCCACGGCCGAGAAGCTGGGCCTGCTCCGCGAGCTCGAGCTGTTCGGCGGCCTGTCGGAGGCGGACATCGAGGCCATCGGGCATTCGACGACGATGACCCACTGCCAGCCCGGCCAGGTCATCCTCTCGCCCGACGATCCACCCGACCGGATCCACATCCTCAAGCGGGGCCGGGTCCGCGTCTACCGCGTGACCCCCGACGGCAAGCAGCTCACGCTCGACATCTACGAACCGGGCACGATCCTCGGCGACATGCGGCTGCTGGGGCAGGATCGCGTGCCGGAGGCGTATGCGGAAACGATCGATGCCGCGGTCGTCTGCACGATCACGCCGGACGAGCTGCGACGCCTCGTCGAGCGCTACCCGCTCGTTGGGGTCAACATCATCACGTTCCTCTCGCGGCGTCTTCAGGAGGCCGAGCGCGAGCTCGAGGCGATGGCCTATCAGCGCGTCGGCCAGCGCCTGGCGCGGCGGCTCCTCGACCTCGCCCACCGGTTCGGCTCGGAGACCGCCGCCGGGACTCTCATCCAGGCGCGCCTCACCCAGCAGGAGCTTGCCGAGATGATCGGCACGACGCGCGAGACCCTCGCCCACACGCTCGCCGACTTCCGGCGGCGCGGCCTGCTCGACACGACGAAGCACCGGGTCGTCATCCGGAACGCCGAGCGGCTCGCGGAGCTGGCCGAGGCAGGCGACGAGGGCTAGGGCGAGCCGACACTCGGCCGACTAGGCTCTTGACGCAAGCTCCCATGGGTGGACCATGTGGGCGCGGATCAGCACCCGAGGCGACATGCCGAGCGATAACGACCGCGACCCAGACCACGGGCACGCGCACGGCCCTGGGTCGGTGGCCGATGGTCGAGGGCACGAGCACGATCACCCGGGTCGGCTGCGACGCATCGTCGAGCTGTTCGCCGGCCACAGCCACGATCCCGGCGACTCGATCGATGACGCCCTGACGAGCGACCGGCGCGGCATTCGTGCCCTCAAGGTCTCGCTCGTGGGTCTTGGGCTGACCGCCGTCGGCCAGCTGGCGGTGGTCCTCGTCTCGGGCTCGGTCGCCCTCCTCGCGGACACGATCCACAACTTCAGCGATGCGCTCACCGCCATCCCGCTGTGGATCGCCTTCGCGCTCGGTGCTCGTGCCGCGACCCGGCGCTACACGTTCGGCTACCGCCGCGCGGAGGACCTCGCGGGACTCTTCGTGCTGGTCATGATCGCCGGCTCGGCGATCCTCGCCGCCGCGGAATCGATCAGCCGGCTCGTCAGTCCCGAGCCCATCACGAACATCCCGATCGTCATCGGGGCCGGCCTCATCGGCTTCGCCGGGAACGAGGCGGTGGCCGCCTACCGGATCCGGGTCGGACGAGCGATCGGCTCGGCGGCCCTCGTCGCGGACGGGTACCACGCCCGGACCGACGGCCTGACCTCGCTCGCCGTCGTCGCCGGGGCGCTCGGCGTCGCCGCCGGGTACCCGCTCGCCGACCCGCTCGTCGGTCTCCTGATCACCGCCGTGATCCTCGCGGTTCTCAAGCAGGCCGCCGGCCAGATGCTCGGCCGACTGATGGACGCCGTTGAGCCCGAGCTCGTCGAGCAGGTCGAGACCATCGTCGCCTCGGTGCCGGAGGTCCAGTCGGTTGACCGTCTGCGGGTGCGATGGCTCGGTCACGCCGTCGAGGCCTCGTTGGCCATCACCGTCGACTGCGACCTGAGCGTCGCCCAGGGACACCGCGTCTCAGAGGAGGTGCGACACCGCCTCCTGCACGAGGTCCGACATCTCGAAACGGTCGTCATCCACGTGAACCCGTGCGGTCACGGGGGCGCCGACCCGCACGAGCTCACGCGCCATCACGACCCCGTCCTCCATGCGTCGCCTGTCGGGGGCGCCCGGCCGCACCGTCCCGAGGGAAACGCATAGGGCGCGGCGCCGCGGCGAGCCCGCCTGGCGATTCAGGGCGCTGACGCGCGTTACTCGCCCTCCAGCCAGCCCGCGAGCTGTTCGCGGGTCGGGATCCGGCCGGCCAGCACGAGCCGGCCATCGATGACGAGGCCGGGCGTCGAGAGGATGCCGCTGGCGGCGATCGAGGCGTCGTCGGTGACGTGGCGGATCTCCGCCTCGATTCCCATGGCGTCGACAGACTCGCGAACGACCTTCTCGACGTGCCGGCACTTCTCGCAGCCGTGCCCCAGGACCTCGATGACGTGCATGACGATCTCCTTCAGGCGATGAGCAGGTTGAAGCCGTAGCCGACGACGAGGATGCCGATGGTCACGGTGCCGACGAAGGCGGCGATGAGTCGCGGCTTCATGACCCGGCGCAGGATCACGAGCTCGGGCACCGAGAGGGCGGTGACGGCCATCATGAACGCGAGGGCGGAGCCGAGCGGCAGGCCCTTGCCGATCAGCGCCTCGACGATCGGGATGGTGCCCGCGGCATTGCTGTACAGCGGAACCCCGAGCGCCACGAGCGCCGGGACGGCAAGCGGGTTGTCCCGCCCGCCCAGCGAGACGACCAGATCCGTCGGCACGAAGCCGTGGATGAGCGCCCCGACCCCGATCCCCGCCACGACGAACGGCCAGACCTTGCCCACGATCTCGGCTGTTGAGCGCCAGGCCTCGCGGAGGCGCTCCTCGATCGTCGGCCGGGCCAGGGAGAGCGCGCCTCCGGCGTGGATCCGCCAGACGTAGTCCTCGACGTAGCACTCGAGCCCGAGGCGGCCGATGAGCAGGCCGGCGGCCACCGCCACGACGAGGCCCGAGGCCATGTAGGCGAGGGCGATCGCCGGGCCGAACAGGCCCCACAGCAGGACGAGCGCCACCTCGTTGACCATCGGGCTGGCGACGAGGAAGGCGAAGGTCACCCCGAGCGGCACGCCAGCCTCGACGAAGCCGATGAACAGCGGCACGGCCGAGCACGAGCAGAACGGCGTGACGACGCCGAACCCGGCCGCGGCCATGGTGCCCGGCAGGACGCCCCGAGCAGCGAGGGCGGCGCGGACCCGCTCCGGCGAGACGAACGAACGCAGGAACGAGACCAGCGTGACGATGCCCGTGAGCAGCAACAGGACCTTGGGGACGTCGAGCAGGAAGAACGCCACCGCGTCGCCGAGGTGCGAGCCACGGTCGAGGCGGAGCACGTCGTAGGCGAGCCAGTCGGCCGCCGGCTGGTTGACGAACCAGGCGACGAGCCACGCTGCGCCGGCCACGAGGACCGCGAGCGCCAGGGGCACGTGCGTCCGGCGAACGGCCACGGATGTCATCGCAGGACGTCAGCGAGGGCTGCGCGTGCAGCCGCGACCGCAGCCTCGTCGCGCTCGTAGTACAGGAACCGTGCGTTGGCCTCGTGCCGGCTCGCCCGGACCAGGCCAGCGTCGCGGAGCCTCGCGAGGTGGTTGCTCACGTTGTTCTCGCGGGCGCCGAGGGCAGCCGCCATCTCGCACACGCACACGGGCCCATCGGCGAGCATCGCGAGGATCGCGGCCCGGCTCGGGTCGGCGATGAGCGAGGCGGCTGCGACCGCGTCGATCACGTCCGGGGCCCTGAGGTCGAGGCGCGGCACGCAGACGACCGGGAGCTGGGTCGTCATGGCACGACGGCCCCGGCCGTTGTGAGGGGCACCGGCCGCATGCCGAACAGGCGCGGCCCGAGGCGCATCGCCGACCAGACCAGGAACAGCATCACGGGCACCTCGATCAGCGGGCCGACGACGGTGGCCAGCGCGACCGTCGGGCTGAAGGCCGTGATCGCAATGGCGATCGCGATCTCGAAGTCGCGCCCGGTCGCGTTGAACGCCACCGCGACCGCGTCGCGGTACGTGAACCGGAGCCGCCAGCCGACGAGCAGCACGACGAAGAACATCGCCAGGAAGAACAGCGTCATCGGGATCGCCATCTCGGCGACGATCCCGGGTCGCTCCAGGATGAGGTCGCCCTTCAGGGCGAACATCACGATCAGGGTGAACAGCAGGCCCAGGATCGAGAGCCCGTTGAGCGCCGGCTTGAGGGCATCCATCCCGCCCTCGCCGCGTCGCCGGACGACGAGCATCCGGGTCACGACACCCAGCACGAGCGGCAGCCCGAGGTACAGGACGACGCTCTCGGCAACGACCCAGACGTCGAAACTCACCTCGCCGATGAGGAGCCGCGCGTAGAGCGGGATGAGCAGCATCTGGGCAATCGAGTTCAGGGCCACGAACACGAGGGCCATCGGGGTGTTCCCCCTGGCGAGGAACGTGAAGATGATGACCATCGCGATGCACGGCGCCAGGCCGTACAGGACCAGGCCGGTTCGGAGCTCGGGATCCGCCACGAACGCGTTGGCGAGGCCGAACATGACGAACGGCGCGACCAGGTAGTTGAAGGCGAGGACGACCCCGAGCTGGCGCGGCGACCGAAACGCGGCGCCCACCTCGCCGAGCCGGATGTTCGTCATCGCCGGGTACATCATCGCGAAGAGGCCGATCGGCACCCCCAGGCTGATCGCGTTCGCGACGGTGAGCTGGAAGGTCCCTCCTGCGATTGACTTCAGTGCGTCGATCGGTGGCGTCAGGGTGAAGTCCGAGATCCGGAGCGCGTTCCCGACGGCCACGCCGATCGCCATGCTGACGACCACGAAGAGCGGCAGCAGGCGGAAGTCCTCGAGACGGGTCAGGACGGTCTTCACGGGCGCACCTCGCTGCCGACGGATCTCAGGCCACGATGAACATCACAGTCGTCACTGAGATGTTCCAGACGGCCTTGTGGGCACGGGCCATCCGTCGTGAACAAGGGCCGGCAACGTTGCCAACGGGCGGACAATGCATCGCCAGACGAGCTCGCATGGGCGAGTGAGCGCGGGGTCGTGACAGGACGAGGAGGGACACGTGAACGCCTTCATCGTGGAGCTCGAGAACCGGCCGGGTGCCCTGGCGCGGGTGACCGGGGCGCTTGGCACGGCAGGCGTGAACATCACGACCGGCGCCGGAATCGGCTTCGGATCGACGGGCGGCTTCGGCTTTCTGACCGACGACGAAACGGGAGCGAGCGCCGCGCTCAAATCGGCAAACGTGGCATTCCGGACGATCGCGGCCGTGACGAGCAATGTTGCCGATCAAGCGGGCGGTCTCGCTGCGGTTGCCCGGCGCCTCGCCGACGCCGGGGTCAACGTCGAGCTGGTCGTGCCGATGGGCATGGCGGGCGGCCAGATGGTGGTTGCCTTCGGGGTCGACAGCGCGGAGAAGGCCCGCTCCGCCCTGGGCTGACGGACCGACCTGGGCGAGGGGTGGTGTCAGCCAGGAGCCGAGGCAACGATGGCACGTGTGCTCGTCCTGGGCGGTGGCTTCGGGGGCATCGCGGCGGCGACCCGTCTGAGATGGCGTCTCGGTCCGAACGACCGCGTGACACTGGTCGATCGGCGGAGCGAGTTCGTCATGGGCCTCCGCAAGACGTGGGCCGTGGTCGGCTCGCATCGCCTTCGTGATGGGGCTCGGTCCCTCGCCACCCTGAGATCAAGGGGCATCGAGGTCGTCGAAGGCACGGTCGAAGCCGTCGACCCGGCCGGGCTGCGCGTGTCCGTCGATGGCGAGTGGCTTGCCGCAGACGCGCTGGTCGTGGCCCTCGGCGCGGATCAGGTCCCCGGGGCCATCCCAGGCCTCGTCGAGCACGGGATCAACGTCTGGGACCGCGACCTCGCGACACGCGGGCACGATGCGTTGGCGGGCATGCGATCCGGTCGCCTGCTCATCGGCGTCTTCGGCCTGCCGTACGCCTGCCCGCCTGGCCCGTTCGAGCTGGCCCTGCTCGCGAAGGAGCTCCTGGACCGGCGGGCGGCCACGGTCAGCGTTGCGGTGTTCGGGCCGATGCCCATCGCGCTGCCCGTCGTCGGCCCGACCGAGAGCGCCAAGGTGGACGCCATCCTCGAAGCCGCCGGCATCACGTTCCATCGCGGACACGCGGCCATCGAGGTGACGCCGGGGACAGTGCGGTTCTCTGATGACACGACCCTTCCGTTCGACGTGCTGTTCGGGATCCCGCCGCACCGCTGTCCGGCGCTTCTCGTCGACGCGGGACTGGCAGTCCCGGGCGGCTGGGTCTCCGTCAACCCGACGACGCTGGAGACGGGCTTCCGCGGCGTGTACGCGATCGGGGACTGCACCATCATCAAGCTCGCCAATGGCCTGGCGCTCCCGAAGGCCGGCGTCTTCGCCGAAGCCGAGGGCTACGTCGCCGCCGAACGAATCGCGGATGAGATCGCCGGGCGAGCCAGCTCGGCGACGTTCGCGGGCGAGGGTGTCTGCTATGCCGAGGTTGGCGAGGGTCGCGCCGCCGCTGTCCAGGGGCGGTTCCTCGCAGATCCGCCGGGCGTCTCGATCGCACAGCCGTCAGCCGAGGCCGTCGCCTCGAAGGCCGCGTTCGAGGCGGATCGTCTGACGGGCTGGTTCGGCAGCTGAGGCTTGAGACGACGCCCGCGGTGCGTGGCTAGAACGTGACGACCCTGTCCGACGTTGCCGTCCACTCGGCCAGCTCGGCCATCGATGATCGCCGGATACCGTCGGCCAGCTCCGAGTCGGTGAACCCGCGCGCGTCCATGCACGTGCCGCACGCCCCGATCGCGGTCCCGCGACTCGCGAGACTCTTCAGCATCCGACCGAGGTTGTAGTAGCCCTCGGGCGTGGTCTGGCCCGCCTTCCCGCACCCGACGGCATCGGCCATGAGGAACACGTGAACGGTCGTCTCGTCGCGCTTGGCAAGCGCGAGCGCGAGGCGCAGGCCGTTGTACGACCGCTCCGTGCCGTAGGGACCGTCGTTGAGGATCAGCAGGACATTCATGCATCGAGCATGGCCCGGCGTGGTCGCCCGTCGCACGGTCCGAACGGCCCGCCGCGGATGGCGGTTTGTCAGACTGTCCACGCCATGGCGCGTCCCGCCTCCCCGGTCCTGGTGCGGCACATCTCACGCCTTGCCCTGCTCGGCGTTCGCCCGGACGACGATGACGAGGTCCGCGCCCAGAAGGCCACCCTGACGATCGCCGCCTCGACGGTGATGGTGCTTGCAGTCGGGTGGGTCGCGACCTACCTCGCCCTCGGGCTGCCGGTGTCCGCGGCGATCCCGTTCGCCTACCAGGTCGTCTCGTTCGCGAGCCTCGTGCTCTTCAGCCGGACGAAAGGCTATCGCTTCCTGCGGCTGAGCCAGCTCGGCCTGATGCTCGCTCTGCCGTTCCTGCTCCAGTGGAGCCTTGGCGGCTACGAGGCCTCGAGCGCCGTCAGCCTGTGGGCCCTCATCGCCGCGTTCGGGGCGTTGTTCTTCTACCGGGCCGATGCCGCGGTGCCATGGTTCATCGGCTTCCTGGCCCTGACCGGACTCTCCGCGTGGCTGGACCCGGGCCTGGCGTCACACGCCGCCGCCATCCCGGACCCGATCCGGGTGGCGTTCTTCGCCCTGAACATCGGCGGCGTCTCGCTGACCGCCTATCTCCTGATGCAGTACTTCGTCCGTGCTCGTGAGGCGGCCCTCCGCCGATCCGACGTGCTGCTGCTCAACGTCCTCCCGAAGAAGATTGCCGATCGCCTGAAGCGCGATGCCGGCGTCATCGCCGAGAGCCACGAGGCGGCGACCGTCGTGTTCGCTGACGTCGCGAACTTCACGCCGTTCGTCGAGCGCACGCCCGCCGCCCGGGTCGTGGCGGTCCTCGACGAGATCTTCACCGCCTTCGATGACCTCGCGGAACGCCACGGCCTCGAGAAGATCAAGACCATCGGCGACGCGTACATGGTGGTCGCCGGGCTGCCCGAGGCTCGTGCGGATCACGCCGCAGCGGCCGCTGATATGGCCCTCGAGATGCTGTCCGAGCTCCACGCGCTGCGCGATCGCCTCGACCTGGAAATCGACATTCGCATCGGCATCGACAGCGGTCCGGTGGTGGCCGGCGTCATCGGGCGCCGGAAGTTCATCTACGACGTCTGGGGCGATGCCGTGAACACCGCCAGCAGGATGGAGTCCCACGGCGTCCCGGGCCGGATCCAGGTGACCGCGGCCGTCCGCGAGCGGTTGGGAGACGCCTTCCGCTTCGAGGATCGGGGCGTTACGGACGTGAAGGGCAAGGGCCGGCTGCGAACGTTCTGGCTGCTCGGTCGGGCCTGACTCTGCCCACCCGGATCGCACCGGACGCAGAGTTCGATGCCGGGAGGGTGACCGGGATCAAGACGACCGGCACCGTCGTCATCGGGCGCCCGCCGGGGCGATTCGCGAGACGGTGCCGGCCTGAGGGCTGCGGTCTACAGCGCGGCGCGCGTTCGCGATCCGCTGAGGTGATAGCCGAACAGCCGGGCGAACAGGCAGCCGTCGACAGCGCCTGCGACGAGCGGCACGAGGCCGACCGCGGCGACGATGGCACCGGGCGTCCCGCCGATCACGAAGAGCCCACCACCGATCATTGCGGCGCCGGCGACGATGCGCGCCGCGCGGCCGATCGGCGAAACCATGAACCTGACGAACCAACTCATCTCTGAAGCTCCTGTGTCGCGTGAGGTCGATGAGCTGATCCTCGCGAGACGACGAGTCGCTGTCGGTGACTAGGTCACCGTTCTCGCGATGGCCTCGAGGGCCGCGACATCGGGCACGACGACCGTGCCGCGGCCGGGCTGCACCAGTCCCTTCGCGGCGAGATCCTCGAGCACCCGGCTGACGGCTTCGCGAGCGCTGCCCAGCTCGGCAGCGATCTCCTGGTGGGTGATCCGCACGCTCGGTGTGTCGCGAGCCCGGCGTGCGAGGAGGGCTGCGACGCGCTGGTCCAGGCGCTTGAATGCCACCTCGTCGACCACGGACATGACGCTCGCCAGTCGCTGGGCGACCAGATCGACGAAGAACTGCCGCCAGAGATCGTCTCGGCCGACCCATCGGCTGAAGGTCTCCGCGGGGACCATGACCGCCTCGGCCTCATCCTCGACGGTCGCGATCGCCGGGAATCCCTGCCCGGTCAGGATGGCGTTCGCGGTGAGGACGCACGACTCCCCGGGTCGGAACCGGTACAGCGTCACCTCGCGACCGGTCTCGCCGACCTGGTACACGCGGACGGTTCCGCTGATCAGCAGCGGGATCGCCCCGACCCGATCCCCCTCGACGAAGACATTCCGGCCCGCTGGGATGCGGGCGATGAATGCGATTCGGCGGAACTCGTCGAGGAGCGCGGCAGGCGCCGACCGGAGGACCGGCAGAGCCGCGCGGGCTTCGGCGAGCTTGTCGTCAGAGAGCATCGGCATGTCCATCCTGCTCGACCGGGTCGATCGGGGCGACCGGGTCGCCCCGGACGCGGCCATGGTGGGCCCCAAGGAGGCGCCTGCCGAAGGGCCGAAGGTCCTCACGGCCCGGTTCGCCCTCCACGGCACTCGCGGCACGCGCATGTCACGAATGACCCCGCGGCCGGGTCACGTGGATGGACGTCAGGACGCCAGAGCGAGATCGGTCGAGAGGCGTTCGGCGAGGCGTTCGGCCAGCATGATCGTGATCAGGTGCGGGAAGCCCGCCGGCGCCTCGGGGATGATCGAGGCATCGATCACGTTGAGCCCCGCGATGCCGTGGACCCGGCCGACCTCGTCGACGACGTCGCCGCTCGTGGGGTCCGGTCCCATTCGGCAGGTGCCGACGACGTGCGGGTTCGAGTACGCGGCTTCGCGGACGCGGTCCCGTAGCGCTGCGGCGGATCGCGGCTCGGACGGGGCGGCGTTGGCACAGAGTCGACGAACGGCCGGATGGTTCGCGAGGGCGATCCACAGCCGATAGCCCTCGGCCAATCGATCGGCGTCCGCCGCCTCGAGGTCGGGCAGGGCGATGCGTGGCGGGTCGCCCGGATCTGCCGATCGGAGCCGGACCGAGCCCCGAGATTCTGGCTTGAGCAGGACGGGGTCGAAGTAGAAGCCCGCGCCGGCGCTGGCTGGGTCGGTGAGCCAGAACATCAGGTCCGGCGCCGCCGCGGGCGATCGGCCCGAGCTTCGGAACGTGGCGATCGAGTGGAGGACCGGCGCGCTGGGACCGTCGCCTTGCCAGCCTGCGTCGAGGTCGACGGCGGGATGGTCCGAGAGGTTCGCCCCGACGCCCCGAAGGTCCATCGCCACCGGGATGCCGAGCGCTCGCAGCTCGCCGGCAGGTCCGATCCCGGACCGTTGGAGGATCGGCGGACTGCCATAGACGCCCGCCGATAGGACCACCGAGCCGGCGGCGATCGATGTGCCATCGGCGAGGGCCACGCCGATGGCTCGCCCCCGCTCGATCACGACGTGAGCGACCGATGTGTTCGGTCGGAAAACCAGGTTCGTGGGCTGCGTCCCAGCCGGCAGATACGCGTCCAAGGTTGTTACGCGGCGTCCATCGCGCGTGCTCATCGGCATTGGCCCGACGCCGACCGCAGCGGGCGCATTGTGGTCGTCGACGCTCGGGAAGCCGAGAGCCGAGAGCGCCTCCAGGGCGACCTCGTGAATGGCGGAGCGGGCCAGCGCCGGGTAGCGACTGATCGGGACCGGGCCATCGGCACCGTGCCAAGGCTGGGACCCGAACTCGAGATCGGATTCGAGGCGCCTGAAGCTGGGCAGGACATCGGCGTAGGTCCAGCCCTGGATCCCGCGACGAGACCACGCGTCGAAGTCCGACGCCGGCCCCCGGACGGCGAAGCGGGTCAGCCAGGAGTTGCCGCCGAGCAGGCGGCCGCGCCGGAGCTTGCTCGTCGCGCCCGACGCGTCCGGCTCCGACTGGAAGCCCCAATCGTGCCTCCACTCGGCCCCGGCGGGGTTGCTCCAGCCATCGCGGAGGGCCGGGCTCACCGCGTCGCCCAGGTCGGGACCGGCCTCCAGGAGGAGCACCGAGTGGTCGCCGCCTTCCGCGAGCCGCCGGGCGACGACGCAGCCGGCCGACCCACCGCCGACGATCAGGACATCAAAGGCTCGTCGAGCCACGGCCACCGCCCTCCGCTGCTGCCTCTCCAGAGGATGCCTGCTCCGCATCGCCCGCCCATCGGCGACGACGTGATTCAGGAGTCGGAGTAGCGCTCTTCCTTCCAGGGGTCGGCGTCGTTGTTGTAGCCGTACCGCTCCCAGAAGCCGAGCTGGTCGTGGTCCAGGAACTCCAGGCCGCGGAGCCACTTCGAGGACTTCCAGAAGTAGCGCTTCGGGACGAGCAGGCGGAGCGGGAAGCCGTGCTCCGGCTCGAGCGGCTGGCCGTCGAACGTGTCGGCCAGCAGGACGTCATCGTCGTCCAGGACCGACAGCGGCAGGTTGGCGGTGTAGCCCTGCTCGGCGTGCGAGACGACGTGCGTGGCGGTCGGGCGGACCTGGGCGAGGCGCAGGACCTCCTGGATCGGGACGCCCTCGAAGGTCGTGTCGAGCTTCGTCCAGCGGGTGACGCAGTGGATGTCCGTGTGGACGGTCTTGCGCGGCAGGGCCTTGAACTGGTCCCAGGTCAGGGTGAACGGGCTGTCGACCTCGCCGTAGACCTTGAAGTCCCACGTCGCCAGGTCGGTCGTCGGGACCGAGCCGTAGTGGAGGACGGGGAACTTCTCGGTCCGGTACTGGCCCGGCGGGATTCGCGCGGCGACGGATGGATCCTGCTCGCGATTGCCGAAGAGGCGCTCGAACATCGGGGGGCTCCTGGTGGGCGCTGGGGCTGGCGTCCCGGCTAATGGTCGCCAGAGCCGCCCGGCTGTCAATCGATC
Source organism: Chloroflexota bacterium (assembly GCA_016200665.1). Taxonomy (GTDB): domain Bacteria; phylum Chloroflexota; class Limnocylindria; order Limnocylindrales; family CSP1-4; genus UBA5189. The sequence continues at coordinate 42,561 of JACQEG010000044.1, read as the reverse complement.
GGTCCGGCCGGTCCGGACGGATGGCTCTGGCCGATCGGCACCAACGGCCCTGGGGCTCTGCCACGCTGCGGCGCACACTCTCGCCATGGTCTCCTCGGAGCTGCAGACGATCGCGCGCCTCGCCGAGCCCGCCGGGTGGCCCGACGCGGCTGCCACGCTGCTCCATGACCTCGGCTTCAGCCTCATCAACAGCGACCAGCCGCGGGCGCTCGGCGGTGCCCACCTCCTCGTCGCACTGCGCGACCAGCCGACGCTCCGCCACTTCGACACCGAGGTGCTCACGTACTGGGCACCGCTCGAGCCCCATGCTGCCCAGGTCGCGCTCGATCGCAAGGCCCTCGAACGCCGGCCGGCGGCGCCCTGGCCGCGGCCGGTCCTGTGGGGCCACGTCCACCTCGTCGACCGACTCGCGGTCGAGAACCGCTTCCTCACCTTCGGCGGGGAGCTGCGGCTGGCCGTCATCTCGCCCCAGCTGTCGGTCCTCGATCTTGCCTCGCCCGCGCCGATCGTCCGGTGGGGCGGCCACAGCCAGGACACCGACCCGCTCGCGACCGAGGTCGGGGCCTTCTTCGGGCGGCTCATCGTGCCGGTCGACTACCAGGACGGGGCGGAGCGCCGGCTCAAGACGGAGGATCCGGTCGCGATCTATGCGGCGTTCCTCGCGTGGGCCGACGCCCGTCTCGATCGGATCGCGGCGGCGAGCGGCGCCCGGAGCCCGCTGCAGTCCTGGATCGACCGGGAGGAGCAGCGCCTCCGCACGACCCGGCCCGACCTCATCGACCAGGCCCGCGGCCTCCTGCGGGAGCTCGGCCTCGCCGGCTGACCCCGCCGGCTCACTGCGCGGGCTGACCGCGCCGGCAGACCGGCGGGTCGCCGCGGGTTCTTTGTCAGGGGCTCGCCACCCGAGCCTTCGTCAGGCTGCGGACCGTGCGGGCGCGATGCCTCGTGCTCGACCACCAGGCACATTCCTGACAGGGGCCCGGTGGTGAGCCGTTGGCAGGAATGCGTCGACGAAGGCTCACCTGGCGAGCCGTTGGCAGAAACGGGCCCCCGGAACCACGTCTTGGCTCCCACGAGGACGAAGGAGCCCCCGGCCGGTGGCCGGGGGCTCGGAGCTGCGGGTCAGCGGTGAGGGGCCGATCGGCCTACTTCACGAATCCCTTCAACTGCAGCCAGGCCTTCGCGACAGCCGGGATGTCCTTCTTGTCGACGGACACCTGCTTGCCGAGGTCGAGCAGCGTGGCGGTGTCGAGCGCCGCCGACACGTCGTTGAGGATCTTCTTGAAGGCGTCGGCGTTGCTGCCGAGCTTCGTGATCAGATCGTTCCGGACGAGCGGCGCGAGGTTGTCGGCCGGCTGGGTCTGCTTGTCGTCCTGGAGGACGACCCAGCCGTTGACGGCGATGTCGGGCTGCGTCGAGCACAGCTCGCCGACATCGATCGTCTTGCCGGTCAGGGCCTGGACCATCGGTGTGTCGCACGCCGACAGCAGCGTCGCGTTCGACACGTCGATGCCGTAGGCGTCCTTGAGGGCCTGGCCGCAGACCGGGTTGGTCGGGCAGTCCGTCGCCACGCCGAACTTGAGCTGGCTCGCAACAGCGGTGAGGTCGCTCATCTTGGCGAGGTGGTACTGGTCGGCCGTCGCCTTGGTGACGACGAAGGCGTTCTGGTCCGCTGCCGGCGAGTAGTTCAGGACGGTGATGCCCTTGGCCGACAGGGCGCTCTGCAGCTCGGCGGCCACGGCGGCGGGATCGCCGCGGTTGATCGACCCTCCGCTGCCGCTTGCCCCCGGGGCCGGCGAGGCATTCGGCGGCTCGTAGAACGCCAGGCCGCTGCCGATGTATTCGGGCTTGAGGTCGAACTGCCCGCTCTCGAGGGCGGGCGCCGAGACCTTGCGCGCTCCGATGCCGATCGCGGTGCGATCGACCGTGTAGCCGTTGGCCTCGAGCGCCTGGGCGTAGATCTCGGCCATGAGCTTGGCTTCATAGAAGCCGTCCGAGCCGACCTTCACCGTCGGCCTGTTGCCCCCACCCGTCGTGCAGGCGCTGAGCAGCACCAGCAGCGACGCCCCAAGGGCAACCCAGCGGGTCATCCGCATTGGGTCATCTCCTCCATCTGCGCCGGCCATCTGGCCAGGCGTCGGGTCCGCGGACTATACCGGCGCAACCCGATTCGTGGTTCAGACGGGTTACGGCTCTCACGAGGCCTGCGCGGCCGCGGCGGCGGCCGCGGCGGAAACCGGGCCGGAAAGCCGTCGCTGGACGAGCGCGAGGCCGCCCTCGGCCAGCAGCGCCAGCGCGGCGACGAGGAACACGCCGGCGAAGAGCCGGCCGTCGTCACGCTGGGCGACGCCCTCGACGATGAACCCGCCGAGCGCTCCGAGCCCATAGATCGCGCCGAGCGTGGCGGTGGCGATGACCTGGACCGTGGCCGACCGGAGCCCGCCGACGATGACCGGCAGGGCGATCGGGACCTCGACGCTCCGGAGGACCTGGCGCTCCGTCATGCCCATCCCACGGGCGCTCTCGACCAGGTCGCGGTCGACCTCGGCGATCCCGGCGTAGGTGTTGACGAGGATCGGCGGGACGGCGAGGACGACCATCGCGATGATCGTCGGGTAGAGGTTGAAGCCCTTGCCCGGATCGATCATCTGGGTGAACGGCACGACGATCGCGATCGCTGCCAGCGACGGAATCGCCCGGCCGACGTTGGCGAGGTTGATGGCGAGCGCCTGGCCGCGGCGGGTGTGGCCGATGTACAGCCCGACCGGCAGGGCGATGGCCAGCGCGATGGCGATCGAGACGAGCGAGATGCCGACGTGCTGGGCCAGCCGGTACGGGACGCCGTTGGCGCCGTTCCAGTGGGCCGGATCCATGAACCACGCCGCCGCGGCGCCGATGAGGTCCATCACACGGCCGCGGTCGCCTGAGCCGCCGAACGGCCGGTCTTGGCCATCTCGAGCTCGACGTTCAAGCGGCTCCATGGCGTCAGCCGCCGCTGGAGGACGCCGAACAGGGCGTCGGCGAGGAGCGCGAGGGCGATCGACCCGACGGCCCCGACGAGGATCTCCGTCGCGAAGTTCGGTCGCTCGAAGATGAAGAACCCGAAGCCGCCGAACGACGAGCCGAGGATGCCGCTGATCGTCACGAGCCCGATCGTCGAGACGCTCGCGACCCGAAGCCCGGCGACCATGAGCGGCACCGCGAGGGGCAGCTCAACGGCCCGCAGGCGCTGCATCCGGGTGTAGCCCATCCCGTCGGCCGCCTCGAGCACCTCGGCCGGCACCGAGTCGAAGCCCGCCACGATGTTCCGGACGTAGATGACCAGCGTGTACAGGACGAGCGGGATCTCGACGGTCAGCAGGCTGAGCCCGATGACCGGCACGAACGACGAGTACAAAGCCAGGCTCGGAATCGTGAACAGGATGCCGGCGAGGCCGGCGACGACGGGGTAGGCCGGGCGGTAGCGAACCGAGAGCAGCGCGAGCCCGAACGAGATCGCGAACCCGACGACGAGTGCGATCGCGGCGAACTCGAGGTGCTGGACAGCCCGTCCCAGGATCGCCGGGACGTGGTCGGCGATCCAGCCCCAGTCGATCACGAGGCGGTCTCCCTCGTGGGGCCCTCGCTCGCTCGCGCTTCCTCCGCGGTGCGGCGCGACCAGTCGAAGATCATCTCGGCGGTCACCAGGCCGATGACCGCGCCGCGGGCGTCGGTCACGACCCCGGCCTGGACCTCGGCCTCGATGAGCCGGGCCAGCGCGTCCTTCAGCGTCGTCCGCCGATCGAGCAACGGCGACATCGCAGACGCGAGCTCCTCGGTCAGGTTGCCGCTCGTCGGGATGTCGGCCTCTTCGACCCAGCCCAGCGGGCGCCGCATCGCGTCGACGAGCAGCAGCCACGGGAACGGGTCGGCCAGCGCTCGGCGGCGAGCCTCGGCGGCATCCTCGCCGGGCGACGCGGTCACCGGTGCCATGAGGTCGAGCTCGTTGACCCTCGTCAGGGCGAGGCGCTTGAGGCCGCGATCCGCGCCGACGAACCGGGCGACGAAGTCGGAGGCGGGATTCGCGAGGATCTCGGCGGGCGGCGCGAACTGGGCGAGGTGCCCGCCCGCCTGCATGACCGCGACGAGGTCGCCCATCTTGATGGCCTCGTCGATGTCGTGGGTCACGAACAGGATCGTCTTGGCGAGCTGATCCTGGAGGTGGAGCAGCTCGTTCTGGAGCCGCTCCCGTACGATCGGATCGACGGCCCCGAAGGGCTCGTCCATGAGCAGCACCGGCGGATCCGCGGCGAGGGCCCGCGCCACGCCGACGCGCTGCCGCTCGCCGCCGGAGAGCTGGCTCGGATAGCGGGTGGCGTAGCGGCTCGGATCCAGGCCCACCAGCTCGAGCAGCTCGTCGCTCCGGGCACGCCGCCGCTCCGGTGCCCAGCCGAGCAGCCGCGTCACGGTCTCGACGTTCTCGCCGACGGTCTGGTGCGGGAACAGCCCGACCTGCTGGATGACGTAGCCGATGCTTCGTCGCAGGGCGATGACGTCGCGCGTGGCGACGTCCTCGCCCCCGATGAGGATCCGGCCCGAGGTCGGCTCGATGAGCCGGTTGACCATCTTGAGGCTCGTCGTCTTGCCACAGCCGGAGGGCCCGACGAGCACGCAGATCCTGCCCGCCGGGACCTCGAAGCTCAGGTCGTCCACGGCGGCCGGCAGCCGGCCGGCGGCCGCCTCCCGCCTCGCCTCGGCGACGCCGTAGCGCTTGGTGACGTGCTCGAAGACGACACTCTCCGCGGTGGCCATCAGGCTGCCGCCGTGCCGCGCGGGATCAGCTGGTCGGGCCTCCACATGGCCGGAGTATCGCCGCTCCCGGCAGACCGGGCCGCGGGCGGGCGGTCAGAAGTGGACCGCCTGCCAGGTCAGGCCCGCGTCGTGGGTCATGAGGAAGCCATTGGTCGAGGTGTCCAGGAGCAGGACCCCCTGGGTCGCGGTCGTGAAGCCGAGGTATCGAACGAACCGCCCGTCGTACTGCGCAACGACGGCCCACGTCTTGCCGCCATCTCCGCTCCGGAGCAGCTCGTCGCCGCTCTCGCCCGGCCCGGCGACCACGATCACGGACGGGGTCGCCATCGCGATCGAGCGGGCGCCATCGATCGGCATGGCATCGCCAACGGGATCGAACCTGGTTCCGCCGTCGCTCGACGTGAACAGCCGCCCGCCGAATGGGAAGCCATGGGCAGACGGACCCCACGCGCCGACCTGGCAGGCCGCCGCAAGCGCCGTCGCCGAGGCCGCCGCGAGGACCGCCGGCCCACCCTCGTCAGCGCACGGCGGCTGCCAGGCCTGCCAGGCGCCGTTGACGCGCCTGCTCCCGTCCACCGGGACGCGGTCGACCTGCATGAACCACGCCATCCCGTGCGTCGAGACGAGGGTCGGCGTGGGCTCTGGCCCGGCGCCGTATTCGCTCTTGCTCCCAACGGCATGCCAGTCGTCGCCACCGATGGCGGACTCGGCGAGGCGGAACGCCGGCGCCACCTGGTCAGCCGTGCTGCCGACCGCAGCCACGACCGAGCCGACGACCTCGAGCTGCTGGATTGAATCCGCGCGGAAGCCCGAAAGCTGGATCTCGTTCCAGGTCGCGCCGTCGTCGTGGGTCGACCACAGGCTGGGCCCGAACACCCAGCCGTCCCGGGCGTTCGCGAAGCGGATCGAGGAGACGCCGCGCATGGCCGGGATACCGGAGCTGGGTGGCACCGGTGGCGGCTGGATGTCGGTCCAGGTCGAGCCGCCGTCCGTCGTCTCGACGATCCGCAGGCACCCCCCGCTGGAGCACACAGCATTCAGCAGGGCCCAGCCGTGCGTGGCAGAAACGAACGTGACGCCAAGCACGCCGAATGGCGGCAGCGAGGCCTCGGGCGTCGGGATCGGCGGCGGACCCTCGCTCGTGGTCGGGCTCTCGCCGGGGGATGGCATCGTCGCGGTTGGCCGCGGGCTGGCGCCGGGCGATCCCGGCGGCTGACCGGTCGGCGTCGGACCGCACGCCGCCACGACAGCGATCAGAGCGAGGATGGCGAGCTGGCGCGGCAGGTTCGTGGCGCTCCCCCGATTCGTGCGGCGTTCGCTGTTGACGTCCCCGTGGTGACGCCCCGGACCCTACATCGGTAACGTCGCGAGGTCCTGCTCGATGATCTGGCGATCTTCCGGATCGGCGATCGCCGCGACCGCGGCACGGGCGCGGGCGCGCCACTCCTCCGCCGCGGCCCGGTCGCCGGCAACGGCGAGGGCCCGGGCCATCGCCTCGTATGACGATGGGACGTCCCACGATTCCGCCTGGCCCGCGGCGGCTGCGGCCTCAGCGTGCTCCACGCAGCGACGCGCGTGCCACACCGCCGGCTCGCCGCGGCCGAGCGTGGCGTAGACCCGCGAGCACTGCCACTCCCCGCGGCCGAGGTTGGCGGCCGTCGAGCCCTCGGCCCGGCCCCAGTGCCACCGCGACGCATGGGCGGCATGGATCATCTCGTCGGTCTCGGCGGCTGTCCGATCGACCTTCTCGATGAGCGTCCAGGTGTGGTTGAAGAGATCGACGCCGAGTCGCCGGTTGGCGGCGGCGTCGAGCTCGCCGGGGTTCGATGTCTGCTGGTCGGGCACGAGTCGGTCCTTTCCGGTGCTGATCTGGCTGAGGTGGTGCATGACGAGGTGGAGCCGGTTCGAGCGCGCCTCGACCCGGGATCGGTGTCGCGCCAGGAGCTCTCGTTGCTCGGCCGGGTCGTCCGCCGCGAGGACGGCGCGGATCTCGTCGATGGGCAGCTCGAGGTCCCGCAGCCGTCGGATGGTCAGCGCGGTCTCGATCTGCTCCCGCCGGTAGCGCCGATAGCCACTGGAGCGGTCGACGTCGGCCGGTCGCAGGAGGTCGAGCTCGTCGTAGTGGCGGAGCGCCCCGATGGACAGCCCGGCGAGGCGGGCGAACCGCCCGATCGGGATCAGGTCCGGGTCGTCATCGGCTGGCATGCGCGCATCGTGGACCCTCGGGTTGGTCGAGAGTCAAGCCCTCGCTCGCGCCTCAGCCCAGCCGCCTCCGCGGGGTCCCCGGCGACTTCCCGATCCACGCTCACGCTGCGATTCTGCCGAACACCAAGCATGTTGGTACCTGGCAGCCAGACTGGGTGCCGGCGACCCCGCAGCCCGAGCCTCGGGCGTCAGCCGAGCATGCAACCCCCTCGCGGGTGAGCCGGCTGGTCCTCGAGTGGGGCATCCGCAGCGCCGCTGACCAACAGTCTTGGTAACTGGCAGGGACCGGCTCGCCGATGGCCCTGACCTCGTGACCTCGCGGCCGAATCCGGCTGTGGCCAGGAATCGACCGCGTTCGGCGGCGGCCAGGTTGCGACCGCGTCAGGCGTTGGCCAGCTCCCGGTCGATCGCACGGAGGATGAATCGGGCGGCCTCGGCGCTCTTGCCGCCGAGGCGCTGGCCCTCGTCCTGCTCGAGGGCGAGCATCAGGTCGTCGAGCATCTGGCCGAGGAGCGGCGTCCGGACCAGCGCGCCGGCCGAGAACGCGACGTCGAGGCCGGCGACCGCGGCACGAGCGTTCTCGACGGCGTGGCCCTTGGCCTGCATCTGCTCGCGGAATGCGGCGCGAGCTGCCTCGGCCGCCGGACCGACGCTGGCCATCAGCGGCAGGCCATCAGCGGCTGGCCATCAGCGGCTGGCCATCAGCGGCTGGCCATCAGCGGCGGGCCATCAGTGGGCGCGAACCGCGGGGTTGCCCTGTCGGACCGACCTCCGCGATGCCGACCGCACGCCCGCGTCCTGACGAGCCCGCCACTCCGACCCGAGGATGCTCATCTGGATCTCGTCCCACCAGTGGCCGTCGCGCCAGATCGCCTCGCGGGCGCGGCCTTCGACCGTGAAGCCGCAGCGGCGGTAGGCGCGGATCGCCCGCTCGTTGAACTCGAAGACGGTGAGCGCGATGCGGTGGAGGCCGAGAGCCCGGAAGGCGTGGTCGAGCATGAGGGCCGTCGCCTCGGTGCCGTAGCCGTGGCCCCAGGTGTCCTTCTCGCCGATCGTGATGTGATACATCGCCGAGCCGTTGTCGCCGTCGAGCTGGCTGAAGGCACAGCTGCCGATGAGCCGGTCCGAGCCGGCGACGTGGATCGCCATCGCCAGCGAGTCCGGCCCGATCGCGCGGACCTGGAAGAACCGGTCGATCTCGTCGAGCCGCATCGGGGCGTCCTGGTAGCGTGCCAGCCGGGCGACCTCGGGGTCGGCGTACCACCGCCGGAAGGCGGCCAGGTTGCCCGACACGTGGCGTCGCAGGACGACCGTCTCGCCCTCGATCTGATCGGGAAACCACGTTCCGGCCGCCACGGGAGGCACGGTATACCATCGCCCGCATGCGGCGCTGGAGCGAGCTCGCCGAGCGTGTCGCCGCCACGACGAGAACCTCCGAGAAGACGGCGCTGCTGGCCGAGTACCTGCGGATGCTGTCGCCGGACGAGCTCCCGATCGCGGTCGTCTTCCTGACCGGCCGGCCCTTTCCGGAGGCGGATCAGCGGGCGACCGGCATCGGCTGGGCGACCATCGCCGCGGCGGTCAGCGCCATCGCGGACACCGATCGGGCCGATCTCGCGACGGCCTACGACCGCTTCTCCGATCTCTCGGCAGCCGTCGGCGACGTGCTCGCCAACGCCGGCCACGCTCCGGACCCGGCGGCCTCGCCGAGCCTCGTCGAGGTTGCCTCGACCTTCGCCGCGATCGAGAGCGCCGGCGGGCCGGCCCGCAAGTCGACGCTCCTCGCGGACCTCCTCGTCCGGTGCGACCCGAAGACCGCCCGCGGCGTGATCCGGGTCATCTCCGGGGAGCTCCGCATCGGGCTGCGGGAGGGCCTCGTCGACGCCGCCATCGCGCAGGCATTCGGGCGCGAGCTCGACGAGGTGAAGCGTGCAGGCATGCTCACCGGCGACATCGGGCGCACGGCCACCCTGGCGCAGGAGGGCGGCCTCGCCACCGCCGAGCTTGCGCTCTTCCACCCGCTGAAGTTCATGCTCGCCTCGCCGGCCGAGGACGCCCGGGAGATCCTGACCCGCCTCGGCCCGGAGGTCTGGGTCGAGGACAAGTACGACGGCATCCGCTGCCAGCTCCATCGCCTCGGGAGCGAGGTCCGCCTCTACTCGCGGGACCTCCACGACGTCTCCGGCCAGTTCCCGGAGGTGGTCGGCGCGGCCCGGGACCTCACCTGGGACGGGATCCTCGACGGCGAGGTCCTGGCCTACCGGGATGGGATCGTCCTGCCGTTCATCGCGCTCCAGTCGCGGCTCGGCCGGAAGGACCCGTCGAAGGCCCTCCTCGAGGAGGTCCCGGTCATCTACGTCGCCTTCGACGTGCTGGGCCTGCGGCGCCACGCCGCCCAGGGTGATGGCGCGGTGCCAACCGACGATGCCGTCGCGCCGATGCTCGAGGAGCCATTGACCGACCGGCGCCTCGCGCTGGAGCACCTCGGGCTCCCGCTCGTCGCCGACGGCGGTGCCTTCGCCCTGTCCCACCTCGCGACCGCGGGCTCCGTCGACGCGCTCGAGGCCGCCTTCAGCGAGGCGCGTGCCCGCCGCAACGAGGGCCTCATGGTCAAGGACCCGACGAGCCGCTACTCACCCGGCCGGCGCGGCTACGGCTGGCTGAAGATGAAGAAGGCCCTCGCGACGATCGACTGCGTCGTCGTCGGCGTCGAGGTCGGCCATGGCAAGCGTCACGGTGTCCTCTCGGACTACACCTTCGCGGTCCGTGACGAGGAGGCCGACCGGCTGGTCACGATCGGCAAGGCCTACAGCGGCCTGACCGATGCCGAGATCGCGACCATGACCCGCTGGTTCGAGGAGCACACGATCAGCCAGCACGGTCGCTACCGGCTCGTCGAGCCGACCGTCGTCGTCGAGGTGGCGTTCGACGTCATCCTCCGATCGAACCGTCACACGTCCGGCTTCGCCCTGCGCTTCCCCCGGATCGCCCACCTTCGGCTCGACAAGTCGGCCGCCGAGGCCGACACGCTGGCGACGGTTCGCGAGCTGTACGAAGGCCTCCAGCACGGGGCGGAGCATCTTGTCACCGCAGCCGCACGAAAGGCCGGTTGAGCCGTTATGACTGGTGCGAGTTGACAAGGGACATTCAAGGTCCCGTACCCTACGGTGACCCTGCCGGGGCCCTCCGGGATGGATCGCTGCGAGACTGAGGCCCATGCAGATCCCGTTCACCGCGTATGCGGACGATTGCACCGTGACGGGCGAGCTCGCCCTGAGCGCGGACCGGCTGTCCGACATGCTCGCATCCACGACCCAGTTCGACGTCGACGGCGCCGCCTTCCAGGCCCTCGACGACGGCCGTGTCGTCGAGGCCGACACCGCGGCGATCCTGCGCGACGACCTCTGCGTCATCGCCGCGAGCGGTCCGCGGGGCCGCACCGAGCGACGACTCTGGACTCGCCAATACCCGGTTCGCGCCCGCGTCGGGCCGTACGTCGTCCTCGGCTACCTGCACGCCCCGCCGACGATCGATCCGCTCCGGACGACCGATCGGCGCCCGATCGTGGCGATGACCTCGAGCATCCTCGAGTTCACGCAGGCCGGCGTCTGGACGCGCATCGAGTCCGAGGCGGTCCTCGTGAACAGCGCCAAGATCGACGTCCTCGAGGCGGCCAGCGAGGAGGACCTCGGGCTGTCGAAGGCGGTCGACCTCGGGATCCAGCCCGACAAGCGCGCCAAGGACATGACGGGCACCGACCTCTCGATCTAGGCACACGACTGCGGGGCGACCGCAGTCAGGCCGGACAGGTCCTCGTCTCGGGCGCCAGGAGCTCAACGGGCAGCTGCAGCGGAACGTGGGCCACCCGAGGCAGGCCGGCCACGTGCACGTCGAGCCATAGCTCCACGAGGGTCGCCGACGTGCTCGGCGAGAAGTGATCGACCGCGGTCCGGCAGTCGACGAACCGACCGACGACCCCGATCGTCGTGGTCTCCCCGGGACCGAGCGTGATCGGTGTGAACGGCCGGACCGATCCGTCCGCGAAGTCGAACAGCTTCGGATCGCGGAGCAGGACCAGGTGCAGGTCCGTGAGCAGGCCGCCGCCCTGATCGACGGTCAGTCCGTCGATGGTCATCGGCAGCAACCCGTTGCGAACCTCCGTGCCGTAGGCCACTCGCGCATTGGCCTCGAAGGCGACGGCGATGGCGCCGGTGCCGCTCGGTGGCGGCGACTGGTCCGGCGGCCCCTGAACCGCCGCGGCATTGCCCGGCGAGAGCGGCTCCTGGGTCCAGGCGACCGCCACGACCGCCGAGACGAGGACGAGCGCGACGAGCACCGCTCGCCGGGCGACCGCACCGCGCACCGGAGCGACCTGCCTACCGCTCGACCGGCAGGTCGAGGCGATCGCCCCACTCGGACCAGCCGCCGTCGTACACGGCCACGTCGTCGTGGCCGAGCAGCGACAGCACGTAGGCGAGCTTCGCCGCTCCCACGCCCGAGCCGTCGTAGCAGACGAGGCGCTTGCCGCGAGCCACGTTGGCGCTCGCGAGCTGGGCCCGGAGCGCGTCCGGGTCGCGCACCACCTGGAGGCCCCGCTCGTGCATCGCGCCGATCGGGACGTTGATCGCACCCGGGATGTGGCCGAGCCGGCGGGCGTTGCCCTCGAAGCCCTTGAACTCGGCTGCGGCGCGGGCATCGAGCAGCTGGACGTCGGGCGAGCCGAGCATCGCCCGGACGTCGGTCGTCGAGAGCCGGAGGCGCGGGTTCGGACGCGGCGTGAAGGTTGTGGCGGGGTGGGGGAGCGAAGCCGTGCTGACCGGCCGGCGCGACGCCTGCCAGGCCGGAAAGCCGCCATCCAGGATCCGGGCCGACTCGTGGCCGTAGACCCGGAGGGCCCACCAGGCCCACGCGGCATAGAGCGACAGCGTGTCGTCGTACAGCACCACCGTCGAGCCCTCGGAGACGCCGGCTCGCCCGAACGCGGCGGCCGCGTGCTCCGGCCCGACCAGGTGGATCGCCGATCCGGTCTCCTCCGTCGGCGGTTCGATGAGCTCGGCGCGCCAGTCGAGCGGAACGGCGCCCGGGACGTGACCGGCCTCGAACACCTGGGCGGAGGTGCCATCCGGTCTCGCCCGGACGTCGAGGACCCGGACCGACTCGCGGCTGAGCTCGTCCGCCAGCCATTCCGGCGTGGCGATGAGCTCCGGTCGCGCAAAGCCCGTCATGTGGCCCTCGAATGCCTCCCGAAATCCCCCCGGACCGTGCCGGAGGCAGCCGACCTCGCCGGTATCATACGAGCGTGGTCTCGCCCTTCATGCCGGATGCGGAGAAGCTCGCGGCGGTGCGAGCGGCGATGCCCTCCCTCGCCGCCGGCATCCAGCTCAACACCGGCAGTGTCGGGCCGATCCCGGCTGAGTCCGCCGCGGCGATGGCGGAGCTCGCGGCCTACGAGCGGGACCGTGGCCGGGCGGACTTCGAGTACTACCTCGAGCTGCTGCAGCGAATCGACGAGGCCCGCGCCGGCGTGGCGGCGGTCCTCGGCGCCGACATCGACGAGGTCGCCCTGACGCACGCCACGACCGACGGCATGAACGCCGGGACCTGGTCGGTCGACTGGCAGCGCGGTGACATCGCCGTCACGACGACCCACGAGCACGCCGGCGGCCTCGGACCGCTGTACGCGCTGCGCGACCGCCTGGCCGTCGAGGTCCGCTTCGCCGAGTTCGACGGCGCGGCGAGCGACGACGAGGTCGTCGCGGCCTTCGACCGGCTCATCACGCCCGGGACGCGGCTGGTCTCCTTCTCGCACGTCATCTGGACGACCGGGATGGTCCTGCCCGTCCGGCGGATCGCGGATCTCGCCCACGAGCGCGGCGCGACGGTCATCGTCGACGGGGCGCAGGCTGCCGGCGCGATTCGCTTCGCGGTCGGCGACCTCGGCGTCGAGATGTACGCGGTCCCCGGCCAGAAGTGGCTGCTCGGCCCGGAGGGCACGGGCGCGGTGTGGGTCAGCCGCGACTACCTCCCGAAGGCGCGGATCACGTTCGCCGGCCATTTCGCCTTCGAGAGCTACGACTCGAAGGGCACCGCGAAGCCGTTCGACGACGCCCGCCGCTTCGAGGCCTCGCCGTTCCATCGCCCGTCCGTCGTCGGCATGGCCCGGGCGATCGGCTGGCTGACGATGTTCGTCGGGCTCGACTTCGTGTACGGCCACGGCAGCGCGATGGCCCGCTACGCCGCCGACCGGCTCGCCGAGATCGACGGCGTGACCCTCCTGACGCCGCGCGACCGCATGGCGAACCTCGTGTCATTTCGGATCGCGGGCTGGCCGGCCCAGGCGGCCCTCGACGAGCTCGCCGCTCGGACGTTCGCGATCGCGCGGACGCTGCCGCTCGTCGATGCGGTTCGCATCAGCCCCGGCTTCTGGACGAGCCGGGACGAGCTCGACACCTACCTCGACGGCGTGCGGCTGCTCGCCGCCCACACGCCCGAGACGATCCCGCCGCGCCGGACGCTGGCGATCCTCGGCCAGTCCTGACTGCCGTGGGCGACGCTGTGCCGCGGCCGCCCGTCGACCCCGCGCCCCGGCCGCCCTCCGCTCCTCGCGCCGTCGTGTCCCGGCCCCGCTCGTGGTGGCAGATCCGCTGGCGCCAGTTCCGGAACGCGCCCCGCCCGATCGTCCGGGCGGTGGCGTCGTCGTCCGTGGTCGCCGGGCTCCTCGGCGTTGCGTATCTCGCCTACGACGTGGCGCTCACCCGGGGCGCCAGCCTGCCGGGCGGCGACCTGCGCTTCGCGGCAGCCGCCCTTGACGTGGTCCTCGTGCTGCTGTTCGGCTCGCTGATCACGTGGCTCATCGTGCCGCTGCCGCGCGGCTCCGGGACACGCTCGATCCGGACGCCGTGGAGCGCCGCGCTGGGCTTCTTCGCCGCGATCCCGATCGCCTACCTGGCCCTCGTCATCGCCTCGCAGGTGCTCAAGCCGCTGCTCACCTGAGGCGCTCCCTCGACGTCGGGCGCGCCCGGCCCCGGACCCGCGTGTACGCTCATGGGACCGCAGGGGCGTAGCTCAATGGTTAGAGCGGTCGGCTTATACCCGACTGGTTCCTGGTTCGAGTCCAGGCGCCCCTACCAACCCCCGACGCAAGGTCGATCAGGTTCTCCGACGGCGCGAGACCGCGAGTCCTGCCGGCGTCGGGCGATTCCCTCGATGTGCGCAGCTCATGACGGGCGGCTCCGACCCAGGCGGAAGGCCCCGAGCAGCCCTGCGGCGATGGCGAGCGCGACAACCGCGAGCAGCAGGACCGGCACGCCTCCATCGGCCGACGCGACGGGCGTTGCAGCCGCCGGACTCGACGCGACCGGGGAGCCGGTCGACGCTGGCGTCGCGGCCTCGGTGGGCGGCGTGAGGTCGCCGCCCGACGGCGGGACGGGCGTGGTGGCGGGCGGCGTGGCGGCCGGTGCCGTCGCGCCGACGCTGGCCACCGGGCGGCTGGTCGCGTGCGGCGTCCCCGTCGGCGTCGGGCTCGGACTGCTCGCGGCGATGGCCTCGAAGTCCACGCCAATCGGCTGGGTGGCTCCGTCCGGCAGGGTCAACGAGAAGGTGAAGTGCGCCATGGGGCTATCGCATGGCAGCGAGAGGCACGTCACGCTCCCGGCCGCCGCCTTCGCCTCGATCGACAGGGTGATGCTCGCGAACTGCGGATCCCAGAAGTACTCACGGATACAGTCACCGGATTCGACGTTCGAGCTGTAGCTGCAGGTCAGCCAGCCCGGATGGTCGGCGTCCACGACAGTGCCTGCCCCCGTCCCGCCGATCTCGACCTTGATCCAGGCGATGTCGGCCGGATCGAACTCGAAGCTCGCCGACGGCGACCACCCGTTCTCCAGGGTGTACTTGTGGCTGATCGATTCGCCGAGCCCGCCGCAGCCGGCACCGCCCTGCAGATCGCACGCCCGGTTGTTCGAGAGCGGGGTCGCGGTCAGCACGACCTGGATCCCGGGGATCGACACCAGCCACTGGTACGAGAACGTGCATTCGGCGGGCACATGCTCCGAGTAGGCGCACGAGTTGCCGAGGCCGTCCGTCACGGTGCCACTGCCGTTGCCGCTCAGGTTGATGTGCAGCGTGGCGCAGTTCGGACAGCCCAGCGCCGCTGCGACGGGCCGCGGCACCGCGAACGAACCCGCGACGGCCAGCAGGAGCACGCCGACGAGCAGCGCCAGGGAGATCGGCCGAAGGAACGGGCGGTCAGATGGCGTTGGCATGCCGGAACCGTATGGACCGGCGCAGAGCCGCGGCATCGGGAAGAACCCTATGTTTGTGCGGCTCCCGGCCGTGACGTTACGGGCACGTTTGCCGTCGGCGGTTCCACCGCCCGAACGAGCTGGGCCCGAGATCGGACGCCGAGCTTGCCGTCAATGCTCTCAGACACGCCGTGGGATGGTGTCGACCCGCGGGTCTCCGGATCGGTGTCTGTCTACAGCGCCGAGCGGATGAGCCGGACGATGCGCTCGCGGCGGCCCTGGTCGAGCGAGGGCTGCGGCGGGAGCGAGGTCAGCCAGGCGGCGACCTCGTCAGGCTCGACGACGGCGCAGCCGGCGGTCCGGTCGACGCGCGGATCATTGCCGACGACGACGGCGTAGACCTTGACGATGTGGTCGGTCTCGTCGCTCGAGAGCCAGGCTCGAACCCGATCGGCGTCGTGAGCCGCCCGCTCGAGGGGGTTCTCGATCGTGCGGACGTGGCCGTCGCCGGTGCGGACCTCCCAGCTGCGGATGCCGCGGGACATGACCGCCATGGCCGGCGGCAGCTCCTCGACGATCGCGGCGCCGAAGGGGCCGATGACGAGCTCGGGCACGACGCGGCTGCCGTCCGGCACTCGGATGCTGGTCGCGACGACGTGGTCGTCGCCGATGGCGCGGGCGAGGCGGACGGCCGGGGTGATGCGCGGCCGGCGCGCGCGGGCGCGCTCCATCGCGACGACGAGGCGTGACACCCCGACGAGGCCGAAGGCCGGCGGGGCCGTCAGGGCGAAGGTCCAGGCAAGCGCCCCGGCCACGAGCTGGAACGTCGTGGTCCGGCCGCTCGGCACGTAGCGCTCGAGGAACCCGAGGCCGAAGACGGCGTACAGGATCCAGGCCGCCCCGGCGACGAACGCCGCGCCAAGGGCGAACGAGATGATCACCGACAGACGGCTGGGGCGGCCCGCGACCGGCCGCTGGGAGGCGATGACCTGCATGGGCCAATCCTCCGGCCCGCGGGCCCGGGGTGAAATGGCCTGTTCGGGTCAGTTCGGCACCGTCAACAGGACCATCGCCGGCGCCTGTGCCTGCCCGCGCGCGCGACCGCAGCCGACCGGGTGGTGACCAGCGGCACGCTCCGGACCGCATCGAACCTCACGTCACCCGTACTCGGTGTTGGGATCCGACATGACCCCCGTACCATTGCGACCCCGCCGAACGGCCAGCATGCTCGCCCCCTGAATTCATCGGCCCGGTCATCGGGCCAAAGGAGAGGGATGCGCGGCTTCATCCGGGCCGCTGCGCGGCTCGTGCTCATGGTGCTCGTCATGGCCGGGGTGATCCTGACCGCGACGGCCGTCGGGCTTCCGACAGCGGCGGTCCTCGGGCTGTCGATCACCATCGCCGGTCTCGTGGGCATGATCCGCCTTTCGCGCCGGGAGACTCCCCGTGGCTCGAACGCCGCGGCAGCCGTCGCCGCGATGCGCGTCGGGGCGCCGCTGGCGTCATCCGCCGCGTCGCCCGCGACCGCGCCCGATGTCGATGCCGATCCGGTCATGGCCTCGATGGCACCGGACCAGGACGTCGATCCCGAGGCCCTCATGCCGCGGTGGCGCCGGCCCTCGCTCCTAGCGGCGCGACGCGCCGACCCCCTGCGCGTGGCCCGAACCGACCGCCTCCCGCTGCGGTTCCCGGCCGGGAACGATTCGAGCGGCGCGCGCCGGCTCGTCCGCTACGCGGTCGTCGCGCTGCTCGACCGGCCGGACGAGGTCCTGGGCCGACAGCTCGAGGACCTCATGTCCGGCGACGAGGTGGAGGTCCTGGAGAACGGCGGCGCCTTCTGGCGGGTCATGTGCCCGAACGGCCGGATCGGCTGGGTCCATCGCACGACCCTCGGGGCCGTCGGCGCCGAGGCCCTGACCTTCGGCCATCGTGTCGAGGTGCCCGAGCAGGACGACCTGCTGAGCGCCGTCCTCAGCGCTCGCGGGATCCACTAGCCCGTCGACCGCGGGCCGTGCCTCGGAGCGCCGTGCCTGCGGGCGCCCCGTCTGCGGGCGCCGCCCCATCGCGGCGGAACACCAGCAGGTGCTGGTGGACGATGTTCGGCACGAATCCGGTCGGATAGCCGTACGGCCGCAGCCGTGAGCCGGCCTGGTACCAGATGAGATCGCCCTTCGGGATCAGCCCCACGGTCGCTGCCCGGGCTGCGAGGTCCGAGGCCGTGAAGACGTAGCGCCCGTCCTGATAGGCGTCCCGGACGATCAGGACCGCGTATCGCGCCGGCCGCAGGACGCGCGCCAGCTCCGCGAGGACGGCGGTCATCCGGTCGAGGAACGTGGCGTAGTCGGGCGCGTTGGCGAGGTCGGCCGGGTCGTCGGTCACCATCGCGTAGTCGGTCCGGCGGTTGGCGTGGGCCTCGGCGAGGGCGCCGCCCGCCATGGTCATCGGCAGCTGGATGTTGTACGGCGGGTCGGTCGCGACGAAGTCGACGCTCAACGCCGCCATCGTCGGCAGGATCGCCAGCGCGTCGCCCACGAGCAGCTCGCAGCCGGACGGATCGAATCCGCGGGGGCCGCCGGGGTCCTGGGGGCCGAGGTCCGCGAGCGCCGGTCCCAGCCCGCCTCGCTCGGCCCGGGCCTGCTGCGCGACCTCGGCGTAGACCTCCGCCCAGCGTGGTGACAGCTCGATCCCGATCGCCCGTCGCGGCCCACGCGCCATCGCGGCCCCGAGGAGCGTGCCACCGACGCCGGCGAACGGATCGAGGACCAGCTCGCCGGTCTTGGTGAAGTACTCGATGAGCCGGGCCATGAGTCGCGGCGGCTTGTTGGCGCCATGCGCCCGCCGAAGTCGGTGGCCGAGCTCGGAGGGGTAGGCGGTCGTCCAGACCGACTTGGTGAAGTACAGCCACGCCTCGCCCGACAACTCGTTGAGGCGGTTGCGGGGGTGGATCGCCGGACCCTCCCCGGGCGTCGTCGAAGGCTCGGGCGCGTCGGCCATGCTCGCCAGCGTAGCGGTGCGGGGAGGCTCCGCGGACCCTCCGGATCGTGCCGATCATCGCGCCTTGCCCTGCCGCATCCGGGTCGCCGTGTGGCACGATGCCGCCATGCCCGGACGCTCCGTCAGCGAGCGCTTCGTCGGCCGCGAGCGGGAGCTCTCGCGGCTGGCGGTCGCCCTCGACGCTGCCGTCCACGGCCGCAGCCCGAGGGTCCTGCTGGCCGGCACCGGGGGCATCGGGTCCAGTCGCCTCCTCGACGAGACGATTCGCCGCGTCGCCCGGATCTCCGAGCCCTTCCACGTCATCCGCTGCCGCGCGGTCGCGCCGCACGCGATGGCCGCCTACGCGCCGATTGCCGAGGGCCTCGAGCCGTGGCTCGCGACCTTCGACGACGCCGAGCTGGGGCGGATCGCCGGGCCGGGAGCGGAGCCGCTGGCGCGCCTCCTGCCCGGGCTCGCGGAGCGTCTGCAGGGGCGGGCCCGCGGTGCGCCGGAGCGCCCGTCGAGACGGGATGCCATCGCGCCGGAGCGGCGCACGGCCTGGCTGAACGAGGCCATCCACGGCCTCCTCGAGCGCGCCGGGGCGCGGCGGCCGGTCCTGCTGGTCCTCGAGGACCTCCACCACGCCGATGCCGGCACACGGGGCCTCGCGACCTTCCTCGCCCGCGTGGCCCGGCCGGCCCGGCTGTGCCTCATCGCGACGTACGGCACCGACCGGCTGGCGCGCGGCCACCCGCTGCTCCCGGAGCTCGCAGCCATCGCCCAGGCCGGTGACCCGCCGGATCGCCTGGAGCTGGGACCCCTGGACCGCAGCGAGCTCGCCCAGCTCGTTGCCGAGATCGAGGGCGAGCGGCCGACGGCCGCTGCGCTGCTGCTCGTCGCGGAGCGATCCGGCGGCGTGCCCCTCGTCGCCGAGGAGATCCTCGCCGCCAGGCGCGAGCTGCCCGGGGTGGCGCTCGGGGCGTCCCTCGAGGACCTCGTGCTCGCGCGGCTGGCGCGCCGTGACTCCGAGACCCGCCGCGTGCTCCGGCTGCTGGCGGCCGCGGCGATGCCACTCGACCGGGCGGCCATCGTGGGCGTCGCCAGCGCCTACGAGGCGCTCGTCGACGGCACGCCCCCGCGATCCACCACCCGGCCCCGTCGCGGCGACGGCGTGCTCGACGCCGACCTTCGAGCCGGCCTCGACGCCGCGATCGAGGGCGGCTTCGTCGTCCAGGCGCCGGCCGAGCGCGTCGAGATCCGGCACGAGCTCATCGCCCGGGCGATCGAGGCGGACCTGCTGCCGGCTCAGCGCCGGCGGCACCAGCTGGCCCTCGCATCGGCCCTCGGCGCCGACCATGACGCCGCCGCCGCGCTGAGCCACTGGCTCGCCGCCCACGAGCCGGACCGGGCCCGGGCGAGCGCGATGGTCGTCGCCGCCGATGCCGAGCGGCTCGACTCCGCTGCGGACGCCCTCGCCGCCCGCGAGCTGGCAGTGGAGCTCGGGCCCGGAGCCGCCAGCGACCAGGCTTCCGCGGGCCGGTTCCTCTACGAGACGGCCGAGGTGGCGCTCGCCGCCGGGCGGCCGGACCGTGCGGCCGCGTACCTCGAGAGCGCGATCGGCCGCTATGGCGAGCGCGAGGACGCGGTCCTCACGGCCGGCCTCCACGAAACGCTCGGACGCGCCGCCCGGACGCTCGGCGACCACGATCGGGCCCTCGCCGAGCACCGCCGCGCCGCCTCCATCGTCCCGCCGGCGGCGACGATCGAACGGGCCCGCATCCTCAGCTCGCTGGCCCAGACGCTGATGCTGCTGGGCCACTTCCAGGAGGCCGCCGAGGTCGGGACCGAGGCGGTCTCGGTCGCCCGCGCGGTCGACGCTCGCTCGATCGAAGCCCATGCCCTGTGCACGGTCGGCGTCTCGGAGGCGTGGAGCGCCGAGGGCACGGAGGGGCTCGCGCTCCTGCGGCGGGCGCTCGAGCTCGCGCGGGAGCTCGGCGACCCGGACGTCGGCTTTCGGGCGACCCTGAACCTGACCACGTCCCTCGCGCTCCTCGGCCGGCGCGACGAGGCCATCGAGCTCACCGCAGCGGCCATCGACCAGGCTCGTCGCGATGGCCTCGAGGTCGCGTACGGCAACCCGCTTCGGGGCAACATCGCCGAGGCTCTCTTCAACGCCGGGCGCTGGTCCGAGGCGCGCGAGATCATCCGGACCGCGCTCGAGTGGAGTCCCGATCCCGTCGCGTTCGCCGACGCCTCCATGACCGCAGCCATGCTCGAGGTCGAGACGAGCGTCGACGAGCGCGCCGCGAGCCTCCTCGGCTGGCGGCCGCTCCAGGTCGATCACGCGCCGGATCCGCAGCTCGAGGTGCCCGCGACCCGGGCCGCCGCGTCATTCGCCCTGTGGCGGGGCGACGTTGCGGATGCCCGCCGCGCCGCGGACCGCGGCTGGGCGCTCGTCCGCCGCGCCGAGGACTGGGCGCTGACCGCCCGGATGGCGTCGACCTACCTCGAGGTCCAGGCCGCCGTGGCGGACGACGCTCGGGAGCGCCGAGCGCTGCCGGAGGTCAGCGGAGCGCGCCAGCGCGCGCAGCGCGTCCTCGTCGAAACCGAGGGGGTCCTGCGCCGGAGCGGCGTCGCGCCCGGCCAGCCGGGCCGTCTCGAAGCCGACGCGCATCTCGCCACGGCGCGGGCCTACGCCGCCCGCCTCGACGCCCGGGACGATCCGGTGCTCTGGGACGCCGCCGCCCAGGCCTGGGAGCGAGCCCGGGAGCCATACCAGGTCGCGAAGGTCCGCTGGCGCCAGGCGGAGGCGGCCCTCGGGGCGCCGGGCGATGCCCGAGTCGGTCGAGCCGCGGCGCGCGGCCCGCTCCTCGAGGCGGCGCGAATCGCGCGCGAGCTGGAGGCCCGTCCACTCCTGCGAGCCCTCGAGAGCCTCGGCCGCCGAGCGCTCATCACGATGCCGGCCGTGGCCCTCGAGCCGGCCCTCGCCGCTGCCACGGGGACGCCGCCGGCGACGGCGGTGGGCGTCGGCATGCCGGTCGTCTCGGCGCCGATCGCCGAGGCGTTCGCTGGCGGTCCGGCCGTCCGCGCCGACGCGGCGCTCGGCCTGTCAGGCCGCGAGCGAGAGGTCCTCGGGCTCATTGTCGAGGGCCGGACGAACCGCGAGATCGGGGAGCGGCTCTTCATCAGCCAGAAGACCGTCGGCGTCCACGTCGGCAACATCCTGGCCAAGCTCGGCGTGTCGGGCCGGGTGGAGGCGGCGATGGTCGCGGTTCGCCTGGACCTCGTGCCCGCGCCGACCGGAACCTCCGTTGCGTCGCGGGCCGCCGGGTTGACCGCGCCCCGGAGCTGAAGCCGCGGCCACGTGCGCGGCGAGCCACGCGGGCCGGAAAAGGAACAAGACCCGGAGGAGGGTCCGGGTCTCGTTCGAACAGCTGGGCCTGACGGGAGGAAGGGACCGTCAGGTCCGAAGGTGGTGGTGCGCTGGGATCACCAGCGCCGCATTGCCGCCTCGACGAGGGCGACGGCAACGAAGGGGGCAACCGCGAGGGCGATGCCCCACGCGCGTCTGATGCGGTCGGTCATCGGATCTCCAACTCTCCTCAGTTGCTGTCCGGCCAGAGAACCGGGACGGCCAACGCACCGTACGAACGCCCCATGACGCCGTCGATGCGCCAAAGGTCCTGCCCCCCGATGGGACCTTTGGCGGCCCAACTCCACCGGACTGCACGCCGGGGCTCCCGACCACCCCACCGGCGCACCGGTTTCGACGGAACGAACGTACCGGCGGGCGCTCACCCGCGGCTTATTTCCGGTGCCGCCGATCACCGTCGAGGCCGATCGACGACGGCGCGCCGCCGATTCATCGCATCGCCGCGACATCCGGCGTCGCCGCGGCACAGGCCGGCGGCGCCCAGTTCTCCGTCAGATGTCGCCATACGCGACACGGCATCCCGCGAATCGGTCATCCGAGGCTCAGATGTCGCCCAATGCCGACACCTGACCGGAAATGGGGGTCGCCATGTCGCCAGGCGCGACATTTGACGGGATTTCCGGCGGACTATCCTCGGCGGCGTGAACCTCCAGCTCGCTTACCGCGACGCGTACGCCCGGTCCGTGGAGGGACGCGTGGTCGCGGTCCTCGAGGCCGGCGGCGCGAGCGGGGCCTCGACCGACGCGACCGGCGCGCTCGTCGTCCTCGATCGAACCGTGTTCTATCCCGGCGGCGGCGGGCAGCCGGCCGACCGGGGGTCCCTCCTCCGGGCGGCCGACGGCCGCAGCTGGGCGGTCGTGGCGGCGCGCAAGCAGGACGGCGAGATCGTCCACCAGCTCGAGCCCGGCATCGAGCCGCCGCAGGCCGGCGACGTCGTCACGGTCGACCTCGAGTGGGCCCGGCGCTACGCGCTCATGCGGACCCATACGGCGCTCCACGCCCTGTGCGGCGTCGTCTGGCGCGATTACGGCGCGCAGGTCACCGGCGGCAACATGGAGCCGGGCGCCGGTCGGATGGACTTCGAGTTCGAGCGGATGAGCGGCGACCTCGTCGGCGAGATCGAGGTCAAGGTCAACGAGGAGCTGGGTCGTGGGCGCGAGGTCAAGGTCAACGTCCTGCCGCGCGAGGAGGCGTTCGCGATCCCGGACCTGATCCGGACGAAGATCAACCTCCTCCCGCCGGGGATCCCGGAGGTCCGGACGATCGAGATCGTCGGGCTCGACCTCCAGGCCGATGGCGGGACGCACGTGGCCAACACCCGCGAGGTCGGCGGGATCAAGGTCACCGGCTACGAGTCGAAGGGCCGGATCAACAAGCGGATCCGGATTGAGCTGGTCCAGCCGGAGGCAGCGTCATGACCCGAACCCTGTTCCGCGGGGGCTCCGTCTTCGATGGCACGGGCAGCGACCCGCGCCCGGCTGACGTCGTCGTCGAGAACGGCCGGATCGTCGACGTCGGGCCGGGCCTCGATGGCGACGAGGCGGTGGACGTCAACGGGGCGACGATCCTGCCGGGCTTCTTCGACTGCCACGTCCACGTGATGCTCGAATCCGTGGACGTCTGGAAGGTCGCGAACCAGCCGTTCTCCTACGCCTTCTACCTCGCCGCGAAGCACCTGAAGGCCACGCTCGGCGCCGGCATCACCTCGATCCGCGACGCGGGCGGGGCGGACCTGGGGATCAAGGAGGCCGTGCGGAACGGGCTCATCCCCGGACCGCGGATGCAGATCAGCCTGGCGATGATCAGCCAGACCGGCGGCCACGGGGACGACTGGCACGTGTCCGGGGCCGACATCCGACTGCTGCCGATCCATCCGGGCGTCCCGCCGGCGATCGTCGACGGCCCGGACGAGATGCGGAGGAAGGTTCGGGAGCTCCACCGGATGGGCGCCGACGTCATCAAGGTCGCGACCTCCGGCGGGGTGGCGTCGCCGCGCGACAACCCGGCCCACGCCCACTTCCGGCCGGCCGAGCTCGAGGTCCTCGTCGAGGAGGCCACCGCGGCGGGGATGTTCGTCATGGCCCACGCCCAGGCGGCCGACGGGATCAAGAACGCCGTCCGGGCCGGGATCCGCTCCATCGAGCACGGCATCTTCCTCGACGACGAGGGCATCGAGCTCATGCTCAAGCACAAGACCTGGCTCGTGCCGACGCTCGTGGCGCCGCTCGGCGTCATCGAGACCGCCGAGGCAGGTGGCTCCATTTCACCGACGGTGCTGGCGAAGGCTCGCGCCGTCGTGGAGACCCACAAGTCCGCGGTCCGAAACGCGATCGGCGCCGGGGTCCGGCTGGCGATGGGCACGGACACCGGCGTGACGGCCCATGGCCTGAACCTGCGCGAGCTGCCGCTCATGGCCGAGCTCGGCATGTCGCCCGCGGCCGTCCTCGAGGCGACGACCCGGAGTGCGGCCCAGCTCCTCGGTGTCGCCGACGAGCGCGGCACGATCGAGCCAGGGAAGGTCGCCGACCTCGTCGTCGTCAGCGGCAATCCATACGAGCTCGGCACGATCCGGGAGCGCATCTCGTCGGTCTGGCTCGCCGGCCGGCGAGCGGTGTGACGGCTGCCCGCTGAGGCGCCCCTCCCGCCCCGGGAGGTGAGCGATGCCGAGCGATCCCTCTCGCGCAACGGCGCGTTCGTCCGGCTGTTCGCGGCGGGGACGGTGTCGTACGTCGGCTCGTTCGTCACCCGGACCGCGCTGCCGCTCGCGGCCATCTACGTCCTCGGCGCCGGCGCGCTCGACATCGCCGCGCTCCGGAGTGTCGAGTTCCTCGGGTTCCTGCTCGTCGGCCTGTTCGCCGGCGCGTGGGTCGACCGCCTGCGGCGGCGGCCAATCATGGTCGCCGCCGACCTCGGGCGGGCCGTCCTCCTGGCATCCATCCCGCTCGCGGCCCTCATGGGGCTGCTCGGCATGGCCCAGCTCGTCGTCGTCGCCTTCTTCGCGGCGACGCTGTCGGTGTTCTTCAACACCGCGAGCGCCGCCTACCTGCCGACCATCGTCCCGCCGAGCCGGCTCATCGGCGCGAACAGCGCGCTGTCTGCCAGCGCCTCGGCCGCGGAGTTCACTGGCTTCGGGATCAGTGGCTTCCTGGTGCAACTCCTCAGCGCGCCGGTCGCGATCGCCGTCGACGCGGTGTCGTACATCGGGTCGGCGCTCCTGCTCATGACGATCCGGCAGCCGGAGCCCCCTCGCCCCGCCGTGTCCGAGCGGGAGCCGGTTTTCCACGAGATCCGCGAGGGGATCCGCGTCGTCCGTCGCTCGCCGGTCCCGCTCGCGCTCATGGGCGCCCACGCGATGAACCACGTCCTGTGGGGCGTCTACGGCACGGTCTACCTGTTGTTCGCGACCCGGGAGATCGGCCTGGGAGCCGCGGCGATCGGGGTCATCGCGGCGATCGGCGGGGCCGGATCGTTCATCGGCGCGGCGTTTGCCGGGCGGCTGGCGGTCCGGATCGGCCTTGGGGCCGCGATGATCCTGGGGCTCGCGGGGGCGGCGGCCGGCAACGCCCTCATCCCCCTCGTCCCCGCCGGTGCCGTCGTCCTGGGCGCGGCGATGCTCATCGTCCAGCAGCTGCTCGGGGACGCGGCCGGGACGATCTACGAGATCCTGGAGGTCTCGCTGACCCAGACGATCGTCGAGGGTCGGATCCTCGGCCGGGTCAACGCCACGGTCGAGTTCGTCACGACCCTGACCGCCCTCGGCGGGGCCGTCGCTGGAGGCATCGCGGCCGAGGTCCTGGGGCTGCGCGGCGCGATGGCGATCGGGGTGCTGGGCGCCGCCCTCGGCGTCGTGTTCGTGTGGTTCTCGCCAGTGCGGCGGCTGCGGGAGGTGCCTGCCGCGCTCGAGCGGACAGGCCTTCGGGTCGAGGACTTGCCTGTCACGGAGTGACCAACGGCCCCTGTCCGCCGGCCGGCGCCTCGTACATTGGGGTCATGCCGCAGCGTCCCGCCAACCGCGCCAGCCGGAGCCGTCGCGATTCGCGCGGCCGGCGGACCGACTCGTCGGCGAACGCGCGCCGGTCGCCCGCGATGCGGATCAGGCTCCGGGACGTCCTCGCCATCGGCGCGGTGGTCATCCTCGCCCTGGGGCTCCTCGTCGGCGGCTGCACGGTGCTTGGCCAGGGCCCCCGGACCACGCCCGCCCCGTCCGGGCCCGTGGCGCTCGCGCCGGGCACGTACCGCTCCCTGGTCTTCCAGCCGCCGGTCTCCGTGACGCTCCCGGCCGGTTGGTGGATCTCGATCGACAGCGCCGACTACTTCGCGGTCCAGCCGGTCGTCACCGACCAGGCGGGGATCCACATCTTCTCCGGCCCGCTGCCCGCGTCCCAAGCCGCGACGTGCCCCGAGGCTCCCGAGCCCAGGGTCGGCACGCTCGACCTGCAGCTCGCGACCTGGATCCGTTCGCGGCCCGGCTTCGTGACGAGCCAGCCGCGCCCGGTGACGCTCGGCGGCCGGCGAGGCGTGGAGATCGACGTCTCGATCGCGGAGAGCTGGAAGCAGTCCTGCCCGTTCGCGAACGGCCTGCCGGCGGTGCCACTCTTCGTCGGCGCCAATGCCTCGTACCGCTGGGTCGTTGCCGGAACGGAGCGCCTCCGCCTCGACCTGCTCGCCGTGGACGGCCGAACGGTCGTGGTGGACGTGGACGCGTTCGACGGCTCGCTCATGGACACGCTCGTCCCCCAGGCCCAGCCGATCGTGCAGAGCCTGACCTTCGTGCTGCCCTCGCCGAGCCCCTGATCGGGCCGGGCCACGGGTTTGGTGGCCCCGCGCGGCGGAGAGGCCGGATCAGACGCCCGCGACCGACCTCGGACGCTCCGCGCGACGGTCGAAGGCTCCTCGGAACGCGAGGACGCCCGCGACGAGCGCGCCGTAGATCGTCGCCGCCGAGAAGACGCTCCACCGCGTCTCCGGCAGGGTCGTGAGCGCCAGGGCCACCGCGAATGAAGCGCCCGCCAGCCCGCCGAGGATGGACACGACGAGATCCTCGCGCCGGCGTGCCGCGCCAAGTCCTCCGGCGAGGATCGTCGCCAGCCCAACGGCTGCGGCGAACGGGCGGAAGTCGCCGGCAACCTGCGCCTCCGGGCTGGGATTCGCGGCGATCCCCAGCCAGGCAACTCCAATGACCAGGGCGATGATGGCGACCGCCGCGAGCCCATAGCGTTCGATCCGCGGCCACCGCCGCTCGAACGCCTCCAGGTACGCAGCGGGGCGCTGGTCGGCCATGACGTCCTCCCTATGTGGCGGCCTGGGCCGCGGACACCGATGCGGTGGCGGCCGGTCCGAGCTCGACCCGACGAAGGAGCTGGGCGTTGGCCGCGACGATGATCGTCGACGCGCTCATGGCGATCGCCCCGACCGCCATCGGCAGGTCGACGCCCCAGGGCACCAGGACCCCGGCGGCGACCGGGATCGCGAGGAGGTTGTAGGCGGTCGCCCAGACGAGGTTCTGGACCATCTTCCGATAGGTCGCTCGCGACAGCCGGATCGCCCCGACGACATCGCGCGGATCGCTCCGGACGAGGACGATGCCGGCCGATTCGACGGCGACGTCCGTGCCCGCTCCGATCGCGATCCCGACATCTGCCGTGGCCAGCGCCGGCGCATCGTTGACGCCATCGCCGACCATCGCCACCCTGCGGCCCCCGCGCTGGAAGGCCCGCACGGCATCGGCCTTGTCGGCCGGCAGGACCTCGGCGGCAACCTCGTCGATGGCGAGGCGCCGCGCCACCGAGCCGGCGACGGCCTGGCTGTCGCCGGTGATCATCGCGACCCGGATGCCCATGCGATGGAGGGCTGCCACGGCTTCCATCGATTCGGGCCGAATCCCGTCCTCGACGGCCAGAGCACCGAGCACCCGACCATCGGCGATGACGTGCAGGACGGTCTGGCCATCGGCTGCCCATGCATCGGTCACCGTCATGGGCTCGAGACCCAGCTCGGCGAGGAGGCGAGGCCCTCCGACGGCCACCGGGCGACCGTCCACCTCGGCCCGGGCACCGCGACCGGCGAGAGCCTCGAATCGGCGGGCGGACACGGCGTTGACCCCACGACCCCGGGCGCCCTCCACGATGGCCCTGGCGATCGGGTGCTCCGAGTCCGCCTCGACGGCCGCCGCGAGGGCGAGAAGCCTCCGGTCGTCGCCATCGACGGCGGCGACCGCGGCCAGGACCGGAGCCCCCTGGGTCAGCGTGCCGGTCTTGTCGAAGATCACCACCTGGACGTCGCGCGCGCGTTCGAGGGCGAGGCGGTCCTTCACGAGCAGGCCGTTGCGCGCACCGAGCGAGGTGCTGATCGCGATGACGAGCGGGATGGCCAGCCCGAGGGCGTGCGGGCAGGCGATGACGAGGACGGTGGCGGTCCGCACGAGGGCACCCTCGCGATCGCCCTGCAGCCACCAGAAGGCGAGCGTCATGAGACCGCTGACGAGGGCGACATAGAAGAGGATCGCCGCGGCTCGATCGGCGAGCGCCTGCGCCCGAGACGCCGACGCCTGGGCAGCCGCCACGAGCCGCATGATCCCCGACAGCGCGGTCTCTTCGCCGACCGCAGTCACCCGCACCCGGAGGCTGCCACCCGCGACGACCGTGCCGGCGATGACCGTCGCCCCCGGCTCCTTGGCGACGGCCTGCGACTCGCCGGTGATCATCGACTCGTCGACATCCGCGGCGCCCTCGACGATGACGCCATCGGCCGGCACCCGGCCGCCGGGCCGGACGAGGACGACGTCGCCAGCCGCGAGCCGGTCGATCGCGATCGTCTCGACTGCATCCCCGGACACACGCTCGGCGACGTCAGGCAGGAGCGCGGCGAGCGCGGCGAGGGCGCCCTGGGCCTGGGCGATCGAACGCATCTCGAGCCAGTGGCCGAGGAGCATGATCGTGACGAGGGTGGCGAGTTCCCACCAGATCTCGACGTCGAACAGCCGCAGCGTCCCGGCCCAGCTCGTGACGAACGCGACAGCGATCGCGAGGGAGATGAGGGTCATCATCCCGGGCGTGCGGTCCCAGAGCTCCGTTCGGGCGCCACGGATGAAGACCAGTCCGCCGTAGGCGAAGACGACCGTGCCGAGCAGCGCCGGGACGAGCTCGGAGCCCGGGAACACCGGGGCCGCGTAGCCGAGCCAGGCCTGCGGGTCGCCGCTCCAGACGATGACCGGGATGGTCAGCGCCAGCGACAGCCAGAACTTGTCCCGGAACATCGCCACCGAGTGGCCAGCGTGGCGATCGTGGCCGCCATGGTCATGCGCGGGAGCGGGGCCGCCCGCCGCCGCGGTCGCCGAGGTACCGGCGGCCGAAGCGGGCTCGTTGTGCTCGTGGGCCGAGTGATCCACCGTCACCTCCCGGGAGCTGCCTCCGCGACCTCGCAGATGCCGGCCTCGACCGGCGCCAGGGCGGCCGCGGCGCGCTCGGCATCGAGCTGGGCCTTGATGTCCGGGAACGCCTCGGACAGGCAGCACGAGCAGCTCTCGTACCAACGCCGCATGCCCTCGTCGATCACCGGCAGCTCGGCGTGGTCGTGCGGCGCCCCGTGGGCGATCAGGTCCTCGGCCCGCCGGTCTTCGCCCCGCAGGTACTCGCCGGGGCCTTCGACGAAGGCCCGGCGGCAGCCCGTTCCGCAGAAGGCACGGTCATCCCGCAGACGGGGTCGATCAGATGGCTGGGGCGCTCGGTCATCATCTGGATTGCTCTCCTTGATGCTCACTGGATCGACGGATGAGGGGTGCCTTGCCGAGGCGGGTCCTCGGGATCTCCGGAACCACCGCGACCTCGATCGGGACGCCGTGCGCGCCGGCGAGCTCGAGCTGGCTGGTGATTCGCGTCGCGACGTCCGACGCGACGATCGGTCCGAGTGGCCGTGCGAGCAGCACCCGAAGGGTCCCCTTCTCCTCGATGACCTGCCAGCCCGATACCCGGACAGCCTGAAGGGCCGAGTGGAACACATTCGGATGCACCCGCGCACCCGCGAGCGTGAGGACCTCCTCTTCGCGGCCCTCGATGCCACCGATCAACCCGAACGGGAGTCCATCCGGGCACGCACCGTCCAGTCGCTGCACCCGATCGGAAAGCTCGTAGCGGATGAGCGGTTGAGTGCGCGCCAGGAGCACGGTCACGAGCAGCTTCGCGCCGTACCCGCCCGGGCCGACCGGCTGGTTCCGCTGGTCCACGATCTCGGCGATCACGAGGTCCTCGTAGGCGTGCAACCGGCCCTGCCGGCACTCCGAGGCGATGCCGGCCGTCTCGGTCGCGGCGTAGACGTTCGTTGGCTCCACGCCGAACGCCGCGCGGAGCCGCGCCCTCACATCGTCCGTCAGCACCTCGCTGGCGCCGAAGATGCCCTTCGGCAGGATCGTCAGACGGCCCTCGAGCCGCTCCTCGGCCAGGACCCCGAGCAACGACGCATACCCGACCAGTGCGTCGGGCCTGAAGGTGTTGAGCTCGCGCACGATCTCGCCGATGGGTTGGGTCGCGTCAAGCCGCAACGTCGGCACGAAGCGCGACGCGACGGTGGCGCCGACGATGGCCGATTGATGCGCCGGATCGCGTGACGAGACGACGGCCATCCGAAGACGATTGGTCAGACCGGCCCGGAGCCCGGCCCAGTCGTAGGCCCGCGAGTACGACGCGAGGACGCTCTGCCACTCCGACTCGTTGGCGAGGAAGACGCCGCGACGGCCGGTCGTGCCACCGGTGGCCGCGACTCGGTATCGACCTCGGAACACATCGGTTGCCGCGGCGTGAGCGAGGTGGGCCTCGACGTCGGCCAGGCGGACGGCCCGGTCAGTGACGACGTCGTCGAATCGCTCCATGAGCTGCTGCTTGGTCACGACCGGCAGCTCCGAAAGCGGGGCATCCTCGAGCCCGCGATGGATCTCGCGGTAGAAGGGCGAACGCGCCGTGGCGTAGTCCCTTGCGGCCCGAAGGGATCGTGCCTGCGCGGCGATCAGCGCAGCGCGGCTCCAGCGATCGTGCGCGCGCAACCTGGATCTCGCGCGCAGGACGCCGAGGAGCATGCTGGCGTTCACGCTCCGGAACCGGTGACCTCAGCCGGCAGCGGCAACGGCGGCTCGCGCATCGCCGTCGACCCCGAGCCGGGTGGCGATGTTCATCCGAGCGAGCATCTGCACCATCGGCGGGCCCATGTGGCCGGCGACGACGAGCTCGACGCCGAATTCCTTCAGGAACCGGGCGATCCGGGCGTGATGGCCCCCTTCGGAGCCCTCGTCATGCAAGACGTCCCACCGAATGTCGTGCTCGGCCCAGGCCTCGATGCGGCCGCCTTCCACCCGGGCGATGGCAACACGTGGGGCCCGGCCCCAGCCCTGGCCGGCGGTGCCGTTCGGCGAGAGGGCGATGGCAACGATCATGCAGGACTCCTCTGGAATCGATCGACCGGGCGGCGACCGGCCGCTACCCCGTGGCGGCGGCCCCTCGCCGCCATGAGAACTCCCGGCGCTCCGCTCTGAGCCTGAGAACGATCTGGCGCAGCACGCCGTAGACCGCCATGGCGAAGACGAAGCTCGCCCCGTCCACGCCCGGGATTCGCGCGTGGATCATGACCCATGTCGCGATTGCGAGAACCAGGCCGGCAACTGCCTCGACGAGCTGGGCCGGAATGCGGCGGCCGCCGATGCGCCGGTCAGACGACCAGATGCCGAATCGCGACTGAGTCAGCCGCCCCGCGCAGCAACCGGTCAGGAAGCAGCCGACCCGCCCAATCGCGACCGCCAGGAACAGGCCTGGCGCGGTGGCATCGAGAACTGTCCCGACCGGCATGCCGGTCGCGATCAAGGTGACGGCGACCACGGGGAACGTCACGACGAGGAAGCCATCGACGGCCCAGCCACCCAGGACCGCCTGCCGCATCGGGCCCGGATGAAGCACGGCGTACCAGACCTTCGCGCCGATGAGGCCGAGCCCGACGCCGACGGCCGACGCAGCGAACGCCGGGCCACCGGGAATGCGCTCGTGACCGAGGATGACCGCCTGGGTCAGCAGGGCCGTGAGGACCGCCAGCAGGCCGAGCACGGGCCAGCTTCCCGGGACGACCGCGGGAATGCGGGCAAGCGGTGCCGGCAGCGCCCAGCGCGTCCTCAGTGGGGCCTGGGGCGCCGTGCCGACCGCCCATCGTCGCCACGACCACGTCGCCGGGCGGAGCAACGGGCGCTCGCTCCGCCTCCGGCCGAGACGATCGCAGCGGCCGTGACCCTCGGGCCGAAGCGGATCTGCCACGACCACCCATTCGCCGGGCTGCAGCCCGTAGATCCACGAGGTGATCGACGTCGGTCCACTGCCCGGGACGATGTCGTTGACGGCCTCCTCGTGAACGAACGTGTCCCGCCCGGTGCCGTGGCTGGATACGCCGATCCGATGCCCGGTAAGTCGGACGGTCGCTCGGTACGGCCCGCCGTCGGTGCCGGGGTCGAACCAGTTGGTCACGACAAGCGCTTCCGGTTCCTCTGGCTCGGCAGCGCTCGGCCCGGGCGCTGCGCTCGTCGCGGCCGTGCGTCCCGGACTCGTCGTCACCCCCGACACGCGCGCCGGCACGGGCTGACCCTGCCCTCGCCTGCCGGCCGCGGCGGCCTTCCGGCGCGCCGCCCGGTTTGCCACCGGCCGTCCTCAGGCCGGCAGGACGGTGATCGTCCCGCGCATCCCCGCTTCGTAATGGCCGGCGGCGTGGCAGGCAAACGCGTACGGGCCAGCGCCATCGAAGGTGAAGGTGAGCGACTTCGTCTCCATCATGCCGATGTCGGCGATCTCCGGGGTCCCGGGGGCATCCGCTGCAACCGCATCCGCCGGACCAACCATGAACTCATGGGTCACGGGGCCCATCGTCGTGATGACGAACGTGACGGTCTCGCCGCGGGCGACGGAGATCGCCGCCGGGGAGAACACGAGGCCCGGGCCAGCCGTGACCCGGATCACCCGTGGCGCGGCGGCGGTTCCGGCGACGAAGCCGGTCTGCCCCGGCTGGACACCAACGGCGCCCCACGCTTCGTTGCCGCCCATCATCCCGTTGCCGCTGCCCATCATCCCGTTGCCGCCCATCATCCCGTTGCCGCCGCCCATCATGGCGGCCGGGCGGCCCGATGAGCCGCTGACGAGGCTCACCCCGAGCGCCGCGGATGCGAACGCGAGTGCGGTGACGGCGACGAGGAGCGCGATCCAGCCGGGGATCGATTCGGATCGAGCGGTGGTTGGAGGGGTCGCGAGTGTCATGTCTGCCTCTTCGACTGCCGGTCGTGCCGGCAGTCCTACATCGACGGGTGGTAGTCGGGCGCGAGATAGGTATCCGGGTCGTCGCGGAACTCGAGGAAGCATCCCTTGCCGCAGAACACGTACTCGTGACCGTCCCGGGTCGCGCTCAGGCCTTTGGCCCGGGCCTGGGCGACATCGACGGTCATCCCGCACACGGGGTCCTCGTTCGGCTCGACGGATCGGTGCTCGGTCATCTCGGGAGCTCCTTCGCACGGAATGGCTGAGGGCTGGACTGGGGACGTGTCACGGCAGCGCTGGCGCTGGCGTGCCTTGCGGCGCCGACTCGACGGCGGGCCGTGCGGCCTCGAAGCGCCGCAGCCGCAGCGCATTCGAGACGACCGTGACGGAGCTCAGCGCCATGGCCCCCGCGGCGAAGATCGGGTCGAGCAGCATGCCCGTGACGGGATAGAGGGCGCCCATCGCAACCGGGATCAGGATGACGTTGTAGGCGAACGCCCAGAACAGGTTCTGGCGGATGTTGCGCATCGTGGCCCGCGAGAGCGCGATGGCGGCGACCAGGCCGCGCAGGTCGCCCGACATCAGGGTCACCCCGGCGGACTCCATCGCGACATCGGTCCCAGTGCCCATCGCGACGCCGACATCGGCTGAGGCGAGCGCCGGGGCGTCGTTCACGCCGTCGCCGACCATGGCCACGACGGCACCCTCGGCCTGGAGGGCCTTGATCGCGGCGGCCTTGCCGTCCGGCCGGACGTCGGCGAGGACGCGGTCGATGCCCACGGAGCGTCCGATCGCCTCGGCCGTCCGGCGGTTGTCGCCCGTCAGCATCGCGACCGAGATGCCGAGGCGATGGAGCTCCGCAACGGCTGCCCGCGACCCGGACTTGAGCGTATCGGCGATCGCGAAGACCGCGGCGGCCTGCCCGTCGATGGCCACGAACACCGGCGTCTTGCCATCGCCGGCCAGGTCCTCGGCGGCGGCCTGGAGCGCCGCGACGTCGACCCGCTCGGCCTCGAGGTGGCCGGCCCGCCCGACGAGCATCCGGTGACCGGCCACGGTGGCCGCGATCCCGCCGCCGGGCACGGCGAGGAAGTCGGTCGTCGACGCCACGTCGAGGTGGCGATGCTCGGTCGCCTCGCGGACGATCGCGTCGGCCAGCGGGTGCTCCGATGGTCGCTCGGCGGCCGCCACGAGGGCGAGGAGCTCGTCCTCGGGCGGGGCACCCGGCGCGCGGACGATGTCGGTGACGCGGGGCTTGCCCTCGGTGAGGGTGCCGGTCTTGTCCAGGACGACCGCCTTCACGGATCCGAGCCGCTCGAGGGCCTCGGCGTTCCGGAAGAGGACGCCGGCCTCGGCTCCCTTGCCGGTCCCGACCATGATCGAGGTCGGCGTCGCCAGGCCCAGGGCACATGGGCAGGCGATGATCAGAACAGCCACGGTATTGAGCAGGGCGAGGTTGAACGCCGGTGCCGGCCCGGCCACGTACCAGACGACGAACGTCAGGGCGGCGAGGGCGAGCACCGCCGGCACGAAGTAGCCGGTGACGAGGTCGGCGAGGCGCTGGATCGGCGCCCGCGAGCCCTGCGCCTCGGACACCAGGCGGATGATCCTCGCCAGGACCGTGTCGGCCCCGACGCGGGTGGCGCGGAAGGTCAGGGTCCCGGTCGTGTTGAGCGTGCCCCCGATGACGAGGTCCTCGGCCCGCTTGGCGACCGGGAGGCTCTCGCCCGTGACCATGCTCTCGTCGACGCCCGATGCGCCGTCGGTCACGACGCCGTCGACCGCGATCGTCTCGCCCGGGCGGACCCGGACGACGTCGCCGACGTGGACGGCCGCGACGTCGATGTCGAGCTCGATGCCGTCGCGCACGACCCGGGCCGTGCGCGGCGCCAGGTTGATGAGTCGCCGGATTGCATCCGAGGTGTGGCTCCGCGCCCGCGCCTCGAGGAACCGGCCGAGCAGGATCAGCGTGATGATCGCCGCCGAGGTGTCGAAGTACATCGGCAGCCCCGCGCCGTCCATCCCGAGGCCGGCAGCCCGGAAGAACTCCGGCGCCAGGATCGTCGCGACGCTGTAGCCGTAGGCAGCCGAGGTGCCGACCGCGATGAGGGTGTTCATGTCGGCGGCGCGATGTCGCAGGGCCTTGATGGCGCCGACGTAGAACAGGCGCCCGGCCCAGAACTGGACGGGCGTCGCCATCGCCAGCTGGAAGATGGGATCGGTCAGGAACGCGGGCAGCCACGGGGCGACCGTCATGCGGGCAAGCCCGGCGATGAGGGGCGCCGTGAGGAGCGCGGCCACGACGAGGCGCTTGCGAAGCTCGGCCACGTGCCTGGCGGCGGCCTCGTCTCGTTCGGTGCGCGCCTCGGCGGCCTCCGCGACGTCCACCTCGTGATCGGCGCTGGCTGCCTGCTCGGTCCGCGCAACGTAGCCCGCGGCATCGACGGCCGCGACGAGGTCCGCGACGCCGGTCCGCCCCGGATCGAAGTGGATGGTCGCCGATTCGGAGGCGAGGTTGACGTTCGCCGTCTGGACGCCATCGACCCTGGACAGGAATCGGGTGATGCGGTTGACGCAGGACGCGCAGGTCATGCCCTCGATCGGAAATGAGACGATCTCGATCGGCGTGGCCGCGGTTGGCATCGACATCGGGAGCCTCGCGGCCTAGTTGCCGGCCGACGGCGCGGCGGACACGGGCCGGTCGATCACGGTGATCGAGCCGGAGTACATGCCCATGGCGCACGTGTAGTGGATGACGCCGGGCTGCAGGGCGGGCAGGTCGAAGACGTTCGGTCCGAGCTTGAGGTTGGCGCCGGTGCCCCAGGCCGGGACAACCAGCGTCGCGGCGCACGTCGTGACCGTGCTCGACTGGATCGTCCACTCGGTCGGGATACCGGCGTAGATCGTGACATTGGAGGGGCTGTAGCCCTCGGCGCCCTGGTAGGTCGTGAGGAGCTGCCGCCCGTCGGTCGTGACGGTGCTCGACAGGTCGGCCGCCGCCGCGGAGCCGACGCCGAAGCCGGGCAGGCTCAGGCCGGCCAGCTGCATGCCGGCGTTGGCATTCAGGGCCGCGAACCCCAGCACGACCACGCCGACCAGGCGCAGGAGCGTCGGCCGGGCGCCGGATGGCACCACGACCGGGAGTCCGGCGAGCGCGAACAGGCCGGGCGCAGTGCCGAGCGCGAAGGTTCCGAGGAGCGCCGCGCCGAATAGTGGCGAGCCGGTCGAGAGGGCGAAGATCTGGACGGCCTGGGTGAAGCCGCAGGGCAGGAAGAACGAGGCCGCGCCGAGGCCGGCGGCACGCGTGTCCGAATAGCCGCCGTGGTTCCCGCCGCCGAGGCCGAGCGATCTCCCGACGCCCATCGGGAGCGTCGGCGACCAGCCGGCAATCCGGGGTGAGAGACCAGTGAGGCGCGTTCCGAGGATCGTCATGGTGACCGCCACGACGAGCATCAGGACGCCCGTGAGGAGGGGTGGCATCGTGATGCTGGCCCCGAGCGCTCCGAGGACGGCCCCGAAGAAGGCGTAGCCGGCGATCCGGCCGGTGAGGAAGATCGCAGCCGGGCGCATCGCAGCGAGCCCGGTTCGCGGTGTCGAGCTCGACGCCTGGAAGGACGCCGAGAGGGCCAGCACCAGGCCACCCACGAGGGCCATGCAGGTCGACACGCCGGCGGCCAGGCCGAGCAGCAGCGCAACGACGATCCCGCCCTTGGAGAGGTCGCCGACGCCCGACGTGAGCCTGGACAGGCCGGTGAGCTGGGCAAGAAGCGCGAGCACCGCAACGATCGCGACGCCTGCCGCGGCGGTGCCCCAGATCCGAAGGTCGCGCTCGAGCCAGGGGGTCTCGCCGATCTCATAGCCGGCCAGTCGCACGGCCCGCTCGAGGGTCCGATACGGCAGCGGCCGCGAGCTGGCGATGACCGCCCGGTGGCGCGGCGCGGAGACCTCGACGTCGTCGACGCCCTTCAGCTTGCCGAGGTATCGCGCGACGCGAATCTCGCACGACCGGCAGGTCATCCCGAGGATGGGCACCTCGGTCCGGTACCAGTCGGAGGCGAGGTCAGCCTGTGGCGAGGTCATCGGAGCCCCACCCGGCGAAGTGCCCCCAGGAGCGGTCCGTCCAGCGCGGTCTCGGCCACCGTGACGGCGGCCGCGAGGTCGGCCGTGTAGCCCGCGTCGGCGATCGCGGCGGCGATGGCGGCCTCGGGGACGGAGCTCGCCACCCGGCGGACGGTCACCGTCTCGCCCCGGAGGTCGACCCGGACCCCGTCGACGCCGTCGAGGCGCCTGAGGGCTCGGGTGATCGTGCCGACACACGCGGCGCAGGTCATCCCGGCCACGGGGAACCGGATGGACACGAGCGACGGGTGGCCGGCGGGGAGAGCGCCGGCCACCGTCGGGCGGGGGGTCACATCGACACCATGAGGCCGAAGCTCATCGCGATGACCGCGACGGCCAGGACCGTCTTGACCCACGGGGAGTTCGAGCGGTTCCACCGGCCGATCTGGCCGAGGACACGGCGGTTGCTCACGGCCAGCAGGAGGGCCAGGAGCGGGACGATGAATGCCAGGTTGTAGAGCGCCAGGAGCGCGATGCCGGACATTCCGCCGCCCGAGGCATGGAGGACGGCGGTGATCTGGAGGTAGATGGCGCCCGAGCAGGGCACCGTGCAGATCCCGACGAGGACGCCGGCGATGAGCATCCCGGCCAGGCCACCGCGCTGCATCGCCCGCTGCATCCGGCCGTGGGTTCCCGACGGGGCCATCATCGACGGGCCGACGCCCGGCAGGAAGACGTCCTTGAGCATCCACAGCGCCATGACCAGGGCCAGCAGCGACGCGCCCCGCGCGACCAGGTGGTCACGACCGAGCCAGCCAAGGAAGCTCAGCAGGCCGACCCCGATGATGAAGTAGGTGATGAGCACGGCCGTCACGTACAGCGACCCAGCGCCGAGCAGCCTTCGCCGCGCCTCGAGCGTCGGCGTGCCGTCGCCGGTGACCGCGTTGACGAGCGTCAGCGTGTACGTGGCGAAGAGGACGAGGAGGGCGAAGGCGCACGGGTTGAACCCGTCGGCGACGCCCGATGCAAGGACGGTCGGGACGGTGAGGCTGCCGAACGCCGCCTGCTCGAACGGGAACAGGAGGAGATAGGCCGTCGCGCTCGCTCCGACCCCGACCAGCAGCGCGATGAGGGCCACGAACGGGCGCGGCCAGCCGAGGAGCAGCGGCGACGAGGCCGGGGACGCCGGGGACGCCTGGGACGCGGTCGCGTTCATGCCGCGCCGCGCGCCTCGCCGGCGGAGTCGGCCGGCTGGACCACGATCTTGCCGTGCATCGTCGGGCTGTCCTTGCCGCCGCAGCAGCTCTCGCACCAGACGTCGTAGGTGCCCGGCTTGTTGGGCACGGTCCAGGTCACGGTCCGGCTGCTCTCGGCCGGCAGCGCCTCGTTGAGCCCGAGGTCCGGCGCGACCATCGTGTGGACGCCGTTCTGGAGGTGGATCGCCGCGTCCTGGGTCCACCAGTCGAGGGTCACCGTCGAGCCGGCCTTGACCGTGATGACCGCGGGCGTGAAGCCGGCCATCGAGCTCTGGATGTTGATCTCGCCGCTGGCGGTGGCGGGACGATTGAGGAAGTCGCCGAAGGCGAGGAAGGCGCCGATGGCGAGGACGCCGAGGACGATCCCGGCGAACGCGAGCTGGCGTGCCCTGCCCGAGCCGCCGCGGGCAGCAGCTCTGGCCTGCTCGCGCTGGGCCCGCCGCTGGGCGGTCGTCGCGGCCCGGCGATCGTGCCTGGGAGCGGTCTCGGTGGTCATCGGGGATTCTCCTGGGGTCGTGGGGGCTCGAGGAGGGAGCGGGCGTGCTCGAACTCCTCGACGCTGATCTCGCCGCGGGCGAGGCGCGCCCGGAGGATGTCCATCGCGTCGTCCGGCCCGGAGCGCCGCGGCTCGCGAACCAGGAACCACACGAGCACGGCGATGACGAGGATCCAGATCCCCATCCAGGCCCACGCCTCGAGGCCTATCGACCAGCCGAACATCATCGTGAAGTCTCCTTCGCGATGAGCCTCGGGGAAGGGCCCCCGGAAAGCCATGGAGCCCCGGTCAGCCCTCGATCAAGATTCCGTCAAGGCCGCGGGCAGCTCCACCAGGAAGGTCGAGCCGTGGCCGGCGCCCGGGCTCTCCGCCCAGGCGCGTCCGTCCATGGCCCCGGCCAGGGCCGTCACGATGGCGAGGCCGATGCCGGATCCACCGGCCACGCGACTCCGGGCGGCATCGACCCGGTAGAAGCGCTGGAAGACGGCCTCGCGCTGGGCGGGCGTGAGACCGGGCCCGGCGTCGCTGACGCCGATCCGGGCTCGCCCGCCGCCGGCGCTGACCGCCACGCCGACCTCGCTGCCCGGGGGCGCGTGCCGGATGGCGTTGGACAGGTAGTTCGCGAGGATCTGGGTGATCCGGTCGTGATCGCCGCGTGCCGCGCCGACCCCGGATGTCTCCAGCGTCACGCCCCGCGCGGCGGCAACGGGGCCGAAGCGCTCGACCACGTCCCGGGCGACGGCCGCGAGGTCGACCGTCTCCGACGCCAGGGTCAGCTGGCCGGTCTCCGCCCGCCACAGGTCGCCGAGGTCGTTCACGAGGCGGGTCAGGCGACCGGTCTCCGAGCGGAGGAGGCGCCAGGTCTCATCGGTCGGCTGGATGACGCCGTCCTCGAGGCCCTCGAGGTAGCCGTCGAGCGTCGTGAGCGGCGTCCGCAGCTCGTGGGCCACGTCGCCGACGAGCTGGAGCCGGCGGCGCTCGGTCATCTCGAGCGACGAGGCCATCGCGTTGAAGGACTCTGCCAGCTCGCCCAGCTCGTCGGGCTCGGCCTCGGGGACTCGCTCAGCGTAGTTCCCCCCGGCGATCCGGCGCGCGGCATCGGCCATCGCACCGATCGGGCGGGCGATGCGGGCGGCCACTGCGAGGCTCACGACGGCCGCCGTCGCGATGGCGATGACCGAGGCGGCGAGGATGGCCCGCCGCATCGCGTCGGCGAAGGCGGCCCGCGTCGCGGCGTCCATGGCCAACCCGGCCGGATCGTCGGGGCCGTGGCCCATCGCCTCGGCGAAGTAGCCGGGACCGACGAGGAGCACCGCGATCCCGACGGTGCCGAGCGCGGCGGCAGCCACCACGAGGAACGCCAGCAGGAGGCGGGCCCGCAGCGAGCGTGGCATCACTCCGCTCGCTCGCACAGGCGATAGCCGACGCTGCGGACCGTCTCGACGAACCGGGGATGCTCGGCGTCGTCACCCAGTCGCCGCCGCAGGTTGGCGATGTGGACGTCGACGAGGTGCTCGTCGGCGACGAACGCCGGGCCCCAGGCCCGATCGAGCAGCGTCGACCGGCGGACGACGGTCCCCGGCTCGCGAGCCATGGCCGCAAGGAGATCGAACTCGAGGGCCGTGAGGTCGACGGCCCTGCCATCGACACGGACGTTGCGCCTGGCCAGGTCGATCTCGAGCCCTGCCGGGAGTCCCGAGCTCGCCGGCACGCCGGCGCGCGAGCGACGGAGGAGGGCCCGCACCCGGGCGACGAGCTCCCGTGGCGAGAAGGGCTTGACGAGGTAGTCGTCCGCTCCGACCGTGAGGCCCACGATCCGATCGATCTCCTCGGACCGGGCCGTGAGCATCAGGACGTAGGCGTCGGAGAAGGTCCGGATCTGGCGGCAGACCTCGAGCCCGTCGATGCCCGGCAGCATCAGGTCGAGGACGACCACGTCGGGCCGGCCCTCGCGCGTGGCCGTGATGGCGGTCGGGCCGTCCTCCGCCTCGGCGACCTCGAAGCCCTCGGCCTCGAGGTAGCCCCGGACGAGGTGCCGGATCGGTGCCTCGTCATCGACGATCAGGACCCGTCGCGTCGACTCCATCCGCGGAGTCTCGCCGCTGGCCCGCAGGTCGGCAACCGACCGAGCGCTCGAATCCGGCCTGGCCGAGGTCAACCCTGGCGCTGGTACGTGTGATCGAGCCGCCGCCGGAGCAGGAGCAGGGCGAAGACGTTCACCACGATGAGCAGCAGGATGACGACCATCGCCTCCCGCCGGAACAGGCTCTCCGACAGGCGGCCCTCGGCGAACTGGCGGGCCTCGGTGGCCGCGGCGACGGCCTGGTCGGACAGGTTGGCCACCGCGGTGAGCTTGGTCGTGTGGACCGCCGCGCGGGCCCGGATCAGGTCCGTCTTCGCCTCGGTCAGCTGGACGTCCGCATCGGACACGATCATCCCGACGCCGGCGGCTTCCTTGATCCTCGCTGCGGCGTCGTCGAAGGCGGTGCTGGCCTTCGACAGGGCGTTGTAGATGCCCTGGGCCTGGGAATAGATGATCGAGTCGTTGTGGTGGCAGGTGTCGCAGCGACGATCGGTGTCGTTCTCGAACTGGGTGGCCTGGAGGACCAGGCTCCGGTCCTTCGGGTCGTGGCAGATCGTGCAGTCGAGCTTCGGGGCCATGGGCTTGCCGGCGGCGTCGAGATGGAAGAACCGTGACTCGTCCGGCAGGGCGACGTCATGGGTCCCGTGACAGGTCCAGCACTTCGGGCCGACCTCGAGGGCGGCATGGCGGCTCTGCTCGTACAGCGCCTGGGTCGCGGTGTGGCACTTGCCGCAGACGTTGACGACGGTGGCGCTGGTGGGTGGCTGCGCGTCGTGGGACCCGTGGCACGAGGCGCACGTCGGCGCGCGGAGGTCGGCCTTCTGGAGGAGCTGGACCCCGTGGACGCTCGTCTGGTAGATGGCGTACTGGTCGGTCGGGATGTCGTAGGGCGCCATGTAGTCGGCGTTGGCGTGGCACGAGGCGCACAGGGCCGGCACGTTGAGCGGGTAGACCTTCGCGGTCGGGTCGGACGCCTTCTTGACGTCGTGGACGCCGTGGCAGTCGGTGCAGATCGCGACGCGGGTGTCGTTGGCGTTCAGGAGCTTCTCGCCGTGGACGCTCGTCCGGTACTTGGCGTACTGATCGGTCGGGATCTGGTACTGGCGCATCCGCTCCACGTCGGAGTGGCAGGTGCCGCACAGCGCGACCGTCTGCGACCGGCTGGGGACGCCCTTGAACCCGCGAGCCGGGTCCATCGCGACGGTGACCTGGTCGGACGTCGGGTCGCCGCCGTGGCAGGCCGCGCAGCCGATGCCGTTCTGGCCGTGGACGCTGGCCAGCCACTGATCGGCGATGTCGTGATTCTTGTTGTCGATCGCGGCGTGGCACGTCGCGCAGGTGTTGGTGTCCGGCGCGCCGCTGGGTGGCGGCGTGAAGACGACGGGCGGCACGGTGTCAAGCGGGGCGGGCGAGGCTGTCGCAGCGCTCTCGCTCGAGCCCGCCGACGGCGCCACGGTCGCGAGCGCGGTGGCGTCCGGGCTGGCCGCGGCGGCGATCGCCTGGACGCCGACGAGCGCGAGCAGGCACAGGCCGGTCGTGACGATCGAGACGCGGAGCAGGCGACCGAGATCGGGCATGTCAGCTCACCTGGCCCCAGATGGTCAGCGCGACGAGGCCGGCGATCGTCAGGACCGCCAGCCCGAGGGCGATCGGCCGCTTGCGCTTGGCGACGGCCGGGTTGCGGTCGAGGAACGGCAGGACGAGGAGGACGCCGACCGCCAGGATCGGGCCGACCACGCCGATCGTCCGGGG
>JACQEG010000043.1 GCA_016200665.1 Chloroflexota bacterium | reverse complement strand
GCCGACGGCCCAGACGATCGAGCTCGAGAACATCCTCCGCGAGGACGTCGTCACCCCGTCGCTCCCCATCGAGGCGGTCCTCACGAACGCCC
Organism: Chloroflexota bacterium; assembly: GCA_016200665.1. Classification (GTDB taxonomy): domain Bacteria; phylum Chloroflexota; class Limnocylindria; order Limnocylindrales; family CSP1-4; genus UBA5189. The sequence continues at coordinate 6,835 of JACQEG010000043.1, read as the reverse complement.
CGGCCCGATCCGGTGACTTCATCGTGGTGCCGCCGATCCTGGGCGGCGACGCCTCGTGACCGAGGCCGCCGCGAGCGCCGTCACGCGCGCCTCTGGTCACGAGCTTGCGGCGCGCCTTCGTACCGGGGAGGTCTCCTCCCGAGAGATCACGGTTGCCCACCTCGAGGCCGCCGAGCGCGAGAACCGCGCCCTCAACGCCTGGCTGTCGATCGATCGCGGGCCGGCGCTCGCCCGGGCCGACGCGGCTGACCGGACCCTCGCCGCCGCCCGGGCGCAGGGTGGGGGAGCGCTTGACGCGCTGCATCCCCTCCTCGGCCTGCCCGTCGCGCTCAAGGACCTCGTGTCGGTCGCAGGCGGTCGATGCACGGCCGGGTCGCGGATCCTCGAGGGCTACGTCGCCCCGTACGACGCGCACATCACGGAGCGGCTGCGCGCCGCGGGCGCGGTGATCCTCGGCAAGACGAACATGGACGAGTTCGCGATGGGCTCGTCGACCGAGCATTCCGCCTTCGGACCGACCTCGAACCCGTGGGCGCTCGATCGTGTGCCCGGCGGCAGCAGCGGCGGCTCGTCGGCGGCTGTCGCCGCGTACCACGCACCATTCGGGATCGGGACCGACACCGGCGGCTCGATCCGCCAGCCGGCTGCGCTGTGCGGGATCGTCGGGATGAAGCCGACGTACGGCCGGGTGAGCCGCTACGGGATCGTCGCCTTCGCCTCGTCGCTCGACCAGATCGGGCCGCTCGCCCGGGACGTTCGCGATGCTGCTGCATTGCTGCATGCCGTCTCTGGTCGAGATGATCGCGACTCCACCTCGGCGCCGATCCCGGTGCCGGACGACCTGATCTCGAGGAGGTCAGCCTGCCGCACACCGACTACGGCCTCGCCACCTACTACATCGTGGCCCCGGCGGAGGCGTCGGCGAACCTCGCCCGCTACGACGGCGTCCGGTACGGCCAGTCGGTGCGGCTCCCGGGCGGCGACTTCATCGCCGACTACCTCGCCACCCGAGGCGCAGGCTTCGGAGCCGAGGTCAAGCGGCGGATCATGCTCGGGACGTACGCGCTGTCGGCGGGCTACTACGACGCGTTCTATCTCAAGGCCCAGAAGGTCCGGACGCTGATCAAGCGCGACTTCGATCTCATCTTCGAGTCCGGCTTCGACGCCCTCGTCGCTCCGACGTCGCCGTCGGTCGCGTTCCCGTTCGGGGCCCGCCTGGCCGACCCCGTCGCGATGTACCTGTCCGACGCCTGCACGCTGCCGGTCAACATCGCGGGCCTGCCCGGCGTGTCCGTGCCGTGCGGGCTGTCCGAGGGCCTCCCGGTCGGGCTGCAGCTGATCGGACCGGCCTGGTCGGAGGCGCCGCTCCTGCGCCTGGCGCGCGCCTACGAGGCGATCACCGCCGACGCCGAGTGGCGTCGGCAGGAGCCCGCCGAGCTCGCCGCCGCGAGCGACCCGAGGGCGCCCACGCCGAGCGAGCGCGCGGCCCTGTCGCACTGACTATCGTTGCCGGGCATGACGACCGAGCTCGAACCGCTACCGACGATGGAACGCGTGCCGCTGATGGACCGGGCGCTGTCGGAGCGCGTGCGATCGGTGCCGCCATCGGGCATCCGGCGGTTCTTCGAGATCGCGGCGACGATGACCGACGTCATCAGCCTCGGGGTGGGGGAGCCGGACTTCGACACCCCGCGGGCGATCGTCGAGGCGGGCGTCGAGTCGCTGCGCGAGGGCCGAACCCACTACACCTCCAACTACGGCACGATCGAGCTCCGGCGGGCGCTCGCCGCGCACCTCGAGCGGCGCTACGGCGTCGCCTATGACCCGACCCGCGAGCTGCTCATCACCGTCGGCGCCTCGGAGGCGGTCGACCTCGCCCTCCGCGCGACCTGCGACCCGGGAGACGAGGTCATCCTGCACGAGCCGTCGTACGTCGCCTACGTGCCAGCGATCGTGTTCGCGGGCGGCCACGTCGTCCACGTGCCGACCCGCTTCGAGGACGACTTCGCGCTCGATCCGGACGCCGTCGAGGCGGCGATCACGCCGCGGACGAAAGCCCTGTTCCTCGGCTACCCGTGCAACCCGACCGGCGCCGTCCTGCCGCCCGAGGTCCAGGACGAGCTCGCCCGGATAGCGGCCCGGCACGACCTCCTCGTCTACAGCGACGAGATCTACGACCGGCTCGCCTATGGGACGTACCACCACCGGGTCATGTCGTCGCTGCCCGGCATGCGCGACCGCACGATCCTCATGGGCGGCTTCTCGAAGGCCTACGCCATGACCGGCTGGCGGGTCGGCTGGCTGGCCGCCCCGGCGCCGATCCTCGAGGGCATCGTCAAGGTCCACCAGTACGGGATCATGTCGGCTCCGACCGTGGCCCAGGACGCGGCGCTCGTCGCCCTGACCGACGGCGAGCCCGACGTCGAGCGGATGCTCGCCGAGTACGACCGCCGGCGGCGGATGTTCGTCGATGGCCTGAACGCGGTCGGGCTCGACACGTTCGAGCCGCGCGGCGCGTTCTATGCCTTCCCGCGGATCACCTCGACCGGTCTCGACTCGGAGACGTTCGCCCAGCGGCTGCTCGAGGAGGAGCGGGTCGCGGTCATCCCCGGGACGGCCTTCGGGCCCTCGGGCGAAGGCCACGTCCGGGCCTGCTACGCGACGAGCTACGAGCAGCTCGAGGAGGCGCTCCGGCGGATCGGTCGGTTCGTCGATCGAGCGCGCCCGGCCTGACGCGCGGCGCGCCGGTCAGGCGAGCGAGTCGTCGTAGTCGATCTCGCCGCTCGCGGCGAGATCGCGCAGCCACCAGCCGCTGTCCTTGACGATCCGGCGACCCCCATCGTCGAACCCGCACCAGACGACGCCGAACCGCTGCCCATAGCCCTCGGCCCACTCGAAGTTGTCGAGCAGCGACCAGGCGAAGTAGCCGCGTACGTCGCAGCCGTCGTCGATCGCCCGGGCGAGCTGGCCGATGTGCCCGTGCAGGTAGGCGACTCGATCCGCGTCGTGGATGCGGCCGTCGGGGCCCGGGCCATCGCGCGCGGCGCAGCCGTTCTCGGTGATGTAGATCGGCGGGTGCCCGTAGTCGCGATCGATTCGCCGGACGATCCGGTGGAGCGCTGCCGGCCAGACCTCCCAGCCGATCGCGGTCCGTGGCCCCGGGCCGGCCAGCCGTCGGATCGCGGAGGGGCCACCGGCGTCGTCATGGGCGACGATCGCCCGGGAGTAGACGTTCAGCCCGAGGAAGTCGAACCGGGTTGCCATGGCCTCCATGTCGCCGGGCCGGATGTCCATCGAGGCGATGGCGGCCTCCTGGTCGACGTAGGCCACGGGGTAGCGTCCCCGCAGCAGCGGGTCGAGGAACCAGCCGGCGACGAGCGCGTGATGGCGCTCCGCGGCGGCCCCGTCGCGGGGGTCGTCGGTCGCCGGGTAGGCGGCCTCGACCTTGAACGCGGACCCGATCCGCGCTGCCGGCGCGGCGGCGCGAACCGCCCGGACGGCCTCGGCATGGGCGAGGTTGACGACGTGGCTCGCGCGCAGCGCCAGCGCCGGGTCCCGCAGCCCCGGCGCGTGGATGCCGGCCGCGTAGCCGAGGACCACGAAGATCTGCGGCTCGTTGAGGACCGTCCACGTGGCGACGCGGTCGCCGAGCACCCGGACGACCGTGTCGGCGTAGGCCGCCAGCCGCCCGATGACCGATCGGTCCGCCCACCCGCCGGCATCCTGGACCCACTGCGGCAGGTCCCAGTGGAACAGCGTCGGATACGGCGTGATGCCGTGCCCCAGCAGCTCGTCGACGAGGCGGTCGTAGTGGTCGAGGCCAGCGCGATTCACCCGGCCATCGGCGGCCGGGACGATCCTGGGCCACGACACGCTGAACCGGTACGCGCCGAGGCCGAGCTCGCGCAGGAGCGCTGCGTCCTCCGGGTAGCGGTGGTACTCGTCACAGGCGACGTCGCCGGTCGAGCCGTCCGCGATGGCACCCGGGGTGTGGGCGAAGCGGTCCCAGATGGACTCGCCCTTGCCGTCCTCGTCCCAGGCGCCCTCGACCTGGTAGGCGGCGGTGGCCGCACCGAGGACGAAGCCGGCCGGCAGCCGCGTCCGTCGCATCCCCGTCAGGCCGTCCTGGGCAGCGGCTCGTCGGCGGACGCGCTGAGCTCCGCCACCAGCGCCACCACGTCATCGCGCCCGGCCCCGACCAGCCGCAGCTCCCAGCGCTCCTGGAGCACCGCGCTGCCGCCGCCCGGGGCAACGGTCCGGAGCGGGGCCAGGATCTCCAGCTCCAGGTAGCGCGACCCGCAGTACGTCTCGACGTTGCACTCGAGGTCGGGGTGGCGCTGGCCGAGCGCCGGCTCGAACCGCCGGACGAGGGCGATGCCGCCGCGCTCGTAGGCGACCCAGCCGAGCTCGGTGAAGCAGCCGACCTTGAGGTCCTCGCCCGGCTCGCCCCGGACGACCACGACGCCGTCGCGCACGATGATCCGATCGTCCTCCCACGAGGTGTACGGCCAGAGAACGAGGTTCCGGTTGGGCCGCACGTGGTGGCCCGCCGCGGCCCGGCGCTGCGGCATGAGGACCCGCCCGCCGAGCGGCAGCTGCGTGATCGACCACGGCGCGAGCTCGATCGGCGCATGGCCGCGATTCCGGAGCTCGTGACGGATCGCAAACGACGCCGATGCAGGGTCGAGCCGGATCTCGAGCGATCGCACGATGCCTGTCGATGGCTCCGCCTGCCCGGTCAGGCGCAGGCCGCCCGCGACGGCCTCGACGGCGAGGCCGTCCCCGTCCGGGACGGCGACCGTCGTCGAATCCTCGGGTGCGAACCAAAGCCGGTGTCCCCCGAGCAGCTCGTAGCGACCGTGGGCCGTCTCCCAGCCGAGATCGGGCGTCTCGGCGAGCAGGTTCGCCGACGAGCCGGCGAGGCCGAGCCGGACGATCCGGGGGCCACCCGCGGCAAGGACCTCGAGCCACATCGAGGGACTCGCCAGGCGCAGGGTCGCGCGGCCGTGGAAGTCACCGGGCGTCGCCGTCGCGAGGGCCGGCCTGCCGCTCGCGTTCATCGCAACGAGACGTCGACCCGCACCCGGGCCGTGCCGGCCGGCGGCAGCGGCACGCAGGTCCCCTCGATCGGCCGGCCGTCGACGGTCAGCGAGACCTCGCCGCCCGGGCCGTCTCGCCGGACCGCGATCTCGTAGGTCGTGCCGCGGAAGATCCGGGTCGCCTGGAAGCCGGGCCACGCCGCAGGGATGACCGGCTCCACCCGCAGGCCATCGTGCTCGGCCCGGATGCCGAGGATCCACTGGCTGATCGCGACGAGGTTCCAGGCCGCGGTGCCGGTCAGCCACGAGTTCTTCGCCTCACCGTGCGTCGGGGCATCGCGTCCGGCGATCATCTGGGCGTACACGTACGGCTCGCAGCGATGGACGTCGGAGATCGCCTCGCGGGCCGACGGGTTGATCCGCAGGTAGTAGTCGAGCGCGCCATCGGCGTTGCCCGCCATCGCCTCGGCGATCATGAGCCACGGGTTGGTGTGGCAGAAGACGCCGGCATTCTCTTTGTAGCCGGGCGGGTACGAGGAGATCTCGCCGAGCTCCACGTGGTACCGCGAGTAGGCGGGCTGGAGCAGCATGATCCCGTGCGGCGTCGCGAGCCGCTCACGGACCGACGCGAGAGCGGCGCCTGCCCGTCCATCGGCGAGGCCGACACCGGCCATTGTGAGCATCCCCTGCGGCTCGACGAAGATCTGGCCCTCGTCGTTGGTGGCTGACCCGACGGGCTGCCCCGCGGCGTCGTACGCCCGGCGGTACCACGCCCCGTCCCAGCCGTGGGCGGCGACCGCGGCGGTCATGGCCCCGATGGCAGCCCGGCATCGGGCGGCCTCGTCCGCGTCGCCGCGGCGGGTCGCGATCGCCTCGAGCTCCCGTGCGGCCAGGATGAAGAGCCCGGCGATGAAGACGGATTCGGCCACCCCGCCCGGGCGGTTCTCGGTCGTCTGGAACGATTCGCCGGGCGACGTCGAGAACGCGTTGAGATTCAGGCAGTCGTTCCAGTCGGCCCGTCCGATGAGCGGCAGGCCGTGGGGGCCGAGCCGGTCGAGCGTGAAGCCGATCGACCGGCGCAGGTGCTCGTAGAGCGGCGTCTCGCTGCCCGCGACGTTGGCCCACGCCACCGCCTCGTCGAGGATCCCGAGGTCGCCGGTCTCCCGGGCGTAGGCCGCGACGGCGACGACGAGCCACAGCGGATCGTCGTTGAATCCGCTGCCGAGGTCGTCGTTGCCGCGCTTCGTGAGCGGCTGGTACTGGTGGTAGGCCCCTCCGCCCGGGAGCTGGGTCGCCGCGACGTCCAGCAGCCTCGCCCGGGCCCGGTCCGGCAGCATGTGGACGAGCCCCAGCAGGTCCTGGTTGGTGTCCCGGAACCCGATGCCCCGCCCGATGCCCGACTCGAACAGCGACGCCGAGCGGGACAGGTTGAAGGTCACGACGCACTGGTACGGGTTCCAGGTGTTGACCATCCGGTCGACGTGCTCGTCGCCGGTCGCCACGCGCAGCGTCGCGAGCCGGTCGGTCCAGGCCGCGCGCAGCGCGCCGAGGGCGGCGTCGGCTGCGCCCGGGGCGAGGTGGCGCTCGATGACCGGGGTGATCCTCGAGGTGTCGATCGATCCCGTTCCCGGTGGGTCGAACTTCGCATCGGCCGGGTTCTCGGCGTAGCCGAGCGCGAACGTGATCTCGCGGGTCTCGCCGGGTGCCAGGTCCACTGAGACCCCGAGGGCGCCGATCGGCTGCCAGCCGTGGGCGATCGATCCTCCGAGGCTCCCTCGATCGATCGCCAGCGGTGC
>JACQEG010000032.1 GCA_016200665.1 Chloroflexota bacterium | reverse complement strand
GTGGTATCCGCGGCGAATACCCGGCTGCTCTACGTCGGCGATCCAGCCCTCGTGAACTGCAATCCGATGACGTTCTCGACGGGCGAGACCTACAACACGACCTGTCCGACTTATCTCGTCCACCCGACGGCCGTCAGCAGCGGCTACACGAGCTACTTCGATGTCCTGCTCAAGAACCTCGGCAAGCAGACGCTCACCTCGGCGGCGCTCGGTTTCGGCGACCTCATCGCCGACGACAACGGCGTTGCCGGGCCGGAGCTTCCGGCGGGGTGGACGATCGTCTCGTATGCGTCGCTGACGGGCGCGGCGCCAACCTGCACGACGAACGGGACCGCGGGTGCGTATACCGGCCTGAGCTGTAACTTCGGGAACCTGGGCCGAGGCGCCAGCGCGTCGATCCGGATCGTCGTTCGCGCGGGCAACACCCGAGACCATGATTCGTCGTGCTTCGACACGCTCACCAGTTTCACGCTCGCGCCGTGCCCGGCCCTCGTGGTCTCCGGGAAGGTGGCCGAGGCGGTCGGCGGCAACGTCGGCAGCAACAACAACACCTTCTATGCCTACGGCGACGAGCCGAGCGGCGACTTCCCGAACCACGCCGTGACGGACTACTACGTCACCGGTGCTGGCAGGATCGCCGGCCTGTTCGACAAGAACCACGGGCCGATCAGCCCGCTTGTTCCCAACGGCATCACGACGTCGGTCGACCTGTTCGCCCTGACGTCGACGTCGCAGTTCGTCGTCTCGATCGACGAGACGACGGCCGGGCCATCCTGCCCGACCTCCATCACGACCTGCAGCCCGGGCGCCTCGACGGTCCATGTCAACCAGGGCAACAACGTCGACCCGTACTTCGTGTGGGTCGCGCAGTTCCCCGTCGACGCCTCGTTCAAGCTCTCGACGAAGACCGGCTTCATCCACTTCTTCGAGACGTACGACCCGATCCTCCACCCGAACGACTACGAGACGTTCTTCAACGTCAACAAGACCTCGTGCTCCAAGCCGGGGATCCCATGCGCCGACTTCACGCTGGTGGGTGGCGGGACCTCGACCGCCTACGTGGAGATCTACTTCAAGACCGCCAAGAACGGGTCCGGCAAGCTCTTCTAGCTTCGCGGCCCGCCTTGACCCGCGCCACCTGACTCGCCTCGCCGGCCCTGGGCCGTCGGGGCGAGTCGCCGTTCCAGCGCCGCCGCCGAGACCCGATCGCCCTTCGACCGGTACAGCGCGACGGCCCGGTCGTACAGCGGAGCGGCCTCGGCCGGTCGATCCCGGGCGATGAGCACGTCGCCGCGCGTCGTCAGGGCGTCGGCGAGGTAGACCGGCGACGCCGTCTCGACGGCGAGCTCCACCGCCCGCGCCGCGAGCTCGTCCGCCTCCTCGAGCCGGCGCTTCGCGATGAGCGCCCGACTTCGACCGAGCCGCCACAGGATCTGCGCCTCGATGTCGTCCGACCCCGACAGCTCCTCGGCCACCGCGGAGGCCTCGATCGCCTCGTCGGCGCGACCCGCCGAGGCGAGGACGATCGCGAGCTTGCCGACGATCGTCGAGCGGAAATACGTCTCCCCGAGCGTCTCCAGGTCGCGGCTGTCGCGGCGGAGCAGCTCTTCCGCGGCGGCCGGGTTGCCGGCCAGCATCTCGACGCGTGACGCCTCGATCGAGGTGGCGAACCCGATGGCGCTCGGGCCGAGATCGAGGAGCAGCTGCCGCGCTCGCTCGGCCATCGTCCGGGCCTCGTCGAACTCGCCGTCCATGGCCCGAAGCTGCGCCAGGGCGCCGAGGATGACCGCCTCGGCCCGCCGGTCGCCGGAGACGGCATCGAGGAACGTGAGGCAGCGATCCCGCACGTCGGAGGCAGGCAGGGACCCGTTCACGGCGTAGGTGGCGTAGCCCATCGCCGCGCGGTTCGCGATGCGCTTGTCCCCGGCCTCGACGCCGTGCTCGGCGCCATGGAGGCAGTCGTTCGCGGCGTCGTCCACGCGGCCCATCGAGCCGTGCTGCCAGGCCATGAGCCGCCACGCTCTCGCGAGGGCGCCCTCGTCGCCGAGGCGCTCGAACAGGTCGACGGCCCGCTGGGCCCGCTCGAGCGTTTCTGCCGGGGGCGCCGCGCCGAGGAAGACATCGATCACCCAGTCCGCGACGCCGCCGAGCATGACGAGGCGCTCGTCCTCGAGCACGGTAGCGTCCTCGATCGCCTCGCGGGCCGCGGCGCGGGCGTCGTCGAGGCCGCCGGCGGCGAGGTGGGCCTCGCTCAGCTCGATGAGGAGCTCGACGCGGCGCCGGTCGGACTTCTCCTGCAGCGCGATCGCGCGGGCAAGCAGGCTCGTCGCGGCGGACAGGTCGCTGCGGTCGAGCGCCCGGCGGCCGGCGTTTCCGAGCTTGGCGGCCGCGCGGTCGGCGACGTCGCGGGCGTGGTCGTCGATGACCCCGATCTCGGTCCGGTAGCGGTAGGCCTGCTCGAGGTGGTAGCCGAGGATCTCCTCGAACTCGGTCTCGCGACCGCGCTCTCGGTTGACGCGCTCGGCCCAGACGACGAACCGCTCATGGAGCGCGGCGCGGACGCGCTTGAGCAGGCCGCCGTAGGCCGTGTCGCGGATGACGCCGTGGCCGAAGCGGTAGACCAGCTCGCCGCCCTGGACGCGCCGGATGAGCTCCTTCATCGCGAGCGAGCTGAGCTCGACGTCGAGGTCGGGCCGGACGGTCTCCTCGACGAGCTGGCCGAGAGCCTCCTCCGGGAAGGCCAACCCGATGACCGACGCCGGCTCGATGACCTGGCGCTCGTCCGAGCCGAGAGCATCGAGGCGGGCCGCGACGAGCGCCTGGACCGTCGGCGGGATGGCGAGCTGGTCCGTGCCGGCGCGGGTCACCCAGCGATCGCCATCGCGCTCGATCGCCCTCGTCTCGACGAGCATCGAGACGATCTGCTCGAGATAGAGGGGATTGCCCTCGGCGGCCATGGCGATCCGCGCCCGGACCGCGTCGTCGAGCGCCCCGAGCAGCTCCTCCACGACGGTGCCCGCCTCGGCGTCCGAGAGCGGCGTCAGGGTGATCGTGTCGGCGGCGTGGGCCTCACTCCAGTCGGGGTGCCGCTCGGCGATCTCGCGTCGCGCCGAGCAGAGCAGGACGATCCGCGCGTCGGTCGAGCTCTCGATGACGGCGTCGAGGAGGTCGAGGAACGTTGCCTCCGCCGATTGGAGGTCGTCGATGATGAAGACGAGGGGCCGCTCCCGGGACAGGATCTCCAGCAGCCGGCGCGCGCCCCACAGCAGCTCGGTCACCGGGAACTGGGCGGTCGTCAGGTTGATCGCCGCCGCGACGCGGTCGACGACCTCGTCGATGTCGGCCGGCGTGGCCTGCGACCGGGCCTCGAGCAGGAGCGATCGGATCTTCCCGATCGCGACCGCCGGGCTGTCGTCGCTCTCGATCCGGGCGGTGCCGCCGACCGCCTCGTTGAGCGGCCAGAACGTGATGCCGTTGCCGTACGGAAGGCAGCGTCCACGCAGGACGAGCGCCGTGTCGGCGGCCTGCTCCGCGAACTCCCGGATCAGGCGCGACTTGCCGACGCCGGCGTCGCCGACGACGCTCACGAGGCCGGCGCGTCCCGAGCCGATCGCGCCGGCGAGCGTCGCCCGGAGCCGGGCCATCTCGCTCGCCCGCCCCACGAACGGCGTTGCACTCGTCGTCGACGAGCGGCGGCCGACGCGGACGAGGCGGTAGGCCGGCACGGGCTCGGCCTTGCCCTTGAGGGTGAGCGGTGGGATCGGCTCGACCTCGATCTCCTCGCGCGCCAGCCGGTGGGTGAGCTCCCCGAGCACGATCTCGCCGCCGCCGGCCGCCTGCTCGAGGCGGGCCGCGGTGTTGACCGTGTCGCCGGTGACGAGGCGCTGGGCCGAGGTCGCGTCCCCCGTGGCGATGACCTCACCGGTGTTGACGCCGATGTGACCATCGAGCTCGAGGCCGAACTCGGTCCGAAAGACGACGTTCAGATCGGCGAGCCGGTCCTGCATGTCCGCGGCCGCCCGGACCGCGCGGAGGGCGTCGTCCTCGTGCCGGACCGGCAGGCCGAAGACGGCCATGACCGCGTCGCCGATGTACTTCTCGACGGTCCCGCCGTGGTGCTCCAGCGCCGTCCGCATCGCGTCGAAATAGCGCGACATGACGTCCCGCAGGACCCCGGGACCCGGCTCCTCGCCGGTCGTCGCGTGCACCTTGGCGAGCGCGAACACCAGGCTGACGGTGCGGCGGCTGTCGCGGGCGACGGCCTCGGCGGCGCTGAGGGGCCGCTCGGCGTGGCCCTCGCGCTCGCGGACTGCGACGAGCCGGAACGCCGGCAGCCGCTCCGTCGAGCCCTTTGGCGAGACCGGCTCCATGACCTCGACCTCGATCGCGTCGGCGACGAGGCTCCGCGTGCTCTCGGCGAGGAGGACCTCCAGCGGCGGGGCGTTCTGCTCCATCACCCCCGAGATCTCGACCGTCGGCCCGAGGAGGACGTGCTGGCCCTCCAGGTCCTCGCCGAAGGTGACCTCGCCGCTCGCGACCCCGGTCCGGGTGACCAGCCGGACGCCCCAGCCCGCCTCCAGCTCGTCGTTGAGGGTGGCCAGCGCCCGCATGCTCTCGGCCGCCGCTTCGACGGCTCGCAGGGCATCATCGTCGGCCGGCTCTGGCAGCCCGAAGACCGCCACGATCGCGTCGCCGATGATCTTCTCGATCCGGCCGCCATGTGACTCGAACACGACCCGCATGACCGAGAAGTAGCGGTTCAGGACCTCCCGCAGCGCCTCCGGGTCGAGCCGCTCGCCAAGCGCCGTCGAGCCCTTCAGGTCGGACGTGACCAGGGTGACGGTCGGCCGCCGCTCAGCCGGACCTGCCATGGCTCAGCTGCTGGCAGTGGCGGCAGGTTCCGCCGCAGGGGTGTTGCCGGGGCGGCGGCGCCGTCGCAGGTCGCGGAGGTCGCCCTGGTTGAGGCCGGCCAGGCGCACGAGGTCGGCGTCCGCGGTTCTGGTCAGGCGCTCACGGAGCTTCGACTGGATGAGCTGCTCCATCGTCGGCACCTCGAGCAGGGCCTTCACGGTCGTGCCCGGAACCTGGATCAGCTCCATGTCGTCCTCGGCGATGACGTTGGCGGTGCGCGGGCTGCCGGTGATCGCGGCGATCTCGCCGAAGAAGTCGCCCGGTCCCATCGACGACAGGGCGCGATAGTTGCCGCTCTCCTCCGGGACGCCCGCAACGGCCCTGCCGCCGAGGACGAAGAACGCCGAGCTGCTCGTGTCGCCGCGCTTGATGACGGCCATGCCGTGGTCGGCCCGGTGGAACGTCGCGCCGTTCAGGAACGACGTTCGGCGGGTCATCGCCAGCGATCCGAGCTCGGGCAGAACGTCGGTCAGGCGATCGAAGTCGAGCATCGTCGCGGCCCGGCCCTCGGCCAGGGTCGGTGCATGCGGGGCCGTGCCGAGTAGCTGGAGGGCGCGCCGCCACTCGGCCGTCGGGCGCCGCAGCCCGGGCAGGACCGCGTGGAGCACGCCGGCCCCGATGAGCACGATCGAGGCGACGACGACGAGAATCCGGACATCGAAGAGGTCCGCCAGTCCGGCACCCGCCATGCCGATCAGGAACAGCACGTCGCGAGTCACGAAGAAGGCCGAGAAGACTCGGCCGCGCATCGCCCGCGGAATGGTCCGCTGCATGAGGGTCCGGCGGGCAATGCCGAACGGCGCGTTCAGGAAGCCGGTGATCATGACGATGACGATCGCGATCTGGATGGTCGGGGAAAGCCCGTAGAGAACGCCGAAGATGCCCATGCCGACGATCGAGACGGTCATCCACTCGACCTCTGGCAGCCGGTCGAGGAACTTCGCCATCAGCAGCGCGGCGACGGCGAACCCGACCGAGGTCAGGCCCTCCTGGAGGCCGTACTCGGCCTCGGTCGCGTTCAGGGCCCGGATGGCCATCGGGAGGAGCAGGACGTTCCACAGGCCGAACGAGAGGTTCACCAGGGCCCCGGCCATCAGCAGTGACCGAAGCAGCGGGATCTGCCACAGCGTCCGGGCGCCCTCTCGAAGGTTGGCGACGATGACCCGGACCGAGGTCGACTCCTCCTGCGCCTGGGCGTGCTTGGGGAGCTTCACGAGCGACACGCAGAGCAGCGAGAAGAGGAACGTCGCCGCGTCGATGATGAAGGGCACGTGGGGGTTGATGCCGGTGAGGAAACCGGCTGCGGCGAAGCCGACCGCCGTGGAGCCGAAGGAGCTGATCGACAGGAAGGAGTTGGCCCGGGCGAGTTCCTCCTCCGACGCGATCTCGGGCAGGATGCTCTCCCAGGCCGGATCGAAGAACTGCCGGACGACCGCGGCGAGGAAGAGGATCACGTAGAGCATCGCGATGTTCTGGCTGTCGACGACCAGGAACGGGATCGACAGGACCAGGAGCCCGCGGAGCAGGTCGGAGGCCTGGAGGATCCGCTTCCGGTCGAAGCGGTCCACGAACACCCCGGCGAACAGGCCGACGAACAGCGTCGGGATGGCGGTGACCATCAGCGTGATGCCGACGTTCAGGGCCGAGTGGGTGACGTTGAAGACGAAGATCGCGGCCGCGAGGTCGGTCAGCGACGAGCCGATCGTCGAGACGAGCTGGGCCGTCCACATCAGGGCGAACCGGCGGTTCCGGAACACGGAGAACATCGACGGAGCCGCGGTCGCCTGGGACACTGCCGAGCCTCCCGATCCATCCCCGGTGGAGGTGCCGAGTGTACCGTCGCCGGAGCGACGCTCGGCACGGGCCGGCGCATCCAATGGCATGGCTCGTCGAGGGCCCGGCTGGTATACTCCCCGGGAGTATGACGAACGCGCCTGCCGCTTTCGAGGTCCAGCTCCCGATCGAGGGCATGACCTGCGCGTCCTGCGTCAATCGCATCGAGCGATTCCTGCGCAAGACGCCGGGCGTCGAGGAGGCGTCGGTCAATCTCGCCACCGAGGTGGCGACGATCCGGTACCTCCCAGAGGTCGCCGGCCGGTCTGAGCTCGTCCAGGCGGTCGAGGCGGCGGGCTACGACGTCCGGCCCGAGCCGGCGGTCTCGACCGCCAGCCTGAGCCTCGCCGACGAGGCGGACGCCGAGGCGGCCGAGCGCGACGCCGAGGCCCGTCGGCTCCTGGTGCGTGCCGGCGTCTCGATCGCGGCCGCCATCGGGATCATGGCCGTCATGTTCTGGCCGGGCACGTTCCTGGCCATGGAGCAGCGCAACTGGATCGCGTTCCTCCCGGCCGCGGTCATCCAGGTGTGGGCCGGCGGCCGCTTCTACCGGGCAGCCTGGCGCGCCGCACGGCACGGCTCCACGAACATGGACACGCTCGTCGTCGTCGGCACGACGGCGGCGTTCGCCTACTCGGCGATCGTCACGATCTGGCCCGGCGTCGTCACCGCCGCCGGCCTGGAGCCGGCCACGTACTTCGACTCGTCCGCGATCATCATCGGCCTGATCCTGCTCGGCAAGTGGCTCGAGGCCCGGGCCAAGGTCCGGACGACCGGGGCGATCCGCCGGCTCATCGGCCTCCAGCCGGACAGCGCCCGAGTCCTGCGCGGCGATACCGAGACGGAGGTGCCGCTCGCGGCCGTGCGGCCGGGTGACCTCCTGCGCGTCCGGCCGGGCGATCGCGTGCCGGTCGACGGTCTGGTCGTCAGCGGTGCGTCCGCCGTCGACGAGGCGATGCTCACCGGCGAGGCGATCCCGGTCACGAAGGAGCCGGGCGACGAGGTCATTGGCGCGACGATGAACACCAGCGGCTCGTTCGTCATGCGCGCCACCCGGGTCGGGCGCGACACCGCGCTGGCGCGAATCGTCGAGCTGGTCCGTCGCGCCCAGGGCAGCAAGGCGCCGATCCAGCGCCTCGCCGACCGGGTCAGCGAGCGGTTCGTGCCGTTCGTGCTCCTCGCGGGCGCCGTGACGTTCGCGATCTGGATGCTCGCCGGCCCCGAGCCGCGGCTGCCGTTCGCGCTCACGGCGTTCATCAGCGTCGTCGTCATCGCCTGCCCGTGCGCCATGGGCCTCGCCACGCCGACCGCGATCATGGTCGGGACGGGTCGCGGCGCCGAAGCCGGCATCCTGATCCGGGGCGGCGAGGCGCTCGAGGCCGCGCACCGGATCACGGCGGTGGCCTTCGACAAGACGGGCACGCTGACCGCCGGCCATCCCGAGGCGACCGCCGTCGCGGCCGCCCCCGGCCTCGATCCGGACACGGTCCTGGATCTCGCCGCGTCCGTCGAGCTCGGCAGCGAGCACCCGCTCGGCGAGGCAATCGTCCGCCGGGCCGACGCGGCCGGCCTCGGCCGGCAGCCCGTGAGCGCCTTCGAGGCAGTCGGCGGGATGGGCGTCACGGGACGGCTCGAGCACGATGGCCGCGAGGTCGAGATCCTCGTCGGCAGCCGCCGGCTCATGGCCGAGCGCGGGATCGACCTCGGGCCGCTGACCACGGCCGGCGTCGCGGCTCCCGATGACGCCACCGCGACCCCGGCCTTCGTCGCGATCGCCGGCCGGATCGCCGGCCGGATCTCGCTCGTCGACCCGCTCAAGCCCGAATCCGCCGGGGCGGTCGCGGAGCTGCGGTCTCGGGGCATCGAGGTCTGGCTCATCAGCGGCGACGCCCGTTCGGTCGCGGACGCGGTCGCTGCGGCGGTCGGCATCCCGACCGACCACGTCCTGGCCGAGGTCCCGCCCGGTGACAAGGCCCTCGCGGTTGAGCGACTGCAGGCCGGCCGCGGCATCGTGGCCATGGTCGGCGACGGCATCAACGACGCGCCGGCGCTGGCCCGGGCCGACGTCGGGATCGCGATCGGGACCGGTGCCGACGTCGCGATCGAGGCGTCCGACGTCACCCTCGTCGGGGGCGATCCTCGCGGCGTCGTCCGGGCGATCGCCCTGTCGCGAGCAACGATGCACGCCATCCGCCAGAACCTCGGCTGGGCGTTCGGCTACAACGTCGTGCTCATCCCGGTCGCGATGGGCCTGCTCTACCCGGCGTTCGGGCTGCTCCTCAACCCCGCCCTCGCGGCCGGCGCCATGGCATTCTCGTCGGTCTCCGTCGTCCTGAACTCGCTGCGCCTTCGCGGCTTCCGGGTCCGGCCCGCGACCGCCTAGACTCGCCGGCGATGGCCGAGCCGCGTTCCCGCATCGAGGTGCCTCACGATCCTCGCGACGTGCCGGGCGACTTCGCCCATCGCCACGACGTCGAGGTCCGCCTGGCCGACACGGACGCGATGGGCCACGTCAACAACGCCAACTACCTGACGTACACCGAGATCGCCCGGGTCGCGTACTACGAGCAGGTCGTCGGCAAGCCACTGCCGCTCGGCGTCCACGGGGCCGAGGAAGGGATGATCCTGGCCGACATCCGGGTGGCCTATCGCAGCCCGGCATTCTTCGGCGAGATCCTCACGGTCGAGACGCGGATCGAGCGGATCGGGACGACGAGCCTGACCCAGCTCCATCGGGTCACGGCGCCCGAGAGCCGCTACGCGCCGGCCCGCCTCATCGCGGTTGCCGAGGCCATCCTCGTGTCCTACGACTACGCGGCCGAGCGGCCGATCCCGGTGCCGCGCGAGTGGCGCGAGGCCATCGCCGCCTTCGAGGGCTGGCCGGCTCCGGCGTGAACCACCACCGCTCGCCGGGGAGTCACCACGGCTCTTCCGGAAGCCGCCACGGCGCCTAGGGCTCGAAGCGCCGGAAGATCGCGACGGCGTTCTGGCCGCCGAAGCCGAAGCCGTTGATCATCGCCGTGTCGACGCGAACCTGGCGCTTCACGTTCGGGACGTAGTCGAGGTCGCAGTCCGGATCCGGCTCGTGCTGGTTGATCGTCGGCGGGACCCAGCCGTCCTGGATCGACCCGATCGCCGCGAGGGCCGAGGCCGCGCCCGCGGCACCGAGCATGTGGCCGACCATGGACTTCGGCGAGGAGATCGGGATCCGGTAGGCGTGGTCGCCGAAGGCCCGCTTGATGGCCCTCGTCTCCGTGACGTCATTGAGCGGCGTCGACGTGCCGTGGGCGACGATGTAGTCGATCTCGTCCGGAGCGACCCCGGCCTGGCGCATCGCGCCGAGCATCGCCATCGCCGCGCCGCGGCCCGTCGGCTCGGGGGCGGAGATGTGGTACGCGTCGGAGGTCAGGGCGGCGCCGATGACCTCGGCGAGGATCGGCGCGCCACGATCCAGCGCGTGCTGGGCGGACTCGAGGATCAGGATCCCGGCGCCCTCGCCGAACACGAATCCGTCGCGGGTCCGATCGAACGGCCGCGATGCTCCGGCCGGGTCGTCGTTGCGCTTCGAGAGCGCGCCCATGTTCGCCAGCGCAGCGAACGACACGGGCAGGAGCGGCGCCTCCGAGCCGCCGGCGATGACGAGGTCGCACTCGCCCATGGCGATGAGCCGCAGCGCGTCCTGGAACGCAATGACCCCGGAGGCGCAGGCCGCCACCTGGGTGATGACGGGGCCCGTCAGCCCGTACTTCATCGAGACCTGGGCCGCGCCCATGCTGCCCGACAGGGCCGGGATCGCGAACGGGCTGACCTGGCCGGGCCCGCGGTCCTTGATGACGTAGGCCCCGTCGATGACCTGCTCCATCCCGCCGCCGCCGGTATTGATGACGACCGCGGCGCGATCGCGCTGTTCGGGCGTCCAGGTCGCGAAGTCGAGCCCGGCGTCCTCGACGGCCTCCTTCGCGGCTGCGACCCCGAAGTGGATGAAGCGGCTCATCCGGCGGGCCATCTTGCGGTCCATCGCGACGGTCGGGTCGAAATCCTTGACCTCGGCCGCGATCCGCACGTCGTGACCGGTCGTGTCGAAGCTGGTGATGGGGCCGCCGCCGGACACGCCGGCGAGGAGGTTCGTCCAGAAGGTCCGGGCGTCGTTGCCGATGGGGGTCACGGCACCGCGGCCGGTCACGACCGCACGCCGGGACAGGTCCTCCCGGCGCGCCGGGTCATGGGGTGGCATCGGGCGGATTGTAGCCGCGCCCGGCCGGGAATCAGTCGCCGTCGTAGCGCTTGAAGATGACCGCGCCGTTGTGGCCGCCGAGGCCGATGTTGTTCGAGAGGGCGTAGCGGATCGGCATGGGAATGGTCTCGTCGACGACCCACAGGTCGCATTCCGGGTCGGCGTCGCGGTAGTTCAGCGTCCCGGGCACGGTCTGCTCCGCGACCGACATCACCGTCGCGAAGGCCTCGAAGGCCCCCGCCGCGCCCATCATGTGGCCGGTCATCGACTTCGTCCCGGAGATCGCGAGCGAGCGCCGCGCGCCGGCGGCCCGATCGCCGAAGACCGTCCAGATCGCCTGGGCCTCGCGGACGTCGCCGACCGGGGTCGAGGTGCCGTGGGGGTTGATGAGGTCGACCTCGTCCGCGGGCACGCCGCGCCGCTCCACGGCCATCCGCATCGCCCGAGCGGAGCCACTGCCACCCTCGATCGGCTGGATCATGTCGAACCCGTCGGCCGCGGAGCCGTAGCCGACGATCTCGGCGTAGATGTGTGCGCCGCGGGCCTTTGCCAGCTCGAGGTCCTCGAGGAACAGCGAGCCGGCGCCCTCGCCGAGCACGAAGCCGTTGCGGGTCAGGTCGAACGGCCGCGAGACCGTCTGGATCGGCTCGCCCGGGCGCGGCATCCCGAGGCCACGCATGTTCTCGAAGCCGGCGTGGGCGACCTCGATGAGCGGGGCCTCCGTGGAGCCGCTGATGACCGCGATGCAGTCGCCGCGGCGGATCGCCTCCGCGCCCTCGGCCACGTTGTGGGTGCCCGTCGCGCAGGCCGAGACCATCGCCACGTTGTGTCCGATCGCGCCGGTCTCGATGGCGATCATCCCGGACGTCGAGTCGACGAGGGCATTCGCGATGAACGTCGGCGGGACCCGGTTGGCGCCGCGCTCCTTGAGCGTGATGTAGCTCTCGATCATGAGCAGCTGGCCGCCGGCGCCGGAGCCGAAGACGACCCCGACGTCGGTTCGGTTCTCGTCCGTGATCTCGAAGCCGGAATCGGCGATCGCCTGCTTCGCGGCCGAGACGCCGAAATGCATCTCGCGCTCGCTGCGGCGGACCGCCTTGGGCTCCATCCAGGCCGAGGCGTCGAAGTCGTGGACCTCGCCGCCGAACTTGTGGTCGTAGGCGGAGACGTCGAAGCGGGTGATCTCGCCGAGGCCGGAGTTGCCATTGACGAGGTTCGACCAGGCGGTGGCCTTGTCGTTGCCGACGGGGCTGACGACGCCGAGACCGGTGACGACGACGCGGCGCTGGTAGTCGGGTGTGCGCACGGTGGGTGGAGCTCCTTGGGACGCTAGGCGGGGACGGACGGGGTGGGCAGGGCGAAGCGGTCCGGGGCGCCGGGCTCGTCGAGGGCCCAGGCGGTCGCGTCGGGCGCAATCCGCTTGATGAGGTTCGTGAGGACCTTGCCGGGCCCGACCTCGACGAAGGTCGTGACGCCGGCGTCGTGCATCGATTCGACGGCGCGGACCCAGTCGACGCCGGTGGTCAGGTGCTCGACCAGCTCCGCGCGACACGCTTCCGCGGTCGTCAGCGGCCGCGCGTCGGCATTCGCGAGGAGTGGCACGGACGGATCGTGGAACTCGACCGAGGCGAGGACCTCCCGCATCCGGGCGGCGGCGTCGGCCATGAGCGGCGAGTGGGCGGCCACGGAGACGGGCAGGACGATGGCGCGCCTGGCGCCGAGCGACTTCGCGATCTCGGCCGCCGCGTCGATCGCGGCCCGCTCGCCGGAGACCACGACCTGCCCCGGCGCGTTGCGGTTCGCGACGCCGAAGACGCCATGGGCGCTCGCCTGCCGGACGAGCTCGGGCAGGGCCGCGTCGTCGAGGCCGAGGATCGCGGCCATGGCGCCGTCCCGCCCGGAGCCGCTGGCCTGCATCAGCCGGCCCCGTTCGCGGACCAGGCGGATGCCATCGGCGAGCGAGATGACCCCAGCCGCGACCATCGCCGAGTACTGGCCCATCGAGTGGCCGGCCATGAACGTCGGCGCGGCGACCTCGCCGGCCGCCCGCTCGCGAAGGACGGCCAGGTAGGCCATCGAGGCGGCGAGCAGCGCCGGCTGGGCCTGCTCGGTCCGGTTGAGGTCATCCTCCGGCCCGTCCCAGGCGAGCCGCGTCAGGGGCTCGCCGAGGGCGGCATCGGCCTCGGCGAACACGGCGGCCGCGGCGGGCGACGACGCGGCGAGCGCCTGGCCCATGCCGACCGATTGCGAGCCCTGGCCGGGGAAGACGTATGCGAGGCTGGTCATGGAGAAGCCTATCGTGCGTCCGTTCGCACCTCCCGAGCGTGGAATCCGTGCGACGTTGCACACGTTCGCGGGCTCGCGGGCTACCATCCGGCGATGACCGACGAGCATCCGGAGCCGTTCTATCCGGGCGACGCCAGTGATACTCGGCCGCCACCGCCGCGACGGACGGCGACGCGCGCCGCCTCCGTCCGGACGATCGCGCGTCGCTTCGAGGCCGACCTCGGCTCGTCGATCCTGGCCCGCGGCCCGCACCTGCCGAACGTTCGCCAGATCTCGGAGCGGGTGGCCATGGGCCGGGCCCTGTGGCGGGAGCTCGTCGTCGGGTTCGCGTCGCAGCTGGCCGACCTGCGCCTCGGCTTCACCCAGCTGGCGGCCCTGTACGTCCTGGCCGACGGTGGCACGACGGTCGGCGAGCTGGCCGAGGTGCTCGGTCGGTCGCCGTCGGCCACGAGCCGCCTCGTTGAGGGCCTGGTGCGCCGCCGGCTGGTCGAGCGTCGTGCCGAGCCCGAGGATCGCCGCCAGCGGCTGCTCGCCCTGACGCACCGCGGCCAGGCCCTGCTCCGGGCCGTGGATCGGGCCCGGGCCGATCAGTTCCTGACCGCGGTCCGGACGCTGCCGACGCCCGAGCGCGCCCTCGTCGCGATGGGCGTGGCCTCACTGGCGACGCATGCCCTCTCGCGTCGCGGCCGGCTGATCCGCTCGGAGCCCTGAGCCGCGGGCTAGTGCCCGGGGTTCATCCGGCGGTACACGCTCGCCCAGCCGAAGAGCAGGACCAGCACGACGACGAGGATCCCGGCCGCGAGGAGCTTCGACTCGACCGGGATGCCGCCGCCGGCCTCGCCACCTGCCGACCCGCTGGCATCGACGACGGTGATCGTGCCGGACATCGTGTCGGGGTGGACGGCGCAGAAGAACGCGAAGGTCCCTGCCGCGTCGAACGTGTGGCTGAAGCTGTCGCCGTTGTTCTTGAGCTTGACGCCGGAATCGAAGTCCTTGCCGGAGCTCGCGGCGTCCTTGTAGGTGCCCGACGTGACCGAGTGTGGATCGCTGATCGCCTCGGTCACGGTCCAGGTGACGGTGTCGCCGACGTGAACCGTCAGCGTCGAGGGCTGGAACGTCTTCTGGACGATCGAGATGGCGTTGCTGCCGCCGCTGGGCGGCCCGCTGGCGCCAGCCTGGGGCGAGCCCGGCGCGGGCGAGCCCGGCGCGGGGCTGTCGGCCAGGGCGGCGGTGGCGAGGAGCACGACCAGGGCTGTCGCGGCCAGGCCCGCGAGGGCCAGCGAGCGTCGATGGGACGATTGGCGCTCAGACGTCATCCGCAGAACCTCCGAACCGCATCGTAGAGGACCGGCAGGCCCCATCGGAGCCCCTCGATCGAGACGCGCTCATCGACGCCGTGGTACCGGTCGAGGTAGGTCTCGGCCGGGTCCTGGCGGAGCGGTGAGAAGCCATAGGCCGGGACGCCCAGCTTGACGAGGTGCTTGGCGTCGGTGGCGAACGGGGCCATCACCGGCAGCGGCACCCCCTCGGGATCGGCGCTGGTGATCGCCTCGGCGAGGACCCCGTACAACCCGGCGTCGATCGGCGCCTCGACGGCGTCGGCGTCGAGCAGCAGCTCGAGCGTGGCGACGGCCGCGAGCTCCGGCCCGAGCCGATCCAGGAGCTGTCGCCGCATCTCGGCCTCCGACGTGCCCGGCAGTCGCCGGCCATCGAGGTCGATCGTCGCCTCACCGGGGATGACGTTGTACTTCACGCCGGCGTGGACGACGTCGGGTGAGACGGTGTCGCGGACGAGCGCCCGGGCGGCCCGGACGTAGACGGGCGAGCACGCGCCGCCGAGCGCCACCCCGAAGGCCCGCTCGTCGCCGGATGCGAGGCGACGCATCGCCCGCGCCGCCGGCGAGCCCGCGCCCGCGCCCGCCTCCACCGCGGCCGCCGCGCCCTCCAGGAAGGTCCGCATCGTCGCCGTCAGGCGGATCGGGCCGGGCTGGGCCAGGCGGGTGATCGCCTCCGCCGCGAGGACGGCCGCGTTGTCCGGGCGAGGCATCGAGCCGTGGCCCCACGTCCCGCGGATCGTCAGCCGGTAGACCGAGTAGCCCTTCTCCGCGACCTGGATCGGATAGAGACGGGTGCCGCCCACATCGACGGAGACGCCACCGGATTCGTTGATCGCCGCTGCCGCAAGGAGCAACTCCGGCCGGTTCGCCGCGAGCCACGCCGCGCCGGCCAGGCCGCCCGCCTCCTCGTCGGCGGTTGACGTGAACAGGATGTCGCGCCGGAGGCCAGGGATCGGGTCGGCGGCGGGGTCTCGGCCGGCCGCCCGAGCCTCGGCGGCGAGCAGGCGGACGACCTCCAGCTCCATCGCCACGAGATCCTTCATGTCGACCGCGCCGCGGCCGTAGACGTAGCCATCGGCGACGTCGGCCGCGAACGGATCGTGGGTCCAGCGATCCGGCGGGGCGGGGACGACGTCGAGGTGCGAGAGCAGCAGCAGCGGCTCGCCTCCGGATCCGTCGCCACGCAGGCGGGCGCTCACCGAGCCACGGCCGGGGATGGGCTCCATGACCTCGGGCTGCAGGCCGGCGTCGGTCAGCGCCGCCGCGAGCCAGCGCGCCGCGGCGAGCTCCGCACCGGGCGGATCGGGCGGGTTGATCGACGGGATGCGGATGAGGTCGCGGAGTGATGCGACGAGCCGATCGTGGGCGCGCGCCCACGTGGCATCGCCGAGGGCTCCGGAGGGACGCTCAGCCACGCAGCAGGTTTTCGACGACCCCCAGGACGAAGGCCCCGAGGACGACGATCGCGATCATCGCGACGAGGATGCGGAGGTAGAAGCGCTCCTCGGCCTTCGCCCGGACGGGATCCGGATCCCGTCCGCCGGGAATGTACGGCGCCGAGAGGCCGCGGGCCCGGGCGCGCTCGGCCCTGGGCGAGTCATAGGCCTCCGGGTCGGGCGGCAGGGAGACGGGCGGGGAGTCGGTCATCGACCGGATTCTGCACCTTCGGGCCGCGCGGGCGGTTGGGTCATCAGGCTGGCCCGGTCGCGCCGGGGCCGGTGCGAGCGAGCCGCTCGCGGACGACTCGCTCCATGAGGCCGAGCGCCGTCGGACCCGACACGGCGGAGCAGAAGTCACGAGATCCGATCGAGACGATCCGGACGTCGGTCACCGCCACGACGGTCGCGGTCCGAGGTGTCTGTCGGAGGAGGGCGACCTCGCCGATCCCCGCACCTGGACCGAGGCGGTGGATCCATCGCCCGTCGACGGACACGTCGACCTCGCCGGCCTCGATGACGACGAATCGATCGCCAGCCTCGCCCTGGCGCATCAGCGTCTGACCGGCCGCGTGGGTCTCGCTCCGGACCGCGCTCGCCAGCCGCTCGATGCCGGTGAGCGGCAGCGCCGCGAACGCGGGGACGCGCCGAAGCAGCTCGACCGCGCGCTCGTCGGAGGTCGTGATCTCCGGGATCCGGCCGACGCGACCGTAGATGGCGACCGCGACGACGGGCAGGATGGCGCCGCTGACGACCATCGCCTCGCGATTGCCCAGCACCGTGATGAGGAGCGGGCCGAGGAGGCTGCCGCCGACGACGCCGAGCCCGGCCACGGCCTCGAACACGCCGAAGACCGGCGCCCGCTCCTCGTTGGAGCAGCCACGCTGGAAGATCGTGAGGATCGCGACGTCGAACGTCGAGTTCGCGACGCCGATGACGGCCATTGCGAGGAGCGCCACCGCGACGGTCGGGGACAGGCCGATCGCGGCGATCGGCAGCCCCCAGAAGGCCAGCGCGACGCTCGCCGACGGCAGCAGGTTCGTCGTCCGGACGAGCGACATCGCGAACAGCCCGCCGAGCAATCCGCCAACGCCCATCGCGGCGCTCAACGTCCCGACGCCGGGGTCGCCGAGGCCCAGCAGCTCGATCGCCGCGACGACGACGAGGGCGTTGAGGAGGCCGCGGGTCAGCGTCTGCGCGAACACGCCGAGCATCGACCACCCGGCCACGGGCCGGAGCCGGAGCGTGCGAAGCCCCTCGAGCAGCTGCGGCCCCGTCGACGCCGAGCTCGGCGGGAGGGCATCCGACGCCTGCTCGAAGCGAAGACGCATGACCGCCAGCCCGCCGGCTGTGAAGGACACGCTCGCCAGGATCGCGACGCCGACGGTCTGGCCGGTGGCGATCAGCCCGGCCGCGATGGCCGGCCCGGCGAGGGTCGCCACGCCCTCGACCGTGCCCCACGCGACGTTCGCGGCAACGAGCTCCTCGGGCGTCCTCGCGAGGGCCGGCATGAGCGTCGCCTGGATCGGTCGGACGAGCGCGCCCGCCGCGCCGCCAACGGCCGCGATGACCAGCAGGACGAGCGTCGGCGCCGTGCCGGCGATCGCGACGGCCGCCAGGAGGGCCACCGCAAGCCTGACGGTCGCCACGGTCAGGAGGACGCGCCGGCCCGACCAGCGTCGAAGAGCGGCGCCGCTCGCGGCGCCGGACACAATGGCCGGCGCCATCCGGAACGCGCCGAGCAGCCCGGTCGCGAGGACGCCATCGCGGCCATATGCGACGACGAGGAGGGCGACGAAGAGGCCGGCGTCGGCCGCCGTGGACAGCAGCCATGAGAGCTCGAGGCTGCGGATCCCGGGGTTGCCCATCGCGTCGCGCAACGCCGAGGCAGCCAGGCGCAGGGCGGTCCGCACGACCCGAGCATGCCACGACCGACGCGATGGCAGGGGCTATCCTCCGGACCGATGACGCCACTCGACGACAAGGCCGCGCTGCTGCGGTCCGTGCCGCTGTTCGCCGATCTCGACGAGCGCAGCCTCCAGGCGATCGCGCTCCTCGCCCGCGAGCGCGACGCACCGGCCGGCGAGGTGCTGATGCGCGAGGGCGAGCCCGGCGACGAGTTCATCGTCATCGTCGAGGGCACCGTCCACGTCGAGCAGGAGGGTCACCGGGTTCGCTCGATGCTGGCCGGCGGCTTCCTCGGCGAGGTCGCGCTGGTCGAGCACGGGCCGCGATCCGCAACGGCGATCTGCGTCACCCCCTGCCGGCTCCTGACGCTCGGCCACTTCGAGTTCGACCGGCTGCTCGTCACGTTCCCGGAGGTCCGGACCAAGGTTCTCGCCGCGCTGGCCCGCCGGACCCACTCCGCGTAGCTCGGGCGGGCGCTGCCGATCCTTGGCGCTGCCGATCCTTGGCGCGGCCGATCCTCGGCCCGCCGCGACGCTCAGCCGGCGGCCACGGCTCCGCTCGCCCGGTCCGCGATCCAGCCCTCGACGATCCCGCCGAGCGCCGGCAGGCTGACGGCGCCGGAGCCCAGGATCGCGTCATGGAACCCCTTGATGTCGAACGACTCGCCGAGCCGGTCCCGCGCATCCGCCCGGAGGCGGAGGATCTCGAGCTGGCCGATCTTGTAGGCCAGCGCCTGGCCCGGCCAGACGATGTAGCGGTCGACCTCGTTCTCGATGTTGTTCTCGCCGAGCGCGGTGTGCTCGCGGAGGAAGTCGATGGCCCGCTGGCGTGACCAGCCGAGGGCGTGCATCCCGGTGTCGACGACCAGGCGGCCGGCCCGCCACGCGTCGAACGACAGGATCCCGAAGTGGTCCAGGTCGCCGGAGTAGAGGCCCATCTCGTCGGAGAGCCGCTCGGTGTAGAGGCCCCAGCCCTCGGCGAAGGCCGTTGAGCCGAGCATCCGCTGGAACGCCGGGATGCCTTCCAGCTCCTGGGCGATCGCGATCTGGAGGTGATGGCCCGGGACGGCCTCGTGGAAGGCGAGCGCCTCCGCCTCGTACCGCGGCCGGGTCGTCGGCGCGTGGAGGTTGATGTAGTAGCGGCCCGGCCGGCTGCCATCGATCGCCGGCCATGAGTAGTACGCGATCGTCTGGTGGGCCTCCGCGTGCGTCGGGATCGGGATGACCTCGCAGGCCGCCCGGGGCAGGCGCCCGAACCAGTCGGGGATCGCCGCCTCGGCCCGCTCCAGCGAGCGTCGGGCTGTCGTGAAGACCTCGCCCGAGGTCGAGAACCGGAGCTTCGGATCGCTCCGGAGGGCCGCCAGCGTGCCCGCCAGATCGGTGGTGCCGAGCAGCCGGCCGCCAAGCTCGACGAACTCGCGATCGATCCGCTCGATCTCGCGAACGCCGGTCTCGTGGATCGCCTCGGGCTGAAGGTCGAGCGTCGTGTGGACCCGGATGAGCGAGCGGTAGGCGTCGAGGCCGCCCGGCAGGTGGACGAGGCCCGGCCGGTCCTGGGGCCTCGCGACCGGCAGGATCTCCGCCTGGAGGACCTGGCGGAAGCGCTGGAAGGCCGGTGCCGCCACCTCGCTGACCGCCTCGACGAGGTCATCGCCGAAGGCCGCCGCGTCCGCCTCGGACCAGCCCTCCGGCCGCGCCTTCGCCGGCGAGGCGAGCGCCCAGTCCGCGATCGGGGTCGCCTCGAGGTGCTCGAGGATGTCGATCGTGCGCTCGACCGGCGCCCTGACCGCCACCCTGCCGTCGGCGGCCGCGCGCCGGAGGTTCGCGATGATGACGTCGAGGTAGGGTCCGATCGCCCGCCACCGCGCGACCATCCGCGCCCCGTCTTCGGGCGTCGCCACCGTCTGGTACCCGACGAGATCGAGGAAGTGGGTCTGCGGCCCGTTGAGCGGATCGACGGTCCAGTCGGTCATCCCGGACTCGATCGACGCGGCCTGGCCCTCTGCCTCGTCGACCAGCATCTGGCGCGTCACCCGCTCCGCCGGGGTCAGGGCGGCGCCATCCAGGGCCCGGGCGGCGCCGGCGGTCGCACGGCGGCGGCGGACCACGTCGGCCAGCGCCTCGGGCGAGGGGTCATCGAGGCGGTCGTCGAACCGGCGATCGCCAAGGACCGTGGCGAAGGTCGGGCTCGTCGCCATGACGTCGTCCCAGAACTCGTCCGCGAGCGGGCGGAGGGTGGCGCGATCGGTCAGTGGATGCATGGCCCGGTGGAGACCTCCTGGGTCAACGTGAGCGCCGGCGCGATCCGTTCCGCGACGGCGGTGGGGGACAGGGCGTAGCCGACGCTCGGGTCGGCCCGCGATTCGGCGAAGACGACGCCGCCGACGGTGCCGTCGGCAAGGAGCAACGGGCCGCCGCTGTCACCCGGGACGATCCTCGATCGAAGCTCGACGAGGCGGCGCGTGACCCGTGCCGTGCCGGTGACGTCGAGGCCGGTCGCCTCGTAGACCGCGGCGACGATGGCCGGCTCGACGGCGGCATTCCCGCCGCCGGGATAGCCGAACGTCGCCGCGATCGCACCGCGGGTCGGGTCGATGGTCGCGAATGCGAGCGACGGCGCGTCGAGCGACCGGACCCGGAGCACGGCCACGTCGAGCTCCAGGTCCACCAGGACGGGCGTCGCGGTGAAGCTGGCCGTGGGGCTCTGGACGCGGATCGTCCGGGCACCAACCACGACATGGGCGTTGGTCACGAGGTAGCCCGGCGCGATGACGAAGCTCGTCCCGCGTGACTCGAGCTGGCAGCCGTCGGCCACCACCCGCAGCACGGACTTCGCCGCGCGCTCGCCGATCGCCCGCGCCTGGGCGTCCGTCGGCAGGTCGATGGGGGCCGCGGGCAGCGGCTCGAGGCCGATGAACAGATCCGGCAGGCCCGTGTCGTCGAGGAGCCGGCCAAGCTCGATGACGATCTCGGTGGGTGGCGGCAGGAACGCGTCGACGACGCGGAGCAACCGCGAGGTCTGGGCCAGCTGGCTCAGGTTGGTGAACGGCCCGCTCGCCAGGATGCCGCCCATGAGCCACACGATCAGGAGGGCCTGCGCCGCGCCCACCGCCGCGCCCGCGACCTGGTCGAGCGCCCCGAGCAGCCCGTGACCGAGCGCCTTCGAGGCCGCTCGCCCGGCCGCGGCCCCCAGTCCCTCGCCGAGCCCGACGAGCCCGAGCAGGATCCCGAGCGTGAAGATCGCCCGGACCGTCGGCTCGAGGTCCTGCAGGAACGGGCTCGCGGCCGGCAGGACCGTGAAGCCGATGACCGCGCCGAGGCCGGCTCCGGCCAGGCCGGCGAGCTGCGGCAGGGCACCCGAGCGCGCCCCGAAGATGATCGCGACGACCACCAGCAGGACGGCGATCACGTCCAATGCGTTCACGGCCGGATCGTGACACACCGGCCGTGCACGCGGCGTGTGGCGTACGATCGTCCGACCGACAACGAGGTGCCTCCCGCCATGACGCTGACCGCCACGCAGCCCCACAAGATCTACCTGGCCGGCGAGTGGGTCGACTCGCCTGACCTGCTCCCGATCGACAACCCGGCCGATCCGGCGGCCCCGGTCGGCGCGACGTACAACGCGACGCCGGAGCAGGTCGAGCAGGCCGTCCAGGCCGCAGTCGCCGCGTTCGAGGAGACGCGCCACCTGCCCGTCTACGAGCGGGCCCGCGCCCTCCGCGAGATCAGCGCAGGGATCAAGGCCCGGCGCGAGGAGCTCGGGCGGATCCTCAGCCTCGAGGCCGGCAAGCCGATCCGCGACGCGCTCGTCGAGGTCGATCGAGCGGTCTTCACCTTCCGGCTCGCGGCCGAGGAGTGCGAGCGCATGGTCGGCGAGGTCATGCCACTCGACCTGCTGGCCTCGTCCAAGGGACGCGTCGGGATCACGCGGCGCTTCCCGGCCGGCCCGGTCCTCGGGATCAGCCCGTTCAACTTCCCGCTGAACCTCGCCGCCCACAAGATCGCGCCGGCCATCGCGGCGGGCTGCTCGATCCTGCTGAAGCCCGCCTCGAAGGACCCGCTCACGATGCTGACCGTCACCGAGATCATCGACTCGGTGGGCCTCCCCGCAGGCGCCGTCAGCGTCCTGCCGATGACCCGCGAGCTGGGCGACCGGCTCGTGGGCGACGATCGGTTCAAGGTCCTGACGTTCACCGGCAGCCCCGCGGTCGGCTGGCGGATGAAGGAGCGCGCCGGCAGGAAGAAGGTCGTCCTCGAGCTGGGCGGCAACGCCGCGGTCATCCTCGACCGCACGACCGACGTCGACTGGGCGGTGAAGCGGATCCTCGTCGGCGGCTTCAGTTACGCCGGCCAGTCGTGCATCAGCGTCCAGCGAGTCTTCGTCCACGAATCGATCGCCGCGAGCGTTCGGGACAGGCTCGTCGCCGGCGTGGCGACGCTCAAGGTGGGCGACCCGCTCGACCCGACGACGGATGTCGGCCCGATGGTCGAGCCGGGCGCTGCCGAGCGCACCGCCCGCTGGGTCAAGGAGGCCGTGGAGCTCGGCGGCCGGGTGCTCGCCGGCGGCCATGCCGACGGCACGTTCTTCGAGCCGACGGTCCTGGAGCACGTGCCGCCGCAGGCGAGCGTCTGCACGAACGAGGTGTTCGCGCCGCTCGTCGTGCTCTTCACGTTCTCCGACTTCGACGACGCGATCCGCCAGGTGAACGATTCGGCGTTCGGGCTCCAGACCGGCGTGTTCACCAACGACCTGGCCCATGCCTGGCGGGCGTTCAACGAGCTCGAGGTCGGTGGCGTCGTCGTGAACGACATCTCGAGCTATCGAATCGACCACATGCCGTACGGCGGCGTGAAGGACTCCGGGCTCAGCCGCGAGGGCCTGCGCTGGTCGATCGAGGACATGACCGAGCGTCGCCATCATCTGGATCATCCTGGTGGCGGCGTTCTGGGTCCTGATCCTCGTCGGCCTGGTGTACGGCGTGCGGTGGCTCATCCGGGCCGACCGGAACAGCCGGCTGCCGGGCCCGCCACCGCCCCCGGGTGCGCCCGGCGCGGGCGCCGGGCCGCGGCCGGACGACCCACTGGAGATCCTCCGCCAGCGCTACGCCCGCGGCGAGATCGACGACGACGAGTTCGAACGCCGTCGCAAGACGCTCAGCGGCGGCTGAGGCCGCCCGGAGCGAGCTGCCGGGCCCCGAGCTGCTGGAGCCCCTGGCCTCCGGACTCGCGCCCTAGATCGAGCTCGCGCAGGCGCGGCACTTGGTGGCGTCGACCGCGTTCGCTTCCTTGCAGTACGGACAGGTCTTGCTGGGCGGCGCGGCCGCGGCCGGCTCCTCCCTGATGAACATCTTGGAGAGCCGCCAGACGACGAACGCGATGATGACGAAGGCGATCACCGCGTTGACGAAGGCCCCGTAGCGGATCGCGATCTCGGTGGCGGGATCGCCGGGTGGCGTGCCCTGCTGGAGGACGTACTTCTGGGCGGCGAAGTCGACCTTGCCGAGGAGCATCCCGATCGGCGGCATGACGATGTCGTTGACGAGCGAGTTGACGACCGCGCCGAGGGCGGCGCCGATGATGACGCCGATCGCCAGGGCCATGGCGTTCGTCTTGAGCAGGAACGCCTTGAACTCGGCCCACATATCACGCCTCCCCTGGGACTGGGACGAATGGCGCCTCCACGCTAGCGGAGTCACGTCGCGCTCGCACACGAGCGTTCGATGGCCAACATGGGCGAGCTCCGCCGGCTGGTGGGTGACCGCTGCGTGCTGCGCCCGGCCCGGGCTGCGTTGGTGGTGCGTTTGGTCACGCGTTGACAGGACGATCAGTTCGTCGACATCGCGGGGCCGGCCAGTACGTTTGGCCAGGTTGATCTTCGCTCGAGGCCCTGATGAGCCCTCTTCGTCGCGTGCGCGGGGTGCTTGCGGTCATCGCGGTCATCCTCGGCATCGCCGTTCTCGCCCCACGCGAGACCGCGGCGGCATCGGCGTGTGGCGCCCGCCCCAAGCACACGTTGGTGCTATCGAAGGGGACGGTGTCTCCGGGCTCCGGCTCGACCGGTACCCGGTTCGCGTTCACGGTGAGCTACGCGGACAGCGACGGCTGCTCGCCCGATCGGATCGTCGTCGTGATCACGGGCGTCGGCGAGTACGCGCTCAACTACATCCAGGGCGACCTTCAGACAGGCGCCACGTTCGGATCGACCATGAAGCTCCCGGCCGGCCGCTGGCCGTACAGCTTCGAGGCATCGAGCGGGAGCGGTCCGGGGCGCCAGTCGGTGCAGCTCCTGGCCGTGAATCCAGCGACCGTTCAGGTCGTGGCGCCGACACCCAAGCCGACGGCTGCCCCGACCGCCACGCCGACGGCTGCCCCGACCGCCACGCCGACGGCTGCCCCGACGGCCGCCCCGACCGGCAATGCGACCGCGGCCGCCCCGACCGGCAACGCGACCGTCCCGCCCGGATCGGGCGCGACGCCGAACGTTCCGACGCCAGCGGCTTCGGCATCGCCGACCGGATCGCGGGCTCCTGATGGCACCGCCCTCGCTGGCGCAGGCCTGAACGGCCCGACGTCGCCTGACGCGACGTCGTCTGACGCGAGGTCGCCGGCCATGGTGTTCGATCCTTGGCTCCTGCCGCGCCCGGTGCTGGCCCTTGCCGTGTCGAGCGTCGGCACACTGTTGGGCCTCGGCCTGTTCGCGTTCCTGAGTCGCAGGTTGCTTCGGTCGAGCTTCCGATCCGGGATCGGTGCGGGGTCATCGCGCAGCCATGAGGCTCGCGTGGGACTGACGGGGTCGCGACGATGACCGCTGGAGCGCTGGCCCCGGCCATCAAGCGGCACGAGCGGGACGACGCTCGCGCCGTGCGCTCGCGCGTCGCGAGGTCCCTGGCCGTCATGTTCGCCCTGCTCATGGCCGCAGCCGGACCGTTCATCGACTGGCCGTTCGGTCGAGATGGCTGGGTGGGCCGCCTGCTCGTCCTGGCCGTGATCGTTCCCCCGATCATGGTCCTCCTCGCCCGCTCCGTGCTCGAGGCCGCCGGCCGGATGGAGGTCGGGCGCGCCGAGATGCGGGACATGTACGAGCGGGCAAGGCTCGATTCGCTCATCGATCCGCTGACCGGTCTCGGCAACCATCGGGCGTTCCAGGAGGAGTTCGCGCGGCAGGTCGAGGACGCCCGGCGCCGGGGGAGTGCGCTGTCGTTCGTCCTCATCGATCTCGACGACCTGAAGCGGGTCAACGACGAGGTCGGCCATGCCGGGGGCGACGCCCTGATCGCGGAGATGGGCCGGCTCCTCGCGGCCGGCGCCCGCCTCGGCGACCGCGCGTTCCGGATCGGCGGCGACGAGTTCGTGGTGCTCATGCCGCGCACCGATCTCGAGGCTGCCGCCCTGACGGCTCGACGCCTGCTGGCCGCGGCCCTCGAGGGCCCGACGACGGGTGACGAGCGACCGTTCTCGTTCTCCGCCGGTGTCTCGTCCTTCCCGACGCCGAGCACGAGTGGGGCGCGGCTCTTCCGGCACGCCGACGCGGCGCTGTACTGGTCGAAGCGCCACGGCCGAACCTCGGTCGAGGTCTTCGACGCGGACCGTCACGGCCAGGCCGGGGATGAGCGGAATGCCGCCGAGCTGGCCGCCGCCGTCGCAGCGGTCGCGGCCAAACGCTCGCTGACGGCGGTGTACCAGCCGATCTTCTCGCTGGCGACGGGCGTCGTCATCGGCCACGAGGCGCTGGTCCGACCGGACCCGAGATCAGGCTTCTACAGTGCCGAGGCCCTGTTCAGCGCCGCTGAGGCGACCGGTCGCACGGTCGAGCTGGATGCCGCCTGCCTCGAGGTCGTGGCGGCCGCCGCCGGGACGGTGCCGCCAGAGCGATACCTGGCGGTGAACCTGTCACCCCGGACCCTCGAGAGCCCGGAGTTCAGCGCCACCCGGCTCGTGGCAACGTTCAAGAAGCACGGCATCCTGCCCTCGGCCCTCGTCCTGGAGCTCACGGAACGGGAGGCCGTCGAGGACATCGAGCGGCTGCGGCACAATCTCGAGAGCTGCCGCGAGATGGGCATCCGGATCGCTGCCGACGACGTCGGCGCCGGAAATGCCGGCCTCAGGCTCCTCAGCGAGATCTCGTTCGACCTCGTGAAGATCGACCTGACCCTCGTCCAGAGCGGCGTGCTCCGGGATTCGTCGATGGCCGTCCTGCGAGCGCTTCGCGAGCTGGCCGTCCGCTCTTCGGCAACGATCGTCGCCGAAGGCATCGAGACCGGCCATCAGCTCGAGGTCGTTCGCGAGCTGGGCCTCACGGCTGGCCAGGGCTACCTCCTCGGCCGGCCAGCCCGAACGCTGATCACGGATCCGTCGAACATCGACGACCTCATCGCCACCGATCGGGAACGGCAGCGCGAGGTTCTCGGCGCGATCGATCCCAAGGCGGCCTAGCGCCCAGCCGACGGAGCCGGACGCCGGCCGCGGACCGCGCGAGCCCCCGTACACTCCGACGATGGTTGACGACGGGGGCGGACGCACCGCCGCCGAGCTCCTCGTCGCGTGCCTCGAGGCCGAGGGCGTCGAGTACGTCTTCGGCGTGCCGGGCGAGGAGACGCTCGACGTCCTCGACGCGCTGTCGCGGAGCGAGCGGATCCGGAACGTCACGACCCGCCACGAACAGGGCGCCGCGTTCATGGCCGACGTCCACGGGCGCCTCACGGGTCGCGCCGCCGTGGCCCTCGCGACGCTCGGGCCGGGCGCGACGAACCTCCTGACGGGCATCGCGGACGCCTACCTCGACCGGTCGCCGCTCGTGGCGATCACCGGCCAGGCCGCCTCGGACAAGCTCCACAAGGAGGCCCACCAGGTCGTCGACGTCGTCGAGATGTTCCGTCCGGTGACGAAGTGGAACACGCGCGTCGGCCAGGTCTCGGCGATCCCGGAGATCGTCCGGAAGGCGTTCCGCGTCGCCGAGCTGGAGAAGCCCGGGCCGACCCACGTCGAGCTGCCGGAGAACATCGCCGCGAGCCCGCTGCCGGCCGACCCGCCGCTCGCGCCGCTACGCCCGGGCCGGGCGTACTTCCCGGAGCCGACCGATGAGGCCATCGACCACGCCGCCCGCCTGATCGCCGCCTCCGAGCGGCCGCTGATCCTTGCCGGCAACGGCGTGCTCCGACGCCGCGCCGCGCCCGAGCTGCGGGCACTCGCCCGGGCGGTCCACGTGCCGGTCGCCGCGACATTCATGGGCAAGGGCGCGATGGACGACCGCTCGCACCTCTCGCTCATGGCCGTCGGGCTGCAGGCCCGCGATCACGTCATGACCGGCTTCGATCGGGCCGACCTCGTCATCTGCGTCGGCTATGACCTGGTCGAGTACGCCCCGTCCCGCTGGAACCCCGGCGGCGCGAAGCGGATCGTCCACATCGACACCCAGCCGGCCGAGGTCGATGCCGCCTACCAGCCCGAGGTCGAGCTCATCGGCGACATCGGCGGCACCCTGGAGCGGCTGCGCGCCGTCCTCGAGCCGCTCGGCGTCGGCGGTCGATCGGCGAGCGAGCGCCACCACGCCAAGGAGATCCTCGTCAACGCGGACCTCCGGACGTCGCTCCTGGAGGACCTCGCGGTCTGCACGACCGATCCGAGCTACCCGATCAAGCCGCAGCGGGCGATCTACGAGCTGCGGCGGGCGCTGGAGCCGGACGACATCGTCGTGAGCGACGTCGGGGCCCACAAGATCTGGGTCGCGCGGCTGTACCAGGCCTACGAGCCGAACACCGTCCTCATCTCGAACGGCTTCGCCGCCATGGGCATCGCCGTGCCCGGGGCGATCGCCGCGAAGCTCGTCCATCCGGATCGGAAGGTCGTCGCGCTGTGTGGCGACGGCGGCTTCCTCATGAACTCCCAGGAGCTCGAGACCGCCAAGCGGATCGGAGCGAACATCGTCGTCGTCATCTGGCGCGACGATGGCTACGGCCTCATCGACTGGAAGCAGCGCAACGAGTTCGGCCGGCCGTACGCGGTCGAGTTCGGCAATCCCGATCTGGTGGCCTACGCGGAGTCGTTCGGGATCCCGGGATTTCGGCCCGCCTCGGCGGACGCCCTGTACCCGACGCTCATGCGGGCCCTCGAGGTCGACGGGCCGGCGGTCGTGGACGTCCCGATCGACTACGCCGAGAACGTTCGCCTGACGGAGCGGCTCGGGGCGCTGTCCATGGCCTGACCGCCCGGTCGAGGCGGTTGCGGCGTCTCTCTCGCGGCGGTGGCGACGCCTCAGGCGCGGCGGTCGCGGCCAGGGCGGATGAACGAGCTGGATCGGCGTCGGACCCCGGAGAAGCGGCCCATGCCGCCGACCGGGCCGTCATCGGCTGGCGCCACGACCGGATCCGCGTCGTCGGTGAGGGCCGCCACCAGGTCGTGCAGGGCGCCGTCGGTTCGGGCGCCGACGGGCTCCGGCCGGGGCTGGAAGGGCGCCTGCGGGTCGGGCTCGTTCTCGCGGGCCGCGAGCGACTCGAGGTCGACCCACGCCTGGGCATGCTCGGGGCCTGGTCGCCCGAGGAGGTAGCCCTGGCCGGCGGTGATGCCGAGCTCGCGAATCGTCCGGAGCTGCTCCGGCGTCTCGACGCCCTCGGCGATCGTCACCGCCCCGAGCCGGTCCGCCATCTGGACGAGCGAGGTCAGGACCGAGAGCATCTGGCCGTGGCCGTGGGCATTGCCGGTCCCGCCCTGGACGAGCGAGAGGTCGATCTTCACGACGTCGAACTGGAACTGGCTGAGGAGCCGCAGGCCGGCGTTGCCGGCGCCGACGTCATCGGCGGCCACGCGGACGCCGGCGAGCTGGACCGCACGGAGCGTGTCGCGGAGTCGCTCGGGCTCCCGGACCGCCTCGCGCTCGGTGAGCTCGAGGATCACCCGGTCCGGGGCGATGCCGTGGCGGCGGAGGATGGCGAGGAACGCGGTCGCGTTCAGGTCGCCGCCCTCGAGGGTCCGCGGCGACACGTTGAGGCTGAGGACGACGTCCGGAGCGAGGCCCGAGGCCCCGTTGAGGACGACCTCGAGGGCGGCCCGGTCGAGGTCCTGGACCCGGCCGGCAGCCTCCGCCGCGTCGAACAATGCCCCGGTGTGGGCGAAGGTCGACTCCCGCGGGACCCGGATGAGACCCTCGTAGGCGAGGATCCTGCCCGTGCCGAGGTCGACGATCGGCTGGTAGGCCGGCGTCATCGAGCCGGAGTCGATGACCGCCGAGATGGCGCTGGACAGCTCGGCCCGCATCCCCTCGTCGACGTGGCCCCGGTCGATGGTCGGGTCGTAGATCGTGACGACGGTCCGGCCCGCCCGCTTGCCGCGATACAGCGCGGCGTCGGCCTGGGCGGTCAGCTCGAGCCGGGTCGCGCCGAAGGTCGGGCACGCGGTGACGCCCGCCGAGAACGAGATCGGGCCGCGGTAGGCGCCGGCGCCGCGGTCCTCGAGGGTCCGCGCGAGGAGGCGACGGCAGAGCCCGACGGCGCCCTCGGCATCGGTGTGCGGCAGCAGGATCGCGAATTCGTCGCCGCCGACCCGGAACCCGGCGTCGGTATGTCGGATCGTCATCCGGACGATCTCGCCGAGCTGGGTCAGGAGCTGGTCGCCCACCGCATGGCCGCGGGTGTCGTTGATCCGCTTGAACTCGTCGATGTCGAGGAGGATCAGGCTGAACGTCGTCCCGTAACGGCGCGAGCCCTCGACCATCCGGGCGACCGCCTCCTGGAAGGCGCGGTGATTGCCGAGGCCGGTCAGGCTGTCGCGGAGGGCTGCCTCGCGCGCGCTCTCGTACAGCTCGCGCAGCCGGGACCGCGAGGCTTCCAGCTGGGCCGCGGGGCGGAGGATCTGGCGGGCCATCCAGATCGTGAAGCCACCGAGCAGGACGATGAGGGCGGCGAGCGACCCGAGTGCCGGCAGCGGCAGCTCCGCGATGGGGATCGGGCCGCCGACCGCCACCTGCCAGCCGTCCAGGCCGGGAACGTCGATGGCCTGCGAGCCTTCCGAGTCGCGAGCCGCCTCGGTGGCCAGGTCGAGCACCTGGCCCGCGATCGCGACGGGGTCGAGCGAGACACGGGTCCCGGCAACCGGTCCGCCATCGGCGTCGGTCAGGGTGAGGGTCTCGCCCGGGATGGCCTCCGGAAGCGCATAGCCGAGCAGCACCGACAGCGAGACGGTCGAGACGATCGTCGGCCGGTTCCGGGCGGTGCCCGAAGCACGGGAGACCACGACGAGGGCCGTCGGCTGGTCGCCCACCGCGGCGGCGAGCGCGATGCCCGGCGTCGGGCTGGCCGGGAGGCTGATCGTGGAGCCCCAGCTCGCCACGACGGTCGAGCCGTCGAGGACCGCCGAGCCGACGACGACACCCGACGTGCGGGACAGCGCCGAGCCGAGCTTCGAGCCCGCGGCGCTGCGCTGGCTGGAGGTGGCGCCGGCGCCGGCCGCCGCGACGATGACCGGGTCGGTGACGAGGTCGTCGCTCCGGGACTGGACGGCGGTCAGCTCGCGCTCGATCATCCGGGAGGCCTCGCCCGCCTGCGCCTCGAGGCGAAGGTGGTGGGCGATCCGCGCCTCCTCCGCGACCGCGCGAACGAGCGGCGCGACGGCCGCCACGGGCAGGATCGCCACGGTGATGAGGGTCAGCGCAAGGCGCAGCTTGACCAGTCGAAGGCTGTCGCGGCCGTCGAGGATGGGATCGCGGCTGACGTCGTGTTGGGGCGGCTCAGGGTGCATGCGACCTCGTGAGGCTGGGCAAGCCTCATGACGCCCCATCGGGTGCCCCGAGGCACCCACCCGTTCGTCCTGTCGCGCCCCTGACCCCTGGAGCGAACCTCAGCGAACGATCGTCGCCCCGGGCGCCGGCTCGTGGACCGTGACGCCGCCGAGACCGCGAGCCGCGAGCGCATCGCGGAGCGCAGCGGGCGTGCCGGCGAGGATCGGGAACGTGCCGTAATGGAGCGGCAGGACCTCATGGACCCCGAGCAGCTCGACGGCCCACGCCGCTTCGGCGGGGCCCATCGTGTAGTGGCCGCCGATGGGCAGCATCGCGAGGTCCGGACGGTGGATCTCGCCGATCAGCCGGAGATCGCCGAAGAGGGCCGTGTCGCCCGCGTGGTACAGCGTCGAGCCGTCCTCCAGGCGCAGCACGAACCCGACCGGCTCGCCGAGATAGAGCGGGCCC
The DNA here is from genome assembly GCA_016200665.1 of Chloroflexota bacterium. Lineage (GTDB taxonomy): Bacteria > Chloroflexota > Limnocylindria > Limnocylindrales > CSP1-4 > UBA5189. Next base: position 2,594 of record JACQEG010000032.1, on the reverse strand, counting down.
TCGGCGGCAGCGGACCAGTCGCCGGCGCTGTGGTCGGCGTGGACCATCGAGACACCGATGCCGCGGGCGTCCACGCTGCCGCCCTTGTTCATGCCGATGATCTCGACACCGGCTCCGGCGAGGCGATCCTCGAGCCACAGGCTCAGCTCGTGGACGCACGGCCACGCGGGCTTCGTCCGGCGGGCGATCGCCAGCGCGTCAGCCTCGCGGACCGCCCCCGGCGCGGCACCGAGGTGGTCGTGGTGGCCGTGGGTCACGAGCATGACGTCACAGCGCTCGACGGCGTCGGCCGTGAGCGGGCTGCGTGGGTTGCCGAACCACGGGTCGATGAGGATGGTCCGCCCACCGGGCGTCCGGACCTCCACGCAGGCGTGGCCGTACCAGGTGATCGAGGTCGCGCCGTCAGTCATCTGCGACACCTCCGCGAAGATCGTACGACGCCCCGGACGGGGGTCGCGACGGGCCCCCGATTACACTCCCGCCGTGCCCGCGGAGCAGATCGCCCAGAACCTCGCGTACATCAACTGGACCGTTCTCGCCGGCGTCGCGGTCGGGTCGATGTGGGCAGCCGCCTACGGGCGCCTGGCGACGCAGGCCACGAAGGGCTACCTCGGGTTCGTGGCCCTGTCCGCGTCCGTCGTGGCGGTCCTCGCGGCGCTGTCCGACGGGGCGCTGCCCGTGTCCGCGTCGAGCTGGGATCTGCCGCGCCAGGCGGGGCTGTGGCTCGAAGCGGCCGTGGCCCTCGTCTTCGCGATCGCGGTCCTTCGTGGCCGGCCCGCTCGCTGGCTCGCGATCGGCGGATCCGCGCTCGGCGGCGCGGTGCTCCTCGCCGGGGCGTTGTCGTGGGGCGACACGCCGGTCGGCTCGGTGCTGCTCATCGTCCAGCTCGCGATCCTCGCCGCCGCCAGCGGCGGCGCCTGGGCGGCGATGATCCTCGGGCACTGGTACCTCGTCACGCCGAAGCTGCCGGAGGCGCCGCTCGTCCGGTTCTCGCGACTCCTGACCGCGGTCGTCGCCGTGCAGCTGGTGCTCTTCGCGCTCTGGACCGCCCTCGGCGCGGGCCCAGCCGGCGTGCCGGGCTTCGGTGCGCTCGTCGGCAGCTGGGCCCTGTTCGTGTGGCTGCGACTGATCGTAGGGCTGGCGATGCCGCTGGTCGTGACCTGGGCCGCGATCCAGACCGCGCGAACGCGGTCGATGGAGTCGGCCACCGGCCTGCTGTACATCGACGTCGGGCTGATCGCCGCGGGCACGATCCTCGCGGCGGGCCTCTACTTCGGGGCCGGCCTGCTCGTCTGAACCGGAAGGAGCGTCCTGACATGGTCACGAGCCACCGCGGCTGGAGCCCCGGATCCGTCGACCTCGAGTGGATCGAGACGGTGGCGCCGGCCGCCCATCCGGTGCTGCTCGCCATGGAGGCGGCGGCCGAGCCGGAGGGGATCCCGATCCTGGACCGGGCGAGCGGCCGGGTCCTGGCGGCGCTGGCCGTCGGACGGCCCCGGATCGTCGAGGTCGGGACCGCCATCGGCTACTCCACCCTGTGGCTGGCGATCGGCCAGGGTGGCGACGGCCAGGTCGTCACGATCGACCCCGACCGGGACCGGACGCGCCGGGCCCGCGAGTACTGGCGGGCGGCGGGCATCGCCGACGAGCAGGTCACGGTGGTGAACGCCCCGGCCCTCGAGGCCTTCGCCGCGGAGGACGCCGCCCTCGCCGGGCCGTTCGACCTGGCCTTCATCGATGCCCTGAAGCCGGAGTACGCCGACTACCTCGTCGCCCTCCGGCCGCGCCTCCGGCCGGGGTCGCTCGTCGCCGCCGACAACGTCCTCTGGAGCGGGCGCACGTCCGGCGACCGTCCGCCCCGGCCCGGCGACGGGACGGAGGACCTGCGCCGGTTCGTCGCTGGCGTCATGGCCGACCCGGTCTTCCAGGCCACGATCCTGCCGGTGGGCGACGGGCTGCTCGTGGCCGGGTTCCGGGGCCAGCTCTGACGATGCGGGTCCGTGTCCGGCTGTTCGCCGTCCAGCGCGAGCTCGCGGGCGCCCGCGAGGTGGCACTCGAGCTCCCGGATGGGGCGACGATCGAGGACACCTGGTCGGCGCTCGTCGAGCGGCTGCCGGTGCTCGCTCCGGGCCGGCCGTCGCTCCGCTTCGCCCGGAACGCCGCCTATGCCCCGCCATCGACCGTCCTGGCAGACGGCGACGAGGTCGCGATGATCCCGCCCGTGAGCGGCGGCGCGCCGGACCGGGTCCGGATCATCGAGCTGCGCGAGGCCCGCTTCGGCGCCTCGATCCTGGGCGAGCTGGCGGATCGCCTCGCGACGCCGGCCGACGGCGCCGTCGTCGCGTTCCTCGGCGTGACCCGCGAGACCCCCGGGACGCCCGCGCCCGGCCAGGAGGCGGAGGTGGCGCGACACGCCGGCCGCGCCGTCGAGGCGCTCGACTACGAGGCCCACGAGACGATGGCTCGCCGGGTCATCGACGCGATCGCGGACGAGATCCAGGAGCGCTTCGGCGTGACCCGCCTGGCGATCGTCCACCGGACGGGCGAGGTGCCCGTCGGGGAGCCATCAGTCGCGATCGTCGCTTGCGCGCCCC
>JACQEG010000034.1 GCA_016200665.1 Chloroflexota bacterium | reverse complement strand
TCGTCCAGGCCTCCCACGGTCCCCGTGGATCGCGGCCCGGCCAGCGATACAGCAGGTGGTCGCCGAGCCAGATCGTGTCGAACCCGACGTCCTCGGCCCGCCGCGCCATCGCCACGTACTCCGGCCAGCGCACCTCGCGCTCGACCTCGGGCAGCTGGATGCCGACGCGGAGGGGCCGTTTGGCTGACACGCGGTCAGCCTAGCAACGCGAGCCGTCAGTGTTGGTCGCGCAGCTCGCTCGAGAGGTGGCCCAGGAACCACCGGGCGGTGCCCCGGGCCGCGGTGTGGAGGAGCATCCGGTCGGCCGTCCGCCCCACGATCCCGCCGGGTGGGGCGTAGTGGCCCTCGATCGTGAGGCCCGTGGCGCGTGCCTGGAGGTGGCCGGCGAAGACCGGGAACAGCGGCGCGAGCGACGCCGACCGCCACGCGACCTCGACGTCGCAGCCACCGTCCGGCCGGCTGATGACCGGCCCGAGGTCCACGAACGCCGCCTTGCGAAGGGACAGCAGCCGCCCATCCGGCGGCAGCGGCAGGACGAGATCGGTGAGATAGCGGGTCACGCCATCCGTGAGCCCCGCGACGTCGACGGCCTGGCCGAGCCAGCCGGGGTGGGAGAGCAGCGGGCAGATCCGCTTGACGTCGACCGCACCCGCCCGATGGACACGCAGGGTCGCCACGTCGTCGATGTGATCGCTGCGGTCCTGGGCCGGTGTCGTGACGGTCATGGGGCGCTCCTGAAGTTCGCAGGAGCATGCCCCGCCCAGGCGCCGGCCCGAACGGGCCGGATGGCATCCTGCCGCGGGACCCTCGGCCCATCGGCGCGTGGGCATGCCATCATCCCGGCGTGGAGCTGCTTGCCGCGGGACTCGGGCTGACGCTCATCGCGCTCGTGGCGTGGGACCTGTTCCAGACGGTCGTCGTCCCCCGACCCTCGCCCGGTCATCTTCGGATCGCCCGCTACGTCGTGCGCGGCTCGTGGCGGGCCGCGAAGTGGGTCGGCCGGCGCGGCCCTGAGCGCGTCCGCGACACGCTCTTCGGCCTGTTCGGGCCCGGCGCCGCGATCCTGCTCCTCGCGGTCTGGCTGGCGCTCCTCATCGTCGGCTTCGGCCTCGTGTTCTATGCCCTGCGCGACCAGCTCAGCCCGGTGCCCCAGAACCTCGGCGCGACGGTCTACTTCGCGGCCACCTCGCTCCTCACGATCGGCTACGGCGACTTCGTCCCGACGGGGGCGGTCACCCGGCTCCTCGCGATCATCTCCGCGACCGGCGGACTCGGGGCGGTTGCGCTGGTGGTCACGTTCCTCTTCTCGCTGTACGGCTCGTACCAGCGCCGGGAGCTCGCCGTCGTGACGCTCCAGGCGGCCGCGGGCGGCCCGCCGTCGGCCGTGGCGCTGCTCGAGACGTACGCCCAGCTCGACATCGTCGAGCGGCTCGAGCACCTGTTCGGCGAGTGGCAGGTCTGGTCGGCCGAGGTGCTCGATTCGCACGTCGCCTACCCGCTGCTCGGCTACTTCCGGTCAAGCCACGACAACCTGTCCTGGATCAGCGCGCTCGGGACGATCCTCGACGCCGCCAGCCTCGTCGTGACGACGATCGATGGCCTGCCGCGCGGCGAGGCCGAGCTCGTGCGACGGGTCGGATCCCACCTGGCCGAGGACCTGAGCAACCTCGGCTTCACCGAGGGCAAGGCCGGGTGGCTCGGCCGCGACGAGTTCAACGCCGTCTGCGACCGGCTCGAGCGCGCCGGCTACCGGCTCGCGGACCGATCGGAGGCGTGGGGCCGGTTCGAGGCCGCCCGCCTCGCCTACGCGCCGCGTCTCGAGGCGATGGCGACCTATTGGGACGTCACCGCGACGTCGTGGCTCGGTGCCGAGGTGGACCTCGCCCGCTCCGCGATTCACCGGGAACCCGGCCGTCGCGAAGAGGAGCCGATCTACCTCTGATACGACGGAAACGCCGAAGCCCGCCCCGGGTGGGGCGGGCTTCGGCGGCGGTGGGGAACCGAGGGTCAGTTCGTTGCGAGCACGATCGTGCCCACCATCCCTGCCTCGAAGTGGCCCGGTTCATGGCAGGCGTAGCCGTAGGGGCCGGCTCCGTCGAACGTGTAGACGAGGTCCTTGGTCATGCCGGCCGCGATCTCGTCGGCCTCGACCACGACCTTGCCGTCGATCTGATCGGCGGCGACCTTGTCGGCCGGTCCGAGGGCGAGCTCGTGGGTGACCGTGCCGCTGTTGGTGATGACGAAGTGGATCGTCTCGCCCCTGGCGACCACGAGGCTGCTGGGGTCGAACTTGAGCTTGTCGCTCATGTCGATGTGAACGATCCGGGGACTGGTCACCGTGCCGGTCCTGGGGACGTTCGGTCCGACCACGAGGATCCAGCCCTTCATGCCGTGCTCGAAGTGGCCGGGCTCATGGCAGGCGAAGGCAAATGGCCCGGAGCCGGTGAACGTGTACGTGAGTGACTGCGAATGGCCCTTCTCGAGACCCTCGAGCTCCGGTGTCCCCTCCGTGTCGGTGAAGGCGGCATCGGCCGGCCCGATCATGAATTCGTGGTCCGCCTTGCCGACGGTCGTGACCTTGAACGTCACCGTCTCGCCCTGGGCCACGACGATGACGTTCGGAGAGAAGTTGAGATCGTCGTCGGCGGTGACGTCGACCTCTCGCGGCGAGGTGACCGTGCCGGGCGTGAAGTCGATCGTCGGGTAGGCGATCGTCGGACCCGGCGTCGGGGTCGGAGCCGGCGTGGCCACAGCGACGGCGCCCGTGGTGGCCGTCGGGCTGAACGTCCATGTCGGCGCTGCGCCGGCACCGCTCCTGGCGCAGCCGGCTGACATGAGGGCGACGGCACTCGCCATCGCGAGGAGGACGAGAGACGGACGTGCGCGGAACATCTGGCTACCTCATCGAGCGGCTGACTGCCGCGGTTGGAACGGCTGAGAGGACCTGGCCGAGCACGGGGACCCCGGCAGGACACGCGCAGCCATATCGCCGGTGGTGGCCCGGGAGCACCAGGTCCACGGCCATCGCATCCGAGATCGGCGTTCGCCCGGGGACGAGCGCGGCCGAGCTGACGCCGTGGCGACAGGCGAGGCGGTACACGCGCGAGCCCGGGAAGAACCCCGGTGCATCCTGAACGGTCAGCTGCGTCGTGCTCATGGCGTGCTCCGTGCTTCGAGTGGCTGGAGCGTGCGCCGCCGATCCGGTCGCGCCGGAGGGCATGGAGTCACATTCGCGATGGGGCGATCCCGTGATTCGGTCGTGGGTGATTCAGGGGATGCGCATGCCCGCGTCGCGGGTGTCCGCTACAGCTCGACGAGGCCCTTCGCGATCGCGTAGCGGATCAGCGCGCCGGTCGAATGGAGACCCAGCTTCGTCATGAGGTGATCGCGATGGGACTGGACGGTGTGCGGGCTGAGGACGAGGCTCGCCGCGATCTCGGCCGACGTCCTGCCCTGGGCGATGAGCCGCAGCACCTCTCGCTCACGCTCGCTCAGCCGATCGTACGGATCGCGCTCGCCGCCCTGGAGCGAGCGGATGTAGTCGTCGATGAGCACCTTCGTCGCGTCCGGGTAGAGGTACACCTCGCCCCGCGAGGCGGCGCGCACGGCCTGGAGCAGCTCCTGGACGTCGGCCCCTTTCAGGACGTACCCGGACGCACCGACCCGGAGCGCTTCGTGGAGATAGTCCTCGCGATCGTGCATCGTCAGGATGACGACCCGGACACTCGGCACGGCAGCCCGGATCTCACGCGTCGCCTCGAGCCCGGTGCCACCCGGCATCGAGATGTCCATCAGCATGACGTCAGGCTTGACCTGCCCGGCGAGCTGGACCGCGTCTCGCGCGGTGCCGGCCTCTCCGACGACCTCGATCCCGGACTGGCTCGCGAGCAATCCGACGATCCCCTGGCGGATGAGGGTGTGATCGTCGACGACCACCACGCGGATGTGGGCCTCGGTCATGTCCCCTCCGTCGCGAGCGGTACCCGGATCACGATCCGTGTTCCGGCCTGCGGCCCCGACGTGATGCCGATCTCGCCGCCGAGCAGCCGGACGCGCTCCTGCATGCCCAGGAGGCCGAAGCTCGTCTCCGCCGAGGACGTGGCCCCCAGGCCGCTGTCCACTGCGAAGCCGATCCCGTCGTCGTCGATCGTGATCGCGATCTCGCCCGACTCCGACGCGAGCTCGACCCGAGCGTTCCTTGCACGGGCATGCCGGGCCACGTTCGTGAGGGCCTCCTGGACGATCCGGAACAGGGCCACCTCGACATGGCCCTCCAGCCGCGGGAGGATGCTCGACTCGACCGTGAAGGCGATGCCCTCGGGCGCCAGGCTGGTGTCCGCGTAGGCGCGGATGGCCGCGACGAGGCCGAGGTCATCGAGCGCGGCCGGTCGCAGGCCGACGATGAGGCGACGGGTCTCGGCCAGCAGCCGGCCTGCCGTGGCGCGCGCTTCGGCGATGTGATCCCGCGAGCTCGTCGTGGAGGCACCGAGCTGGTCGCGGGCCCGGTCGAGGGCGATCGTGAGCGCGGCGAGGCTCTGTGCGGTCTCGTCATGGAGTTCGCGGGCCAGCCGCAGCCGCTCGGCCTCCTGGGCGTCGATCGTCTGGCCGAGCAGCTGATTCAGCCGCGCGGTCCGGTCGGCCACGCGACGCTCCAGCTCCGATTGCATCCGATCCGACGCCGCGCGGGCCGCTTGGAGCTGCTCGCGCATCGCCTCCAGGCTCTCGGCGAGGAGGCCGACCTCGTCGTCGGCCTGCACGCCGACCGGGCTCGTCAGGTCGCCACCGGCCATGCGCCCAGCCGCGGCCGTGAGCTGCTCCGTCGGCTTGACGACATGCCGGGTCGTGATCCAGGCGACGACAAGGGCTCCGACGAAACCGACCGCAATCGTGGCGGCCAGCTGCGTCCGGAGCTGGTTCGGCAGGGCCAGGGCGATATCAATGGGCTGCTCGAGGACGACGTAGAAGGGGCTGCCGGCGAGGGGCACCACGGCCATGACGTGCGGCTCGAAGCTGGCGACGGCATCAGGCTGGTGAATCATCGCCGCAGCGCCGCCGCTGGCCACGAGTGGCTGGATCGCGGAGAAGTGGTGGCTCGGCTCCCCGGGTCGCTCGTCGGAACCGATCCCGAGGACCGCGATGCCGTTCGGATCGACGACCTCGAGGTGGTAGCCCGTGGCGCCGCCGGCGGCGGTGGCGGCTGGGTCCGGCGACGCCGACCCGGGGACCGATCCGTACGTCTGGGGGTCGTAGTCAATGCTTCCGTTGATCGAGACCGTATGGATCACCGCGAGCCGTTCGCCCTGGCCGGCATCCGGAAGGCGCACCGCGATCGCCGCGAACGGCACGGCCCCAGGGACGGGACCGAGGGCGCGGCCCACGAGATACCCGCCAACCGGGCGGGCGCTCGCATCCCGCACCAGGCCGGTCACATCGCCAGCGCCGGGCGTCTGCGGACTCCCGGCGGCATCGGCAACGCGGCCTGCCGAGTCGACGAGCCACACCCCCGTGACCCGGAAGAAGAGATAGGGCGATACCTCGTCGAAGTGGCCGAGCAGCGTCACGGCCGTGTCCGGGCTGCCCGATCCGCCGGTCCCCGGGCTGCCCTCGACAGCATCGTGCGCCGCACGGCCGAGGTCCCGCTCGAGGATCCCGGCCGTCGTATAGGCCGTCGCGAGCCGCTCCTGGAACACGAGCTGGGTGGCCTGGTCGATGGCCCCCAGGCCGATCACCGCGAGCACGCCGAACATCGCGGCAAGGCCAGCGGCGACATAAAGCATGATCCGCCACTGGAGGCCCAGGCGGCGCAGTCCTCGCGACGATCGAGCTGTCAGACGTCAGCCCCTCCGGCTCACCATGGGGGCGGCGGAAGATGGTCGGGGCGGTGGGATTCGAACCCACGACTTCGTGCTCCCAAAGCACGCGCGCTACCAGGCTGCGCTACGCCCCGCCGGTGCGGTGCTGACTATCGCAGGTTCGTGACCGCCGGCCCAAGAGCTGCCCGGATGACGGGCGCCATCCGACGAGCCGCCCGGGCGCGATGCGAGATCGCGTGCTTCTCGGCCGCCGTGTACTCGCCGAAGGTCCGGCCGCCAGGCGGCTCGGGGGCCGGCTCGAAGATCGGGTCGTAGCCGAAGCCGCCGCTCCCGCGGGGCTCGCTCGCGATCCGGCCGCGGCACGTGCCGCGCCGGCTGAGGAGGCGCAGGCCGCCGGCGGCGGCCACGTCCGGGATCGCGAGCGCGAGGACGCAGACGTAGCGGGCGCGACGCCGCGCCGGCGGCATGCCGGCCAGCTCGCCGAGCAGCTTCGCGTTGTTCTCTGGGTCGGTCGCATCCGGCCCGGCATAGCGGCGGGTTCGCACCCCCGGCCGGCCGCCGAGGGCGTCGACCTCGATCCCGGAATCGTCGGCGAGGGCCGGCAGGCCGGTCGCGCGGGCGGCGAACCTGGCCTTGATCCGGGCGTTCGCCTCGAACGTCTCGCCGTCCTCGATCGGCTCGCCCTCGACCCCGAGATCGTCGAGCGAGACGAGCTCGAGGTCCGGGAGATCGAGGAGCTGCCGCAGCTCGCGGAGCTTGTGAGCCGACCGCGTGGCGACCACGACGCGACGCCTCTGGGAAGCATGCGCCCGGCGACTCACGAGTGGCGCGACTGAGCGTGGCACGTCGCCCGGATCGTCGACACAAGCGACGTGCCAAGCTCGCTGGCAGGGAATCTGACCCGCCACGGGCATACGGCCGCCGCGCATGCGACGGACCCGCGGGAGGCCGCCGCGCAGGCGATGGGCCGGCGTCCGTCGCCGCTCAGCGGCGGACCTTCGCCAGCGCCTCGGCCTGGGCCTCGAACAGCCGGCCGAGACCGAGGTTCGCGAGGTCGAGCAGCTGATCGACCCGGGCCCGATCGAACGGCGCGCCTTCGGCCGTGCCCTGGAGCTCGACGTACGTCCCGGCGTCGGTGCCGACGACGTTGAAGTCGACCGCGGCGTGGGAGTCCTCCGGGTAGTCGAGGTCGAGCATCGGGATGCCGTCGACGATGCCGACCGAGACGGCCGCGACCTTGCCCACGAGGAACCGCTCCAGGCCGTGCGACATGAGCGCGGCAGCAAGGGCGACGTAGCCGCCGGTGATCGAGGCGCAGCGGGTCCCGCCGTCGGCCTGGAGGACGTCGCAGTCGACCGTGATCGTCTTCTCGCCGAGCTTCGCGAGATCGACGACGCCCCGCAGCGACCGGCCGACAAGGCGCTGGATCTCGTGGGTCCGCCCGCCCAGGCGGCCCTTCACGGATTCGCGCTCGGACCGCTCGGCGGTGGCCCGCGGCAGCATCGCGTACTCGGCGGTCACCCAGCCGGTGCCCTTGCCCCGCAGGTGGGGCGGCACGCGGTCGCCGAGCGTCGCGGCGCAGAGGACCTCCGTGTCGCCGACGCGGATCCGGCAGGATCCCTCGGCCCATTTCAGGACGCCCAGGGTGAGCGTCACGGGCCGCAGATCGGACGGTCCTCGACCGTCGGCCCGAACCGATGGCGGCCGGTTGCCGATGCTCATCGCGTTGCCTCCCGCGCCTCCGCGCGCTCCTGTGCCTTGGCAGCATCCCAGAGCGCGTCGAGCGCCGCAAAGTCGAGGTCGCGGATGGCAACGCCTCGCTCCGCGACCATCCGTTCCACGCGCCGGAAGCGATTCCGGAACTTCCGATTGGCCGCCCGGAGCGCGGCCTCCGATTCGATGCCGAGCTTGCGCCCGACGTTGACGACCACGAGCAGGAGGTCGCCGAACTCCTCGGACCGTTCGTCGGCGCCATGCGCCGCGGCGAGCTCGCCGAGCTCCTCGGCGACCTTGTCGAGGACGCCCTCGACGTCGGGCCAGTCGTAGCCGAGGGCCGCCGCTCGCTCCTGCATCTCGTGGCTCGCCGCGAGGGCCGGCAGGGAGTGGCTGATGCCGTCGAGGGCGCCCTTCGGCGCGGCCTGGGCCTCGTCGGTGGCAGCCGCCTCGGCCCGCTCGTCGGCCTTGATCCGCTCCCATTGCCGGGTGACGTCACCGGCCGTGCGCGCCTCCGCCTCGCCGAAGACGTGGGGGTGGCGACGGACGATCTTGCGCGCGAGCGCGGCATTGACGTCGCTGAGGTCGAAGACGCCGGCCTCCGCCGCGAGCTGGGCGTGGAGCACGACCTGGAGGATGAGGTCGCCGAGCTCGCCGGCCAGCTCCGGGGTCGCGCCCGCCTCGAGCGCGTCGTAGACCTCGTAGGCCTCCTCGAGGAGATGCCTCCGCAGCGAGGCGTGGGTCTGCTCGCGGTCCCACGGGCAGCCGTCGGGGCGACGCAGCCGGTCGCTGATCGCGGGCATCGTCCACAGCCCGCCGAACGCGAGCTCGACCGGCAGCGGCCGGATCGCGACCCCGGCGTCGAGGTCCTCCGGGGTGAGGGCGCCGATCATCGTCGCGCTCGTCGGCGTCGCCGGGCCGCGTCCTGCAACCAGCGCCTCGTGGTCGACGGGGTACAGCCTCCGAAGGAGCTCGAGCGGGCCCTCACCCGGGTGGCCGTGCCGGCCCGGGATCGGCGCGAGCGGCTCGCCACCATCGCCGGTCACGACGAGCAGCCGCGACGGCTCGACCGGGTAGGCCGCGAGACCGCTCGCCGGCACCGCCTGCAGGCCGGCCCGCGGATCGAGGTCCCAGCGCCGCCGGGCCTCCGCGACCAGGTGCTCGAGCATGGCCGGCGGCCGCCTACGCGGCAGCGTTCGAGGTGTAGTCCCGGGTGATCGTCGCGGCCGCCTTCTTGATCGCGTACCAGTTGGCGAAGCCCGAATCCTCGAACGACTTGATCTGCTTCGCGTCCGGCGTCCGGGTCGCCTCCTCGAGGACCTTGTAGAGATACAGGCCCTCGTTCTGCACGCTCACGACCTCGGAGGTCTGGCCGACCGGCGTGTTGAAGATGGCGCTCTCCTTGATGTCGCCGAGCTGGCCCTGGACGACCCAGCCGATGTCGCCGCCGTCCTTCGCCTCGGGGCCCTCGCCGTTGTCGCGAGCCAGCTGGCCGAAGTCGATGCCCGCGTCGGCGCGGGTCTTGACGTCCGACAGCCACGCCTCGTCGCCATCGCCGTAGGGATGCATGAACTGGACGATGTACCAGCCGAGCCCGGTCTTGATCGGGGGCAGGATCTCGCCGTTGGTGAGGCCCTTGGCGAAGACCGCGGTGGTGACCTCGCCCGGGAGGACCGAGGTCGCGTCGACGTAGCCGAGCTTGCCACCCTGGCCGGTGCTCGCCTTGTCGTTCGATTTCGTGCGGGCGAGGACGTCGAACTTCGACGGGTCGAGCTGGAGCTGGCGGTAGAGGGCGAACGCGTCGTCCTTCGCCTTGGCCCACGCCGGGTCGTCGGCCGGGACGGTGTTGGCGGCAGCGGTGTCGCCGTTCGGCGCGACCACGATCACGCGGATCTTCACGCTGTCGGACGAGACCTGTGCCACCGGGATGAAGATCTGCAGGACGTGGCGCTGGGTGCTCGGCTTCGAGAGGTCGGCCACGACCTTGTCGCTGAGCTTGTTCTGGACGACGTCGGCCTTGACGGCCGCACGGTAGTCCTCGAGCTTGACGCCGGCATCCTGGATCTTGGTCTGGAACGCCTGGTCGACCGACTGCGCCCCGATCTCGGTCACGCGCCCGATTCGGAACGTCCCGTCGTCGCCCTCGATGACCGCCGTCGGGGTGTCCTGGGGAGCGGCGAAGACGGCGTCCATGAACTTCGTGTCGTAGCCGCTCTTGAGCGGCAGCCAGCCGAGGTCGCCCGCCTGGGCCGCGGTCGTCGCGGTCGAGACCTTCTTCGCGACGTCCTCCCACTTCTGGCCGGCCTTGAGGTCGGCCAGGGCCGCCTCGGCCTTGGCCTTCGCCTCGGCCTTCTGGACGTCGCCGACCTGGCCCGTGCTCGGATCGACGCCTGGCTCGACCTCGATCATCCAGGCATGGCGCTGCTCGTCGAGGGTCGCCTCGGTCTTGAGCTCCGCATCCACGTCGGCGTCGGTGACGGCGATGCCGGCGTCGCCGGCGAGCTTGGCCTGGAGCGTGGCGTCGATGAGCCGCTCGAGCGAGATCGTGTCGATGGACTGGCGTCGCTGGTCGAGGTAGGCGAGCTGCTGCGAGGCCTCCGACTGGGTGACCCGGCCCTGGGCCAGGAGATCACGGATGCGCGCCTCGGTGTAGGACGTCCGGAACGTCTCGATGGCGATCCGCGTCCGGAGGTCGTCGCGCGTGATCGTGGCGCCGTCCACGGTCGCGGCCGCGCCCCAGTGGTCGCTGTAGTAGCTCCAGCCGGCATAGCCGACGAGCAGCAGGATCGCGGCGATGATCGCCACGATGAACCCGCCGTTGATGAGCGCGGTGCGGCGCTCGTCGGAGTCCCAGCCCGCGCGGCTGGGTCGCTTCGCGACGGGTCTGGCCCTGAACGTCATGAACGGATCGAAGCCTCGAAGTGGGGTGGTCGACCGCAATGCGCGGAGTCGGCGCAGCGGGGCGCGCGGAATGGTACCGCAAGATCACCTGAGAACCCGGGCGGGCGCCCCAGGCGGGCCGCCACCCGGGAGCCCGGCCCCGGGAGGCGACGCGGCGCGACCTAGAATGCCGCGGTGGCGACCGTGGCGATCATCCCCGCTCGAGCCGGCTCGAAAGGCCTGCCGGGCAAGCATCTCCGGCTGCTCGGTGGCGAGCCGCTCATCGTCCACACGATCCGGGCCGCGCTCGGGGCGCGGCGCATCGATCGAACGATCGTGTCGACGAACGATCCGACGATCGCCCGCGTGGCGGTTCGAGCCGGCGCCGAGGTGCCGTTCCTCCGGCCCGACGACCTGGCCCGTGATGACAGCCCCACGTTGCCGGTCATCCGGCACGCCGTGGACTGGCTCGAGGCCGCGGGTGAGCGGGTGGACGTGGTCGTGACCCTCCAGGCGACGACCCCGCTCCGTGGATCCCTCGAGATCGACCGAACCGTGGCCCTGCTCGACGATGCCGCCGTCGACTCGGCGGTGACGGTCGTCGAGCTTGACGCGCCGAGCAGCACGGTCGGCGCCGTGATGGACGGCCGGCTCCGGCTCCTGCCACACGGCGACGACGTTCGCCGGCAGGCCGTCCCGCCCGCGGTTCGATTGACTGGGGGCGTGTACGTCACCCGACGGGCGCTCCTCGAGGCCGGCCACCTGCTCGACGATCGCCCCGCCGCGCTCGTCGTCGAGGGTGGCTCGGAGATCGACGTCGACGTGGCCTCGGACCTGGTGGCGGCGCGCCGGGCCCTCGCGACGGCACGCCGGGCCCTGGCGGCTTCGCGACGCGGCCGGCCATGACGACGCCTCCGGCCATCGTCATCGTCGGGGCCGGCGACCATGGCCGGGTCGTCCTCGAGCTGCTGCGCGCCGCGGGCGCGACCGTCGTCGGGTTCGTGGAGCCTCGCTCGAGGCCCGACCGGACATCGGTCGATGGCGCCGAGGTGATCGGCGATCTCGAG
>JACQEG010000019.1 GCA_016200665.1 Chloroflexota bacterium | reverse complement strand
GCAGGCCTGGCTCGTCGCCGGAATCCTCGTGCTCGCATTCGGGATCTTCGACCTCTTCGATGGCACGCTCGCTCGCGCCACGGGCAAGGTCACGACCTTCGGGGCCTTCCTCGACTCGACCCTCGACCGCGCCGGGGAGGCCATTACCTACATCGGCATCGCGGCCGGCTGCCTGATGGCCGGTTTCCTTCTCGGGTCGCTGCTGGCAGCGACGGCGATGGCCGCTGCCTTCCTCGTGAGCTACGTCCGCGCCAAGGCCGAGAGCCTCGGGTACGCAACGGGCAGCGGCATGAGCGCGGTCGGACTGGCCCCTCGCGAGGTCCGCCTCGCGATCGCGGCAACGACCCTCGTGACGGTCGGCCTGGCCGGCGCGATTGCGGTCTCCACCTCAGTGAACATATCGTGCTCCCCGCCGGTGAACTCGACAGGCGCGAACGCCTGCGTCGAAACCATCTGGAGCGCATCGGCATGGCTCCTCGCCGCCGGCCTCGGCCTCATCACCCTCCTCGCGACCGTCACCGTCATCCAGCGCATCCTTCACGTCCGCGCGCAGGCGAAGGAGGGTGAGCCGCCATGACCCACCAGACCCCCCACAACGACCACCCAGAGCCACCGGAGACAGGGAGCAGCCCCATGGCCAAGACCAACGGCAGCAACGGCCACAGCGCGAATGGCAGCGGCACGCCCGGCACCGGCGCGACCGGTACGTGGGCCGGCAGCCGCCGCAAGGACGGCAAGATCCGCGTCGCGATCGTCGGCGTCGGCAACTGCGCGAGCAGCCTCGTCCAGGGCCGCTACTACTACGAGAACGCCAGGGAGGACGACTTCGTCCCCGGGCTGATGCACGTCAACCTCGGCGGCTACCACGTCCGGGACATCGAGTTCGTCGCGGCCTTCGACATCGACAAGAACAAGGTCGGCAAGGACCTGTCCGAGGCGATCTACACGAAGCCGAACAACACCTACGTCTTCCAGCAGGTCCCGAGCATCGGCGTCAAGGTCGAGCGCGGGATGACCCACGACGGCCTGGGCAAGTACCTCAGCCAGATCATCGAGAAGGCCCCCGGCCCGACCGCCGACATCGTCAGCATCCTCAAGGCGCGCGAGGTCGACGTCATGGTGTCCTACCTCCCGGTCGGGAGCGAGGAGGCCACGAAGTGGTACGTCGAGCAGGCCCTCAAGGCCGGCGTCGCGTTCATCAACTGCATCCCAGTGTTCATCGGCCGTGAGCCGTACTGGCAGCGCCGCTTCGCCGAGGAAGGCCTGCCGATCATCGGCGACGACATCAAGAGCCAGGTCGGCGCGACGATCAGCCATCGCGTCCTGACGCGGCTGTTCATGGATCGCGGCGTCCGGCTCGATCGGACCTACCAGCTGAACTTCGGTGGCAACACCGACTTCCTGAACATGCTCGAGCGCGAGCGCCTCGAGTCCAAGAAGATCAGCAAGACGAACGCCGTCACCTCGATGCTCGACTACGAGCTCGAGCCCGACGACATCCACGTCGGCCCGAGCGACCACGTGCCGTGGCTCCTCGACCGGAAGTGGTGCTACATCCGGATGGAGGGCACGACCTACGGCGACGTGCCGCTCAACGCCGAGCTCAAGCTCGAGGTCTGGGACAGCCCCAACAGCGCGGGCGTGGTCACCGACGCCATCCGCTGCCTGAAGCTGGGCCTTGATCGCGGCCTGAAGGGCACCCTCGTCGCCGCGTCGAGCTACTTCATGAAGAGCCCGCCGCAGCAGATCCACGACGACATCGCGTTCAACCGGGTCGAGGCCTTCATCAAGGGCGACGACAACGAGACGCTCGTCGGGACCGAGGCGCCCAAGGCTCGCAAGCTCCGCAAGCTTGCGGCGAGCACCGCCGCGCCGCTCCAGGGGCCGAAGGCGGCGGCTGTCGCCAAGTAGTCCGCGCGTTCCCGGGCTGCGCGTGCGGCCGGCAGGCCAGCGCATGACCACGTCACCGAACCGGAAGCTCGAGGCGCCGCATCGGCGTCTCGAGCCCGGCTCGCGCCTGCTCGAGCGCGGCGTCGTGCTCGGCTACCGCCTCGTGGCCTGGATCGTCGCCCACGTGCCCCCGCGCCTGCCGCGGTTCCTCATCGCCCGCGGCGCGCAGGTCTCGTACCTGCTGTGGCCGACGAAGCGGCGCTGGTCGAACGCGAACTTCGCCCACGTCCTCGGCCTGCCGCCGGGCGACCGGCGGGTCCGCTGGGCCGCGATGAGCGCCTACGGCGAGTACGCCCGCTACGTCGTCGAGATGATGCGGCTGCCGCACCTCCCGGCGGAGGCCGCCGCCGGGCTCATCCCGGACGTGGACCTCGATGTCGTGGAGCCGATCTGGGAGGCCTCGAAGGGCGGGCTGATCTTCACCCTCGGCCACATCGGCAACCCGGAGGCGATCGCCCCGGGGATCGCCGGACGCGGCTGGCCGACGAACGTGCTGGCCGACGACTCGGCCTTCCCGGAGCTGTTCAACCTCTTCCGGACGACCCGCGAGCGGTGGGGCGTCCACGTCATCCCGTGGCGGAACCTCCGCGAGATCTACACGGTCCTGCGGCGGCGCGAGATGCTCGGCCTGCTCATCGACTGGGGCTACCGCGAGGACGGCATCCCGGTCCGGATGTTCGGCTCGTGGACGACGCTCCCGGCGGGGCCCGCCAGCCTGGCCGCGAAGACCGGATCGACGATCATGCCGGTCGCCATCCGGCGACGCGACGACGGCCGGACGTTCCACGTCGAGCCGTTCGAGGCGTTCGAGGTGCCCTCGAGCTCGCCGGCCGACCTGCTCGCCGCGACCCAGCGGATCGCCGACTGCCTGGAGCGCGCCATCGCCGCGGCCCCCGACCAGTGGTACACGTTCAAGCCGATGTGGCCGGCCACAGTGGAGGAGGCCGCGGTCCTGGAGCGACGTGCCGCCGAGATGGCCGCGTCGCGGGCGCCCGCGAGAGTCACGGACGCGG
The DNA here is from genome assembly GCA_016200665.1 of Chloroflexota bacterium. GTDB lineage: Bacteria > Chloroflexota > Limnocylindria > Limnocylindrales > CSP1-4 > UBA5189. Next base: position 67,611 of record JACQEG010000019.1, on the reverse strand, counting down.
CCGCCGCGACCGCGCTCCTGGGCACCGAATCGGGCCTCGCCGGAGCGGAGATCGAGACCGCCGGCCTGGCCGTGGGCTCCGCGGCGGCTGAGGCTGCCCTCGGCTCGGGCGACGACACCTCGACCGAGCCGGCATGACCGGCCAGCGCGGCTCCTCCGTCCGGAGCGCCGCCCGCGCCCACCGTGGCACGCTCGGCCAGCGCGTCCGCGCCCGCCTGATCGCCGCCACGGCCGGCCTCCTCGCCGCGCTGCCGGAGCGTCCCGTGGACGCCCTCGCCGAGGGACTCGGCGAGCTCTGGTACCGCGTCGCGCCCGAACGCGCCTCGCTCGGCCGCCGGAACCTCGAGCGGGTGGTCCGCGCGCTGGCGGCTCGGGGCCTGGGTGGCCGGCGCGTCGCGACGGCCGCCGTGGATGGCGCGGCGCTCGAGCGGATGCTCCGAGCCACCTTCCGCCAGACCGTCCGCTACTACCTCGACATGGCCCGCCTCCCGAGCCAGGACCCCGCGGAGGTCGAGGAGCGGCTCGTGGTCGAGACGCCCGAGGCGGTCGACTCGGCGTTCGGGCCGGACAGGCCACCGATCCTGGTGGCGATGCACTTCGGCGCCGTGGAGTACCCGGCGCTGTTCGCCGTCGCCCGTGGCGGCCCCATCGTCACGCCGATGGAGACCCTCGACGATCCGCCGCTCCAGGACTGGGTCCGCCGGACCCGCGGGACCGTCGGCGTCGAGATCGTCGGACTGCGCGAGGCGCGCCGGGCGCTGTTCGAGGCCCTCGCGTCCGGCAAGGCCGTGGGCCTGGTCGCGGATCGCCATGTCGCCGGCGGCTCGGTCGAGGTGCCCTTCTTCGGGGCGACGGCGCCGCTGCCGCCGGGTCCCGCGTTCCTCGCGGTGGAGACCGGCCGGCCGATCTACCTCGGCGCCGTCCGCCGCCTCGGCCACGGCCGCTACGCCGGCCGGCTGTCGCTGGTCCCGACCGCGACCGACGGCGAACGGCGGGCGCGAATCGCCGCCACGACCGCTGCCATCGCCCACGCGATGGAGGCGGAGATCGCGGTCGCGCCCGAGCAATGGTGGAGCCTCCTCTCGCCGATCTGGCCGGACATCGATGCCCGGGCCATCGCCGGGAGCGGGCGGCTCGAGCCGGAGCCACCGGCATGACCGACCGGCTCGGCCGCGCGGACCTCCACCTCCACACCCTCGCCTCCGACGGGACGGCCGGGATCGTCGCCATCCTCGACCACGTCGAGCGGGCCGGCGACCTGGACGTCATCGCCGTCACCGACCACGAGCGGATCGACGCGGCGCTCGTCGGCCGGTCGATGGCGCGGGATCGCGGCCTGCCGTTCGAGGTCGTCGTCGGCGAGGAGATCACGACCCTCGGCGGCCACCTCCTCGGGCTGTGGCTGGAGCGGCCGATCAAGCCGTTTCGCTCGCTCCGCGCCACGATCGCCGAGATCCACGACCAGGGTGGCCTCGCGATCCCCGCCCATCCGCTGACGCCGTACCCGTTGTGCGCCCAGGGCTTCGTCCTGCGGCGGCTGCTCGCCGACGAGCCGCGCTTCCGGCCGGACGCCATCGAGGCCTTCAACCCGACCACGCTCGGCCGGCCGTGGCACGATCGCGTCGTCCGATTCGCCGAGGAGACCGGGCTCGCCAGGGTCGGCAGCTCCGATGCCCACGCCCTCGCCGCGATCGGGATGGGCTGGACGAGCTTCCCCGGCCGCGGCGCCGACGAGCTCCGCGCCGCCATCCTCGACGGCGCCACCCATCATCACGGCTCCTTCCACGCCACCGCGGCGCAGCTCGGGACGTTCCGCGACCAGCTCCGCAAGTACGGCCGCGACGCCCGTGCGGGCATCGGCGGCAGGCTCCGCGGCGATGGAACCGGCCGTGACCTCGGCTACCCGCCCGAGCACGAGGCCGCCGTGGCTGCCCGCGAGGCCGCGCTCGCCGGACGCGAGGCGCGGCGATGAAGATCGGCCTCGTCACGCCCTACGTCTACCCGCTCCCCGGCGGCGTGAACCAGCACGTCCGGCACCTCTACGACAACCTCCGGCTGCGTGGCCACGACGTCCGCATCCTGACCAGCTCGCATGGCCTCCAGCGCGCCTCGGAGGGCGACGTCATCCGGATCGGCAAGGGCTTCTCGGTGCCGTCCAACGGCTCCGTCGGGACGATCACCCTCTCGCCGCGCTACGTCTCGCAGGTCCAGGCCGTGCTCGACCGCGAGCGCTTCGACCTGCTCCACTTCCACGAGCCGTTCGTGCCGTTCCTGTCGCTGGTCCTGCTGCGCCAGTCGAAGAGCGTCAACGTCGCGACGTTCCATGCCTACGGCGGGTTCTCGACCGCGTACGAGCTCGGCTCGCGGATGTTCTCCTCGTACCCGCAGCGGCTCCACGGCCGGATCGCCGTCTCGGCCGCGGCGCGGCATTTCATCGACCGCTACTTCCCGGGCGACTACAAGGTCATCCCGAACGGCGTCGACACCGGCCGCTTCGCCCGCGCCGTCCCGATCGCCCGCTGGCAGGACGGCACCCGGAACATCCTCTTCGTCGGGCGGTTCGAGTCGCGCAAGGGCCTGCTCGACCTGCTCAAGGCCTACCGGATCCTGCGCAAGACCGGCTCCAACTGCCGGCTGCTCGTCGTCGGGCGGGGCCCCCTGGAGCGCGAGGCCCGGCGCTTCATCATGACTCGGGGCATGGGCGGCGTGGAGTTCCTCGGCCAGGTCCCGGACGACGTCCGCGACTCGCTGTTCAAGACGGCCGATGTCTACTGCTCGCCGGCCACCGGTCGCGAATCGTTCGGGATCGTCCTCCTCGAGGCGATGGCCGCCGGCACCGCGATCGTCTGCAGCGACATCCACGGCTACAAGGGCGTCGCCCGGCGCGACCGCGAGGCGCTGCTCGTGCCGCCGCACGAGCCGAAGCTCCTTGCCGCTGCCCTCGGCAAGGTCCTCGCCGACGACGAGCTCCGGGCGGCGATGGGTGCCTCGGGGCTGGAGCGGGCGAAGGACTTCAGCTGGGAGCGGGTGACCGCCAAGGTCGAGGACTACTACGGCTTCGTCATCCGGCGCCTCGCCGCCCAGGGCCAGCTGCCGCCCGATTTCAGCGCCCCGGTGCCTGCTTCGACGCGGGCCGTGGCCGGCTCCGGCGCGCCACCCGCCGAGCCATCGGCAGCGCCGCTCCCGTCAGCGCTCTAGTCCGCGGCGGTCGCGTCCGGCGGCTTCGGCGAGTCCGGCGGCTTCGGCACGTCGGGCAGCTCCAGCGAGTCCGACGGCTCCGTCTCCACGGGACGTGGGCCTGACGCCTGCGCGCGACGCTCCGCCAGCGCGAGCCGCCATGACGCCGTGCTGTAGAAGACCGCGGCGGCGAGGCCGCCGATGAGGGCGAGGAGCATCGCGATCCACTTCCAGTCGAGCGGGCCGGACGCCCGGGGCGTCGTGTTCACCCAGAACTGGAACGGGTAGAGGTAGGTGGGCAGGAAGCCCTGGAAGACGTTCGTCAGCCCACTCGGCAGCGGCAGGGCGGAGATGTTCGGATACCAGACGACGAACCACAGCCCGATCGCGAGGAGCATCCCGGCGGCGAACCGCCGGGCGTCCCGGGCGGTCGCCACGAACGCCGCGACCGGCAGCAGCGCGATCGTGACGATCAGCGCGATCGGCTCGACCGGGACGGCCCGGAGCTTGAAGACTGAGGTCGGCGGGACGAGGAGCGTGATCGCCGTGAACGCGACCGCCGCCACGACCACGATGAGCCCGGCGCGGACGAGCTTCGCCCGGAATCGCCCCGTGCGCCGGTCCGCGTCCGGCCAGTCGACGTCGGCGTCGGCGGCATCCTCGTCGGCATGCGAGAGCAGGAGCCGAAGCGCGAACAGGACCCCGAGGCCGACGACGACCGCGATCCCGATCGCGCGCGGCGACAGCGCGACGTCGGGGATGGTCGTGGGGCAGGCCTGCGAGCCCGGGTTGATGACCGAGACCCCGGCGATGCCGCACAACGGCCGATGCAGCAGCCACAGCCCGAAGGGCAGGAGCACCGCGGTCGCGCCCGCCAGCCGGACCATGACCCAGGTCCGCCACGACGGACCGTTCCAGAGCTCGGCGATGAGGTAGGCGCTGGCGATGAGGAGGAACGGCAGCGCGGTGTAGTAGTGGTACTGGAACGCGGCCCTGTCGATCCGAGCCCACGCCAGCCACTGGGTCGCGAACGCGATCGTCACGAGGGCCAGGGCGACGCTCCGGCGCTTGAACGACTGGTAGGCGACGAACGCCATCGCCGGGATCGCGAGCCACCACGAGACGAGGTTGCCGGCGTCGTAGATCGAGGCGCTCGTGTTGCCGGCGAAGGAGTCCTGGTAGAACCACACCGGCTTGAGATCGAGCGGCCAGGCCCACCACGGCGACGTCGCGGGGTGGGGCGAGGTCAGGTTGTTGTGGTAGCTGTACATCGCCTGGGTCAGGTCGACGAGCGTCTGGCCGGTGTGGCCAGGCGGCCAGCCGGGCCACAGCTGGTCCTGGCCCACGAAGGCCCACGGGATGTACGAGATGACGTACACGATGATCGGGATCCCGACGAGGCAGGCGAGCGTGAAGAACGCCGGGAGGCCGAAGCCCGAGCCGAGGTTCAGCCAGCCCGTCGGGGCCGGTGACGGGGCGTCGAGGAGCACGGCAGCCGGATCGTCCGGGCGCGGCGGAACCGCCATCGGGCCGAAGCCAAACCGTCCGGCAGCGAAGAACACCGAGTACATCGCGACGCCGAGCGCGATCGCCGCGAAGCCGGCCACGAGCGGGGTGGTCGTCAGCGGCCCGAGCGTGTAGGCCTGGCTGAGATGACCGGTCGCGAGCGTCCCGAGGATTCCGAGACCACCGATCGCGATCGGCCCGAAGATCGCGAGCCGTTGCTCTTCCCAGGTCCAGCCGATCGGATGGAGCACGGCCGCGACGACCGCGACGACGGTCAGCGCGACCATGATCGCCAGGAACATGTAGTTGCCGCCGGCCGCGCCCTCCGGCACGGAGATGGCGATGTAGCCCAGCACCGCGCTCGCCGCGACGAGACCCAGGCCGACGAGCACCCGGCCGAGAGCGCTGCGTCCCAGGATCAGGATCCCCATTCCGCCAATGGCGTAGGCAGCGACCCACTTGGAGGCGAGGGCGAGGCCAAGGATGACGCCGAGGATCGGCATGCCGATGGCCCAGGCGATCCAGTGGCGGCGCGTCCCTCCGGGTCGCAGCCACAGCCAGGTGAACAGCGTGTACGCGGCGATGATGAAGAGCCCGACGTAGGCGTCGTTCATCCCGATCCGGCTCTGGACGAACAGCAGGCCGTCCGCGGCGACGAGGATCGCGAGGATGACCGCGACCTCGCGGCGCCGGAACAGCAGCCGCGCGAGCAGGTAGATGAGCGCGGCCATGAGGATCCCGGCGAGCACGCCGGGCAACCGCCACGCGAACGCGTGCCGGCCGATCGGCACCGTGGCCATTCGGCCGTCGGCCGAGAACGCAAGCAGCTGCTGGCGATCCGAGGACGGGTACTGCTGGGCGTCGTCCATCGCGATCGCCGTCGCGTCGAACGGCAGCTGGGCGTCGGCGTAGACCGAGTTCGCCGCAGGGGTTCCGTTCGGGTTGACGACGTAGACGGTTGCTCGGGAGCCACTTCCGCGATCGATGTCTCCGGGTGACGTCCCGACGGCATGGAGCATCTTGCTCGCCGCGTCGAAGGCCACCGGTCCGGCGGCGTCGCCGGGCAGCCGGAACTGGGTCGTGACCCGGGCGTCGCCCGTTCCGGTGCCGGCCACGACCATCGCCAGCATTGGCCCGTCGCTCGCGAGGTACGAGGCGTACAGCGGGTTGTCGTTGAGGCCGCTCGTCCCCGTCAGCCCGCCGATCCTGCCGTCGAGCCGGACCGTCGCGGTCGCTGCGCCCGTCGAGGTGTCGACGAACTGGACCCCGGCAGCGTCGGCAACGACGACGCTGCCCGAGCCGTGGTCGACGATGGCCGTCACGTCCGCGACGTCGAGCCGGCCCGTCTCGGCCGTCGACGCGGCATCGATCGTGATGAGCTGTGCCGCGGCCACGTCTCCGGTGACGACCTCCAGAGCGGCACCATCGCCCGCAGCGTGGAGGCGGTCGATCGCGGCGCCGACGGTCGTCCAGGCGAGGGCGTCCACGGTTGGCGCGGGGGCGCCGCTGGTGCCGGCATTTGGCTGGGCCGGTGTGTTCGTCGCCCGCAGCGAATCCAGCTGGGCCGTGTCGATCGTCAGGATGTCGCCGTTGGCGGTCCCGATGAACAGCCGGTGGGTCGCGCCGTCGACGCTGATGGCGGTCACGCCGGGCACGGACCAGGTGGCGATCAGGTCACGGGTGGCGAGGTCGTAGGCCCGGACCTGGCCATCGCCGGCGAGCCACAGCCGGTCACCCGAGCGGGCGTGGACGGCGGCATCGTCCCAGCGGGTCTCCACCTCGGCGTCGCGCAGGCCCGGCAGCCCGAGGTCGGCCGTGGCCGTCGTCTTGTCGTCGCCGAGGGCCATGATCCCGACCGCCATCGCGTATTTCGCGAGGTGGGGGTGGGTCCACTCGTAGATGTCATGCGACATCCCGTAGCGCCACAGCTGCAGGAACTCGGTGGCGGTCCGCGGGTGGTAGACCTCGTCGAAGTGCATGTCGTACGGCTCCGCGAGCCGCCAGATGCGGACGGTCGCGAGGCTGGCGACGAGGACGAGCACGATCCACAGGTCGAGCTTGTCGAGCTTCCCGCCGGCCTCGTGGGCCAGCGCACCGCTGAGATCCGCCCGGATGGGCCGATCGAAGAACCGCGCCTTCACCCAGCCGAGCGGCCCCGCCGCCGCGCCATCTCGGTCGTCCCACGCGGGCATGAGCGCCACGTCGGCGTCCGGCCCGCGGGGCGTCGGTGCCGCCGACGAGCCGTCCGAAGGGCCGCGGCCGGCCGCCAGCGGCGCAGTGACATCCCGGGCCCCGACGAGCGGCGGGGCCAGGCCTGCCGGGCCCGCCGGGCCGCCGAACCGGTCCCAGGTCCGCTCGAGCCAATTGCGGCGCCCGCCCCCGACGCGGTCACCCGGACCGCCGCCGATGTCGCCCTCGATCTCGGCCTGCAGCTCCTCCGACGCGTCCTCGCGGAGCTGGAGGCACGCCCACACGAACACGACGAACTGGGCGATTGCCGCCGCGGCCACGCCGGACCACGAGGTCAGGACGTCGCCGACCTTCAGCCAGTCGCTGATCCCCGGGTTGCCCGGGTACAGGGTCGTGAGGACCGCGTACATGTTCGCGAGCATCGCCATCGACGCGACGATGTAGGCGACCCGCCACCGCAGCGAGACGCCGGCGACGATCGCCGCGACGCCGACGAGTGGGAACAGGTAGCGCTCGTGGACGCGGGTCGGCAGGACGAAGAACGCCAGCGACAGGACCGCCAGGCCGACGAGCATCGTCCGGCGGTCCGGCCGCCGGGCGACCAGCCACACGATGAGCGCCCCCACGAGCAGGAACAGGCCCATCCCGACCACGGCGGCGGGCAGGGCCCCGACCATGAAGCCATCCGGGCAGGAGAACGTGGAACCCGGCGACCCGAAGTCGGGGATGACGAACGGCCCGATTCGGAACTCGGTCGGCCCGCCCGCGGCGATCGTCGAGTCGCAGACCCAGGCATGGTCGCTGGCGATGCCGTGGCCGTTCTGGCTGACGAGCGCCCACGGGTTGTAGGCGTTGACCGAGACGTACGGGTAGCCCGCCGCGGTCTTGAACAGCTGGGCGATCAGGCCCGGCAGCGAGAGCCCGAACGGAAGGGACAGGAGGATCGCGGTCAACAGGCCGGCGGCGCCCGTCGTCAGGATCCGGATCGGGCCCGTGACCCGCCGCTCCCACGAGGTCGCCCCGCCCGACGTGATCGCGTCGGGATCGTCATGGCCGTAGCGGCCGTCCGGCCACAGGGCGCGTCGAATCGTGACCGCCGCCACGATCGGGATCAGGATCCCGAGCTGCGGCTTGACCAGCGCGGCGAGCATCGCCAGGACCGCGGAGCGCTCGGGCCGATCGCGCCACAGCTCGCGCAGGGCGAGCAGCAGCACGACGACCCCGACGGAGTCGACCTGGCCCCACAGGACGCTGTCGAACCAGGTGACGGGGTTCACGACGACGATCAGCGCGGCGATTCGCGCGTTCCGCTCGCTCGCCCCGAGCTCGCGCGACATCGACCACGCGAGGTAGGCGATGGCCAGGTCGCCGAGGACTGGCGGGAGCTTCAGGAGGTCGATCGAGGTGAACGTCGAGCCGAGGATCGTGACCGGGTGGCCGATGACGGCCGTGACCACGCCCATGAGCCACAGCACGTACAGGTAGCCCGGCGTGTAGTCGTGGAAGAACGGCCGGTCATAGAAGCCGCCGGGGCCGTTGGCCGCGAGGTTCCCACTCCAGAACTGGAACGAGTCGATGTCGACCTTGAAGCCGGAGCCCGGGAGGAGGTATGCGATGATGAACCGCAGGGCGAGGCCGAGGACCAGCAGCGCGATGATGCCGCTTCGGTCCGTTCCGGCGTCACTCCGCGCGGGGCGTGTCAAACCGGAAACGGCCTCCAGGACGAGCGTTGGGGTGGTTGGGAGGGTAGCACAGGGTGGCCGACGCTCCGGACGCGGCAGTCGACCATCCGGTGACGCCACGAGACCCCCTCAGGATCGTCGAACCCCTGGCGCGATGGCTTGACGCCGTCCCCGCCGCCGCGGTCGGGATCGTCCTCGTCGGGCTGGCGCTGGCCGCCTACTGGCTGCCCGGTCACGATCGCCTCTTCAATCACTTCGTCTGGCAGGCCGACGCCTTCCTCCACGGTCGGGCGATGCTCGACTGGCCGGTCGAGCCGAGCGCCGCGGGCCCGGGCAACGCCTACTTCCAGGACGTCTACCCGGTTCGGGACGCCACCGGCCAGACGATCGGGGCGCTCCTGCCGTTCCCTCCGCTGCCGGCGGTCATCCTCATGCCGTTCGTCGCCCTGTGGGGTCTCGCGACCGACCACCGGCTCGTGTCGGTGTGGTTCGGGGCGCTCGACGTCGGCATCGCGTGGTGGGCTCTCGGCAAGCTCGCGGTGTCGCGCCGGATCCGCCTCGCAACGACCGTCTTCTTCGCCTTCGGGACGGTGTTCTGGTACGCCGCGCAGCTCGGCACGACGTGGTTCTTCGCCCACGTCGTCGCCGTCACGTTCGCGCTGCTCGCGGTCGGCGTCGTCCTCGGCGGCGACGCCGCGGCCGACGAGGAGGTCGACGACCTGCCTTCGGTGCGGTCGATCGGCGGCAGCGTCAGCGCGGTCCTGCGAGCACCGGCGAGCCTGATCGATCGCCGCCAGCTCGTGGCCGGCCTGCTCTTCGGTCTCGCCTGCACGGCGCGGCTCACCGTCGCGTTCGGCGCGCCGTTCTTCCTGTTCGTCGGGAGTGGCGGCTCGTGGCTCCGGCGGGGCGCCTCGGCGGCGCTCGGCGCGGCGATCCCGCTGGCGCTCCTGCTCGGCTACAACGTGGCCACGACCGGGCACGTGTTCCACCCGGGCTACGAGTACCAATACCGGCTCGAGGCGAGCGGCTATGCGTCGCTGAACTACCACCCGGCGTGGTCGATCGAGGATGCCCGCTACCTGCCCCAGAACCTCGAGATCCTGTTCCTGTCGACGCCGGCCGTGATGCCGGATCCCCTGCCGACCGTCTTCGGGACGCCGGGCGATCCGGCCTGCACCGAGCCCGGCGCGACCCGTGACGTCTTCGACCCGACCTGCCCCATCGCCATGCCCCAGGCGGTCGGGATGAGCATCCTGCTGACGAGCCCTGCGTATCTCCTCCTGCTCCCCGCGCTGCGCGGCGGGCGGTCGCGCCTCGTCGCCGGAGCCTTCCTCGCGGTCGTCGTCATCGGCCTCGTGAACCTCATGCATTTCAGCCAGGGCTGGGTCCAGTTCGGCTACCGCTTCAGCAACGACTTCGTGCCGTTCGCCCTGCCGCTCGTCGCGGTCGGGATGGCACGCCGCAACGGCGTCGGGCTGCTCGGCGTCGCGCTCATCGGTGTGTCGATGCTGGTGAACGCCTGGGGCGTCATCTGGGGCAACATCCTTGGCTGGTGACCTCGGGCGCCTGCCCAGCGGGCCTGCGTCGCGGCCGTCCCGCGCCTGGTCCGCGGCGGAACCCGCAGGGGCAGCCATCGCCGTGGCCGCGATCGTCGTCGTCAACGCCTGGAGCGGCCTCATGCCCGGCGTCGGCTTCTGGGACACCGGCGAGTTCCAGACGGTCCTGCCGATCCTCGGCACTGCGCATCCGACCGGCTATCCGACGTACGTCCTCATCGGCTGGGTGGCGAACCTCGTCCTGACCCCGTTCGGGGAGCCGGCGTTCCGGATCAACATCCTGTCGCTGCTCGCCGTCGCCGGCGCCGCCGCGTTGACCGTCGAGCTCGTGCGCCGGCTCACGGCCTCGCTCGCGATCGGGGTTGCGACCGGCCTGGGCCTGGCGCTCACCCCCGTCGTCTGGGCCAACGCCACCCGGGCCGATCCCCATCCCCTCCACCTGTTCTTCGTCGCGCTGATCCTGCTGCTGCTCGTGGGCTGGGAGGCGGCCCGAGGATCCAACCCGGCGACCGCGGATCGCTGGCTCGTGGCGGCAGCAGCCACATTCGGCCTGTCGGCCGGCAACCACTCGCTGACGCTGCTCCTCGCCCCGCCGATCGGGCTGTACGTCCTCGCCGTCGAGCCCGGGATCGTCCGCCGGCCGCGGTTCGTCGGTGCGTGCGTCATCGCGCTCGCGGTCGCCGTCGCGGGCGTCTACCTCGAGCTGCCGATCCGGTCTGGCCTGCTGCCGGCGCCACTCGTCTACGCCCGGCCCAACACGTGGGACGGCTTCTGGTACATCGCCCTGGCCGAGCAGTTCCGGGGCTCGCTGTCCCATCCGCTCGACGACCTCGGGCGCAAGGCCGCGGACCTCTGGACGTTCGCCCAGGGCCAGCTCGGGATCGCCGCGCTCCTGGTGCCCTTCGGCTTCCTGGCGACGCTCAGGCGAGCGCCGCGGTACGCGCTCCTGACCGGCGTCGCGATGGTCATCACGGTGGTCTTCAACGCGTCGTACTCGAATGCCGACATCAACCGCTACTACCTCGGCCCGGTCCTGTGGGCCTGGACCTGGGTCGCGATGCTCGCCGCGATGGCGGTCGACCTGATCGTCGCCGTGTGGTCGGCCCTCGCGCGTCGCGGGTCGCTGGGCCCGGCGATGGGCGCCGCCTCGGTCATCGTGGCCGCGGCGCTGCTCCTGCCCAGCCTGCAGGCGCTCGATGCCCACCGCCGGGCGGCGGATCGGCACGCGGCGACGGACGCCTCGCTGTGGCTGGACGACGTCCTGCCGCACCTGGCGCAGGACGCGGTCGTCGTCAGCTGGTGGAGCACCTCGACGCCGCTGTGGTACGCGGAGCTGGTGGACCGCCGGCGACCGGACATCGCCGTCATCGACGACCGCACCATCATCGACCGTGGCTACGGGAGCGCGAACGGCGCGATCTCAGCATTCCTGGGGACTCGACCTGTCTACATCATCCGGGCCAATCCCGGCGACCTCGCCGGGGTCCAGGCCGTGTACCAGTTGCAGATCGTTGCCGGGTCCGGGAGCCTCGCCGTGTACGAGGTCATGGGTGCGGTGAACGGGACGGGATGACCGATCGATGACGACACCATCGCCTGCCGCCGACGGCACGCCGCGCGTTCCCGAGCTCTCGTACTTCTTCCCGGCACACGACGAGGAGGCCAACCTGCCGGCGCTCGTCGCCGAGGCGCTCGCCACGCTGCCGGGCCTGGCCGCCCGCTTCGAGATCGTCATCGTCGACGACGGCTCGCGCGACGCCACGCCGCGGCTCGCCGACGAGCTCGCCGCCGCCCATCCGGAGGTGCGGGCCGTCCATCATCCGACGAACCTCGGCTATGGCGCGGCGCTCCGAAGCGGCTTCGCGGCATCGCGCTTCGGCGTGCTGGCCTTCACCGACGGCGACCGGCAGTTCCACGTCGAGGACCTCGGCCGGCTCCTGGCGGTGCTCGCTCCCGGCGGGGCTGCCGGGCCGGTCCCCGATGCCGTCGTCGGCTTCCGGATCCGGCGCGCCGATCCGCTCGTGCGGACCGTCTACGCCCGCCTCTACCGCCTCGCCAATCGGATCTTCTTCGGCCTGAAGGTCCGCGACGTCGACTGCGCCTGCAAGGCGTTTCGGCGGTCGTCGCTCGATGGGATCTCGGTCGAGTCCGGCGGGGCGTTCTTCTCGGCCGAGCTGCTCATCAAGCTCCAGGCCGCCGGCCACCACATCGCCGAGGTCGGCGTTCCGCATTACCCCCGCGTCGCCGGCAGTGCCACCGGCGCGAAGCCGTCCGTCGTCCTCCGGGCCGTTCGTGACTTCTGGAACCTGCGGCTGCGGCTGTGGGCCAGCCCGCGGAGCGCGCTGCGGCGCGGCCGCCCGATCCTCGGCGGCTGACTAGCCCCGGCTCTTCGGACCGCCGGGCGTCTTCGGGCCGCCAGGACCGCCGGGCGCCTTCGGACCGCCGGGACCCCCGGAGCCCGCTGGACCGCCGGAGCCGCCCGCGGCCGGTCCGCTTCCGCCACCGGCTGAGCCAGGATCGATGTCGAGCGAGTTGACGAAGTCCCGGAAGAGGTCCAGGCGCGGATCGACGATGCCCTCGCCGACCCGCTCGAGCGGGATCCGCCGCCGGCGACCCGTCCCGCCCGTCCCGCCCTGGCCGGCGCCGCCCTCGGGCCCGCTCCCCGACCCGGCCGCGTCCTCGTCGCCGACCGCCTCGTCGGCATCCGGGTCGCCACCGAGCGCCGCCTGTTCCAGGACCGCTTCCGCGGCGAAGATCGGCACCTCGCCACGCACCGCGAGGGCCAGGGCGTCCGACGGCCGGGCATCGACCTCGACCTCGACACCGTCGCGCTCGAGGTACAGCCTGGCGTGGTAGGTCTCGTCGGCGAGCTCGGAGATGACGACCCGGTCGATCCGGACCGCGAGCTGCTCGAGCGTCGCGGCGAACAGGTCGTGGGTCAGGGGCCGCTCGGCGGTCAGGCCCTGCAGGCGCATCGCGATCGCGCTGGCCTCCCACGCCCCGATCCAGATCGGCAGGTAGCGTGAGCCCTCGACGTCCTTGAGGATGACGACGTGGCGGTTCGAGAGCATGTGGACCCGGACGCTCTCCACGACCATCTCGACCAGCTGGTCCATCCCTGGATTATCCCATCGGTCAGCCGGGCGGGCGCATCCCCAGCCCGCGCCCGAGGCCGGTCATCCGGAGGACGAACCCGACGACCGCCCCGGCGACGAACCCGCCGATGTGCGCGAAGAACGCCACGCCGCTCGCCGCGGTCTCGGCGCCGAGCGACGCCGCGCCGCTGACGAGCTGGAGCACGAACCAGTAGCCGAGGACGATGAGGGCCGGCACCTCGAGGAGCTGGTAGAAGAAGCCGAGGAAGACGAGTGACAGGATCCTCGCCCCCGGCCACAGCACGAAGTACACGCCGAGGACCGCCGCGATCGCCCCCGAGGCGCCGACGAGCGGCGCGTGCGACGAGGGGTCGATCCAGACCTGGGTCAGGGCCGCGGCGATCCCGCCGAGGAGATAGAAGCCGAGGAACGGGATCCGCCCCAGCCGATCCTCGACGTTATTGCCGAAGATCCACAGGAACAGCATGTTGCCCAGGATGTGCAGCCAGCCGCCGTGGAGGAACTGGCTCGTGATCGTCGTGAGCATCGCCGGCGCGAGGTCGTTGCCGGCGGCCAGCGCCGCGCTGATCCGCGCCGGCACCGCGCCCCACTCGTTGAAGAACCGCCCGAGCGCCGCGTCACCGCCAGACAGGCTGATCGACAGCTCCAGGAGGAAGACCGCGAAGCAGGCGGCGATGAGGCCGAACGTGACGACCGGCGTCCGGCGCGTCGGATTGCGATCGCGGAGCGGGATCACGGGGCGCCCTGGAGCACGCGGAAGCCCGGGCTCACGCGGCGCGGGCGGTCACGGAGGCGTCGGTCACGGGGCGGTCGAGGCGGGGGCGGCGGTCGAGGCGGGGGCGGCGGTCGAGCTCGACGAGGCCGCCGGCGACCCGCCGGGCGACGCACCCGGGCCGCTCACCGGCCGCTCGAGGACCGTCTTGTGCATCGCGGTCCCGGAGATCCAGAACAGCGTGTCCGGCTGATCGCCGACACCCGCCACGACGTACCACGAGCGGAGGTCCGTCCAGCCCGACGATTCGGCCGCGAGCCGGTACTGCTCGACGAACGAGCCATCGGTCTTGAGGAATGAGATCACGCGGCGGCTGTTCGCGTCGAAGCCGTAGATGCGGCCCTCGCGGCGGTCGGACCCGGATGTCACGAGCGTGTAGCGGGGCACCGGCCGGATGATCGTGTCGCCCGGGTCGGCGGAGGTCCAGCCCTCGCTCCGGCCGTTGACGATTCGGAGCAGCCGTCCGCCGTCCGCGAGCCAGATGTCGCCATCGATGTAGAGCGAGGTGATCCCGCTCACGTCCCGGGGCGCGCTCAGCCGACCGACCGGCGCCGATGGGTATCCGCTCCCGTCGATCGCCGGGGTATAGCCGAGCACCTGCTGCTCGGACGGGTCGACGACGTACAGGTTGTAGAGGTCGCCGTTGCGGGCAAAGGTGCCAATGGCCAGGACGTCGCTGCCCCACTCCGAGGCGCCCTTGACGCTGACCTTCCGGGTCGTGCCGCGGCCGGTCGTATTGGCCGGGGTCCACTTCCACACCACGCTCTTCGAGTCGAGGATGACGAGGTCACGCCCGCCCACGGTCATGAGCCTCGGCTCTCCCTCGGTCGCCGTGCCGACCTTCGTCCCGACCCGGAAGATCGCACCGGCCGTCTGTTTCGCCAGGTCGATCCGGTAGACCGTCTTCGTGCCCGCGTCGAGAACGTACGGGGCGCCGTCCGGACCGCGGACGATCGCCCTGAGGTCGATCGGCTGGTTGGCCGGGAACGTGAACAGGACCGTGTCGCCGACGTCGATCAGGTTGTAGAGCCGGTCGATCGCCGCGACGGCCTGGTCGCGGAGCGGCTGGATCGTGGCTGCGGGAATTCCCGCGGCAGCCGCGGCGGTCAGCTTGGCCATCGCGTCGGTCAGCAGGGTCGCCGCCTTGCGCCGGTCGTTCGTGACGAGGTCGACACCCGGACCGAGGACCCGATCGAGGTCGGCCTTCGCCTCGTCGAGGGCCTTCTGGCCGGCCTCGAAGGAGGCGATGGCGGGACCCGGGAACGGGTGGCTGCCGATGAAGGTCACGCCGGCGCCCAGGGCGCCGATGACGACGACGAAGCTGAGGATCGCAATCGCGGCCCGCTGCTGCATCTCGCGCCGCGCCGTCATCGGCGTCACCCGCCGATCGCGCGGACTACGAGCGGGCAGGGAGTCCTGCAGCCGCCGGAACAGTCGCCCGGCCACGCCGCCGGCCGCGGACCTCGCCGCGTCAGCCGCGTTCTGGGCCGCCGCCATGCCGCCGGCCACGGAGTCCACGAGCGGGATCGGCGACCGATCCGGGGTGCCGGCCAGCGGCTCGGCCGGCCGGACCGGGATCGGCGCGCGGCCGGAGCGGGACGCGGCGACCTCGCCCACCTCGAGGGTGATCGCCCCGTCGCTGCCGGTCCCGCCAGCCTCGACGAAGCGGGCGTGGATGCGCTCCACCGCCGACTGCGGATGGAGCGTGACGAGGGCCTCCTTGAGCTCGTCGGACCCGAGCGCCTCGGCGACGCTCGGAGAGACGAGCAGCAGCTGGTCGCCGACGTTGATCTCACCCCGCCAGACGTCGGGCTCGAGCTCGGCGGCCGGCAGGCCGCGGTCGCGGTGCGGGTCGGGCAGCGTCGAGAGTCGCGCGCCGCGGCTCAGGTAGGCCTCCGCGGGCCCGACCGTCGAGACGTACAGCTCGTTGTCGCGGACGACCGCGACGGCAACGCCGATCGGCCCCGTGTCACCGGTCGCGCCGAGGGCGGATCGCTCACGGGCGTGGCCGAGGCGCTTGTTCGCGGCCTGGATCGCCTTCGCGAGGCAGACCCGGATCCCGCCGGACTCGTCGTAGTAGTACTCGGCCCGGATGGAGTCGGCGACGAGCCGGGTGGCCTCGTGGGCGCGGTGGCCAGCGACCCTCGAGGTCACGAGCAGGTAGAGGTGGCCCTTCGTCCGCAGCTGCGCCCCGATGCGCGGCTGGACGTGCAGCACCGTGTCCGGCGAGTCGGGCAGGCGATCCGACTCGGGCATCACGCCGAGCTTCATTTGCAGGCGGTGGGCCAAGGGTGTCCTCCGACCGGTACCGAGCTGGGGACGGCGGGGGCGGGATTATCGCATGCGACGCGGCCCGGCCAGCCCGGCCGGGTCAAGTTCTACGAGGCGCGAGACGAACCGGGACGTCGGATCGTGATGCGGAGCTCCTCGATCGGTCCGCCGGCAGGAGCCAGGCGAAAGGCGTCGCGCAGGTCGAGCGCGTGGAGGCGCAGCTCCTGGGCGACGATCGGGGCGTCCGCCTCGACGACGAGCGTCGCACCGTCGACGCGGATCGCGCGGCAGGCGCCGTGGGCGGAGGGGGCGAGCTCCGCCACGATGGCGTCGAAGGTCGCCACCTGGCGGCCTCGCCGGAGCTCGTCGCCGAGCCCGAGCTGCCGGGCGGCCTCGGGCATCAGGTCGCCGATCCGCCGCATCGGGCGGCGCCGGCGCGGCTCATCGCTCATCGCGCCGGGCCGCCGAGCAATTGCGCGCCACCCGCGCCTGCCCGGACCTCCCACGTCGTCGCGATCGCCCGGAGCGCCGCGTCGAGGTCCTCCAGGGTCGTCGTCGTGACGAACGCCTGCGGCAGGGCGGCGATTCGCCGGACGAGGTGCGACCGTCGCGCCGGGTCGAGCTCCGAGAACACGTCGTCCAGCAGCAGCAGCGGCGGCCGGCCGTCGCGCGCGGTCAGGAGATCGAGCTCGGCCAGCTTCAGGGCGAGGATGGCGGTGCGTTGCTGGCCGCGCGACGCGAAGCCGGCGAGGTCGCGGTCGGCGAGGTCGAAGGCGACGTCGTCCCGGTGCGGCCCGATGAGCGTCGCGCCGTTCCAGACCTCCTTCGCGGCGGTCTCCGCAAGCCGTCGGGCCAGCGCGTCGCGCGGGCTCTCACCGGGCGCCGGCGGGGCGTTCGTCAGGTAGCGCAGGCCGAGCGCCGCGGCGGCGGCCTCGTCAGGCGCGATCTCGGCATGGGCGGCGGCCAGCGGGGCGGCAAGCTCGGCGAGGAGGCGGTGCCGCCCGGCCACGATCTCGCCGCCGGCGGTGAGGAACGGCTCGTCCCAGGACCGGAGCTGGTCACGGTCCGCGGTCTCCTCGCGGATGAGGCGGAGCAGCGAGTTCCGCTGCTGGAGCGCGCGCCCATAGGTCGCCAGGGCGTCCGCGTAGGCGGGCCACAGGCCAGCCGCAAGCCGGTCGATCGTCGCTCGCCGGAGCGTCGGCGAGCCGACGATGAGGAGCATGTCCTCGGGCGCGAACAGGACGACGCGGAGGTGGCCGCCCAGCGCCGATGCGCGGCGGGCGACGCCGTTGACCCGGATCCGCTTCCGGGCACCACCCGCCGACGCGGCCGAGGCCGGGCGGACGAGCGCCACCTCGAGCCGGTCACCCCCGAGGGCGCCCTCGACCCGGGCGACGTCGTCGCCCCAGCGGATCAGCTCCGGGTCGTTGGTGGACCGGTGCGAGTGGCCCCAGGCAAGGATCGCCATCGCCTCGAGCAGGCTCGTCTTGCCGGCGGCGTTGGGGCCCCAGACGAGCTGCGGGCCGGGCGGGAACGCGGCATCGAGTCGCTCGTAGCCGCGGAACGACTCGAGCCGGAGCGTCTCGAGCGTCCGGCCGGTCTCGGTCAGGAGCCCGTCTCGATCAGGAGGTGGTCCGGACCGGCATGACGACGTGGACGTACCGATCGTCGCCGACCGGCTTGAACACGCCGGGCGCGAGCGGGCCCTGGAGCTCGAGCGCGAACTGCTCCGCGGTGACATTGGTGAGGACGTCGGCGAGGTACTTCGCATTGAACGCGATCGACGTCCCGTCGCCCTCGACGTCCGCCTCGACCTGGCCGACATGGTCGCCGATCTCGGCGTTGGCGCTGACCGTGATCCCGGATTCGCCGTTCGAGGAGATCTGGAGCTTCACGATGTTCGCCGACTCGTGGGCGATGAGCGCAGCCGGGCGGACCGCCCGCAGGAGCTCCTCGCGATCGAGGATCGCCCGGGTCGTGTGGGCCTTCGGCAGGACGGACTGGTAGTTCGGGAACTGGCCGTCGATGAGCCGGCTGACCAGGTCGATGCCCTCCAGGTGGAACAGGACCTGGTTGCGGCTCTGGGCCAGCACGACGTCGACCGGCTCGTCCGTGTCGCCGAGGATCCGCATGAGCTCGTTGAGGGCACGCGCCGGGATGACGACGCTCGTGTCCGCGACGGGATCGAGGATCTCGATCGTCTTCACGGCGATCCGGTAGTTGTCCGCTGCGGCAAAGGTCACCGTCTCGCCGTCGAACCGCCACAGGACGCCGGTCAGGATCGGCCGGGCCTCGTCCGTCGCCGCCGCGAAGGCCGTCTCCTCCAGCGCCCGCTTGAGGACGTTCTGGGCGATGCGGGTGGTGGGTCGCTCGCCCACCGCCTGGATCGATGGGAACTCCTCCGCGTCGATGCCCTTGACGTGCGACTGGAACGGTCCGGCGGTCAGGTGGAGCGTCTCGGCCGCGCCCGTCTCGAGCTCCACCTTCGAGCCGCCCGGCAGCGAGGTGACGAGGTCGGTCAGGAGCTTGGCCGGCACGGTGGTCGCGCCGTCGACATCGACCTTTGCCGGGACCCAGTAGACCAGGCCGATCTCGAGGTTCGTGGTCGTGAGCCGGAGGCCGCCGTCCTCCGTGCGGAGGAGGACGTTGGCGAGCACCGGCAGGGTGCTGCGGGTCGAGACGGCCCGGCTCACCACGGACAGGCCGCGGGCCAGGTTCTCCTGCATGACCGAGAGCTTCACGTCAGGTCCACTCCACAGGCTTCCACGAGACTCCCAGACGTCAGGCGGGCGGAGGGCGATCCCGGCGACCTCGTCGACCCGTGTCGATGCCGTCCGGGCGCACCCGAGCGCGTCCAACCCGCTCGAACCGGCAAGTCCCGGGCGCAGTCGATCGGTGTGTGTATCTTCGCTGATTCTCTAAGGTCCGTCACCCTATTCATCATCGTGTTGACGGCGTGGACGGCCGCGCTCGTTCGTGCGGCGCGGCGCCGTCGACGGGGCGTTGGTTCCGGTGGACAGGGCCGCGACCCCCGGGGATCCGCACCGCGTTTCGTGGTGGACAGTTCGGGTCGACGCCCCGCCCACCCGATGGAGCCAAGTCTTGCATCCACGTATCGTCCGGCGCTTATCGCGTGACAACCAGCCGCTTACCCACAGGAGCTCGGCCGGTCGTCCACTCCGGGTCCGTCGTGTTGCGCACATTCCGGGTTGGACGGCCGTCCAGGGACCGCCGAGGCGGGCGGTTGCCAACCTTGCCCCAGGCGCTACCTCGTCACGTTCCGCGCGGGCCCAGGACGGCCGTAGGCTGGGATTCGTTCCGCCATGAGCGTGGCGCGGGGCGAATTGGGCGAGGGTGGACCACCGAGGAACGCGTGATCGGTGCCTTGCTGCCGCCTGGCGAACGATTGGCCTCACCGAGGAGGCTTGGTGGGGCTCCGGCGCTCGGCGGTCCCTGGCCGCCCGCGCGTCGCGCCTGGGGCCGGCTGCAGCCGGCGTCGGCCGCAGGGCGACCTCAGTCGGCGTAGATCAGCTCGCGGACCGCGGCGATCTCGCGGCGGAGCTCGTCGTTGGCCGACGACTCGCGGGTGATCTTGTCGCAGGCGTGGAGGACCGTGGAGTGGTCTCGCCCACCGAGCTCCGCGCCGATCCGGAGCAGCGAGACGTCGGTCTCCTCGCGCATGAGGAACATCGCGATCTGACGCGGCACGACGATGGCCTTGTCGCGCTTCTGGCCGCGCAGGGCGTCGAGCCCGACGCCGTAGTACTCGGACACGGCCTTGGCGATCCGCTCCGGCGTGATCTGGCGCTTCTTGGGGTTGTAGAGGACGTTCGAGAGCACGGCCTGGGCGAGCTCGATCGAGATCGGCATCGCGCCCATCGAGGCATAGGCGACGATCCGGTTGAGGGCGCCCTCGAGCTCCCGGATGTTCGACACGACCTTGCGGGCGATGAACTCGATGACATCCGATGTGATCGGGACCGCGCCCTCCTCGGCCTTGGCCCGGAGGATCGCGATGCGCGTCTCGAGGTCCGGCGCGGTGAGGTCGGCGATGAGGCCCCACTCGAACCGCGACCGGAGACGCTCCTCGAGCGTCAGGATGGCCTTCGGTGGCCGGTCCGAGGACAGGACGATCTGCTTGCCGTCCTCGTGGATCGCGTTGAAGGTGTGGAAGAACTCCTCCTGCGTCCGCTCCTTGTCGGCGATGAACTGGATGTCATCGATGAGCAGGACGTCGATCCGGCGGTAGCGCGATCGAAACTCATCGATCTTGCCCTGCTGGATCGAGGTGATGAACTCGTTCGTGAACTTCTCCGATGTCGCGTAGACCACCCGCTTGCGGGGGAACTTCGCGAGGACCTGGTTGCCGATCGCGTGCATGAGGTGGGTCTTGCCGAGGCCCACGCCGCCGTACAGGAACAGCGGGTTGTAGGCGTGGCCCGGGCGCTCGGCGACCGATAGCGACGCGGCATGGGCGAGGCGGTTGGCCGAGCCGACGATGAAGTTCGCGAACGTGTAGCGGGCGTTGAGGAAGCTCGTCCCGCCCTCGCCGCCGACGCGGGTCGGCTCGATCCGGACCTGCTGCGAGCCGGCGGGCTGGGGGCTCGTCCCGGGGGCAGGCCGGCCGGGGCCCATGACGTGGCCGCCATGGCCGTTGCCGTTCGGATGCCCGGCGGCCGCCATCGGCTTGGGCGCCGGCTCGAAGGCCAGGCCATCGGCGTCGGCGTCCTCCGGCTCGGGTGCGTCCGGCGCGGGTCCGACGATGAACTCGACCTGAACGCTGTAGCCCACGATCCGGGCCAGCGTCTGGGAGATCAGGGAGCGGTAGCGGCTCTCGAGCCAGTCCTTGGCAAAGCCGTTCGGGACGGAGATCCGGAACCGGTTGTCGTCGACCTCGACGATCGCCGTCTCGCGCAGCCACGTCTCGAAGTTCGCTGGCGACAGCGATACCTGGAGCTCTCCGAGCGCTGCGCGCCAGACCTGCTTCGCGTCCATAGGGTCGATGTCGGCTCTCTGTCGGGGTGGGCTGACGTGGGTCGAGGCGAAGCCGGATTCCGATGAGCCAGGGGCGTCGAGATCAGGCGATGGCGAGTCCGTTGCTCCGGGTTCGCGGGGCTGCGAACGGTGTCCGGCGGGCTCCGAACCGGTCGAGATGGGACCGTCCGGGGGGCGTCGGGGCGCGAACGATAGCACCGCCCCCGGACCGTCGCAAGGCAATTCCGTGATACTCCCCGGGAGTATCGGTTGCTCGGGCCCCCGGGGTCACGCCGGACCGGCCTGCTGGCGCGTTTGACCGATGTTCCGGGCAGACCTATCATCCGCCGGACAGTGAACGCGCCACGCCCCGTGGGGGCGCCGGCGCGTTCGCGTGCCTTTCGGGGTCATGGATGACGGAACCCCGAGGCCCGACGGAGAGGATCCCGCGCAGGCACGATGAAGCAGACCTACCAGCCCAAGAAGCGCCACCGCGCCAAGGAACACGGCTTCCGCGCCCGGATGAAGACCACGGGCGGACGCCGCGTCCTGGCCGCACGCCGGGCTCGCGGTCGCAAGCGCCTGTCGGTCTGACGACCGAGCGCGGCACTCGACCGCCGCGCCTCGTGATGCTCTCCAGCCCGCGGGACTTCGCGGCGCTCCTGGAGCGGGGGACGATTCGATCCCACCCCCTCCTCGCAACGCGAGTCCTCCGGACAGACCTCGGATCGACGCGATTCGGCCTGGCGACGAGCAAGGCCATCGGGTCGGCCGTCGTTCGAAACCGGGTTCGCCGGCGACTCCGCGAGGTGCTCCGATCGATGTCGCTCGAGCTGCAACCCGGGTGGGACGTCCTCGTGATCGCGAGGCCGGGGCTCGTGGCGGCGGACCATCGGGCGCTGCAGGAGACGCTCGGGCGACTCCTTCGGCGGAGCGGCGTACTGGGAGGCAACGACGGCGTGCACCGGGACCGGACCTCGTGAAGCAGGTGGGGATCGCGCTGATCCATGCGTACCGCTTCCTGTTCGCGTGGCTGCCCTCGCCATGCCGCTACCAGCCGACCTGCTCGGTCTACACGGAACAGGCCATCGAGCGCTACGGGCTGCTGCGCGGCAGCTGGATGGGCGCTCGCCGCATAGCGCGCTGCCACCCCGGGTATCCGGGCGGCTACGACCCCGTTCGATGAGGACAATCCCATCGTGAGCCCCAGCCTTCGTCGTCGCCTGATCGCCCTCGGGCTGCTCGCGCTCGTCGTCCTCGTCGTGGCCGCGTGCACGCCCGGCGGTGGAAGCCTCGCCCCGGGCCAGACCATCACGCCCCCGACGCCGCTGCACCCGGCCGAGCTCAAGGGCGATCCGCTCAGCGTCCTGGCGTGGCTGTTCACGCCGATCTTCCAGGCCTTCTTCCTGCTCCTCGTCGGGATCTACAAGCTCGTTCCCGACATCGGCATCGCGATCATCCTGACGACCCTCGTCGTTCGGACGGTGATGGTTCCGCTGATGCGGCGCCAGATGGTCTCGATGCGCCAGCTCCAGGCCCTCCAGCCGGAGATCAAGGAGATCCAGCGCCGCTACAAGGGCGACCGGATGAAGGCCCAGCAGGCGCAGACCGAGATGATGAAGGAGCGCGGGATCAGCCAGGCCGGCTGCCTGACGGCGTTCCTGCCGATCCTCCTGATCCTGCCGATGTACCAGGTCATTCGCGAGGGATTGAGCTCGCCAGATCCGAACCCGATGCTCCAGGTCTTCGGCTTCCAGGTGTTCCAGCTCGACTGCACGGTCGGCCAGGTCCACGCCTGGGGCACGTCCTGCCTGAACACGACGATACCGTGGCTCGGCGGGATGAATGCCGCCGGCTACGAGGGCCTGTTCACCATCCCGGTCATCGGGATCGGGATCTCGGTTTTCGCGATCGTCTATACGCTCATCCAGCTCGTCGCGTCGCGCCTGGCGCTACCGGCCCACAATCCGAACATCCCGCTCGACCCGAACGTCCGGACGCAACGGGCCATGAGCATCTGGCTGCCACTGATCACCCTGCTCTATTCCACGGTCATCCCGGTCGGGCTGTTCGTCTACCTGATCGTCTCGACGATCTACCAGGTCGCACAGCAGTTCCTGACCACCGGCTTCGGCGGGATGTTCCCGCTGTTCGGCTTCACTCCCGGCTTCGCGCGGGAGCACAAACCGCGCTTCCCGGTCGCCATGCCCACGGCGGCCGCTTCCCCACCGCGCGCGGCGGGAGCGCCCGCGCGACCCCCCACCCCTCAGAAGTCCGCCATCGAGCGGTCCGCCTCGGCGAACGCCACGATTCGCCAGCGAGGCCGCCAAGGCCGACGCGGGAGACGTCGCTGACATGAGTGCCATGGATGCCTACCGAGAGTTCACCGGCAAGAGCGTCGAAGAGGCGCTGAAGAACGCCCGCGAGGAGTTCGGCGTCGGTCTGGACGACCTCGACTTCGAGATCCTCACCCCCGGCAGCCGGGGCGTGCTGGGCATGGGGGCCGAGCCGGCCCGCGTGCTCGCGGCACCGCGATCGCTGCTGGGCGGCGCCGCGCCGAAGCGCGAGGCCGCCGCGTCCAAGCCCCTGCCGGCGCCGCCGGCGCGAGACCGTGACGACGACCGTGGCGGTTTCGGCCGCCGGGATCGTGGCGGATTCGGTGATCGCGACCGGGGCCCGCGGCGTGACGACCGTGGCGGTGGCCGCGGCTTCGACCGCGGTGGCTTCGGCGATCGCGATCGAGGGCCGCGCCGCGACGATCGCGGCTTCGGCGACCGAGGCCCCCGGCGCGACGCGGGTGCACCAGCCGGCGCATCGGCAGGCGACGCGCCCAGTGCGGCGCCCGAGCGCGGTCCACGCCACGACGACCGAGGCCCCGTCGAGCGCGCGGATCGGCCGGCCTACGCCGAGCGCGAGCGCGCTCCGCGTGACGACCGCCGTCCGCGGTACGACGACCGCCCTCCGCGACACGATGATCGCGGCCCCCGTCGCGACGACCGTGGCGGCAGCGGCCTGAGCGAGACCGAGGAGGCCGAGGTCGCGGCTCTGCGAGGCTCAGTCGCCGCGGAGCGCGCCGAGCTCGAGGCCGCGGAGGCGTCGCCCGAGGCGCTCGCCGCCGGCAAGGTCATCCTCGAGAAGCTGCTCGACCACATGGGCTTCGACGTGAAGGTCGACGTCGAGTCCGGCGAGACGAGCCGGCTCAATGTCGTCGGCGACGGCGATGAGCGCGAGGCGCTTGGCGCCCTCATCGGCCGCAAGGGCGAGCGCCTGTCGGCGCTCCAGCACCTCGTGAACCTGATGCTGTCGCGCGAGATGGGCGCCTGGACGCGGGTCCTCGTCGACGTCGAGGACTACCGCGGCCGGCGGGAGCGCCAGCTGCGCGAGATCGCCGAGCGCGCCGCCGCCCGGGTCCTCGAGACGGGCAAGATGCTCCAGCTGGAGCCGATGCCGGCGCTCGAGCGCCGGTGGGTCCACCTGGCCCTCCGCAACAACCCGGACGTCGCGACGCAGTCGATCGGCGAGGAGCCCAACCGTCGGATCGTGGTCCTGCCGCGAAGCGTCTGACCCCGGACCCGCCACACCGGCGGGCGAACGATCAGCCGCGAGCCAGCGCGAGCGCCTCGCGCGAGAGGGCGTAGGCCCCCTGCGGATCGCCGAGCTCGGCCCGCAGGTCGGCCCATTCGGTCAGGACGTCGCGTAGCTGCGGCACGCGGCCGTGCGCGCGGGCCTGGTCCGCTGCCAGCTCCAGCGCCGCCACGGCGTCGTCGCGCCGGCCGAGGGCCCGATGGGCCCTGGCCAGTGTCAGTCGGGCGCTGATGGCAGCCTTGCGATTGCCGGTCGCGTCGGCGAGCGCCGCCGCCTCGGTCGCGGCCGTCGCCGCCTCTCCGGGATCGCCGGCAGCGAGCTCGATCTGGGCCTGCGTCTCGCGAACGTGGGCGAGCCAGTGGCGATCGCCAAGGCGCTGGCAGATCTCGGCGGCGGCCGCGGCATGCTGCCGCGCCCGGCGAGCGGATCCGAGTGCCAGATGGGTGAGCGCCAGCTCGTTCTCGAGGCCGGCGACCTCGCGATCGGCCTCGAGCTCGCGGAATCGAGCGATCGCCTGGTTGCCCACCCGGATGGCGGCCTCGGCGTCGCCGCTCTCGCGGTAGCCGACGGCGAGCGAGCTCAGGAACGTGGCCCGGCGTCGATCGTCCATGCCCTCGACCACACCCCGCGCCTCGTCGAGATAGGCGAGTGCCCGCTTCGGCTGCATCGCCCGACCGTCGATCGCCGCGAGGGCGATGAGCAGCCGGACCTCGAAGTCCGGTTCGATCCTCAAGCCGGCGCGTACCTCGTCGAGCAGGGCCCGCATGATCGAGCGCGCCTCCGTCTCGTTGTCGAGCTGGTATTCGGCCGCCGCGATCCAGTACCGCGCGCGCGCCGCGTCGGCCCGCCGCCCGGTGGCCTGGAAGGTCGCGGCGGCAGGTCCGGCGGCGGCCAGCACGTCGGAGCCACGCTCCAGCCGGATGAGGGCCTCGGCGAGACCGAGACCGAGCTCGGCTCGCTCGACGGGCAGCCTGGCCGCCTCGAGCAGGGACGTGTACGCATCGACCGCGCGGGTCCACTCGCCAGACGCCAGGGCGAGATCGGCCTCGAGGCGTGACCACGCCGGCTCCCCGGCCGTCAGGAACGAGGCCGGGGTCAGCCCGAGCTTGCCGGCGATGAACGTCAGCGCGGCGAGCGACGGCTTCGCGAGGCCGTTCTCGAGGGCGCTGATGTACGCCTTCGTGTAGCGCGGGTCGGCCAGCTGCTGCTGGGTCAGGCGGGCCCGCAACCGCTCGGCCCGGATCCGCTCGCCGACCGCCCGGGCGATCGGGGCATCCTCGCGGGCGAGCGTGCGTCCGAGCGACTTGTGTGGCATGGACAGCACCATACCACGCGATGGTTCTTGGTTGACCGCCTCTGTCGCGAGCGTCAGGCCCTCACCGGTCCCGGGCCGGGCGTGGGGTGCAGTATTACTTGACGAACGAGCGAGCAGACGCCTAGCATCCTCGTGCGTGGCGTGCTCCGGGCGACGGCGGGACAGGGAGGCTCCCCGTGCGTCGTCACCTCATCGGCCATCTCCGCTCGATCTCGTTCGCTGCCCTGGCTGCTCTGTCGACCCTCGCCTTCGCCGCGGCCACCGCCCTGGCGGACGGCGGTGGCAGTCCCATCCCCCACTGATCTGAATCTGAACCGGATCCAGGGTCAACTCATCCGATAGCGCCGCGCCCGGGGCGTGCCAGGCCTGACGCGGCGCCTCGACGGCGGGCCCACCACGCGCAGCAGGGAGGCCAGGTTCCAAGGCATGGAGCCCCATCGCGTCGTCGCCATCGAGGTCAGCGCCCCGGGTCGGCGCAACGACCCGCACCCGGCTGCCCTCCAGCTCGGCGACGGACGCCAGGTCTCCGCAATGCGGGCGATCATGGACATCCGCTACGGCGTGGCCTCGTACGTCGTCGTCGATGGCGATCGGACGATCTCGGTGCGCGTCGTCGGGCCGTGCCCGCACTGCGGGCTTGAGTACCTGCGGGCCGACGATGATGCCACCACCAGCGACCGGCTTATGCGCCTGCCCGCGTCGCCCTTCGCGGGCCGGAGCCTCGTGCCTCCTGGCTGACCTGCCTACCCGGCGAGCGACGGCAGGCTCGCAGCCGCAACGGCCTGGCCGTGACGCTTGTCGCGCTCGGACACGCGGTGGAAGGTCAACGCGGCGGCGATTGCCGGCGCCTCGGCCCGGAGGACCTCGATCGCCCGCTCTTCGATGAGCTGGCCACCGCCGCCCGTCGTGACCCGGCCGAGCAGCAGCAGGTGGTCGAAGTCGTAGAGCTCGTGGTACTCGATGAGCGCGTAGCCGAGGTACGTGCCGACCGTCTGGTAGACGCGAGCGGCTCGCTCGTCGCCCGACGCCATCAGCTGCTGGAGCTGGATCAGGCGCTCGGGCAATGGCATCGCGTCCGCGACCTCGATGCCGGCCGGGCCAAGCAGCCGGCCCGTCGCCTGCTGCGAGAGGTACTGGCCGCCGCAGCCGCGGTCGCCCGACCAGTCGTCGATCGCCGCCCCCGCTCCGACGTCGATCGGGACGAAGGCCAGCTCGTTGAGCCATGGCGTGAGCCGGCCGTCCGACCGGACGTACCCGGCCGCCTCGGACGAGCCCATCGCGATCCCGAGCAGGCCGCCCACCCCGGCGAGCATCGCGCCCGCGAGCGCGGTCACCTCGCCGTCGTTGATCACGACGAACGGGATGCCGCCCCACGCCACCCGGAGCTCGCGGAAGATGCCGGCCACGCGGCTGCGGAACAGCTCGGGCGGGACGGAGCGGAACAGCGAGGCGACCCGGACCGCGCTGTCGACGTAGATCCCCGCCGAGCTGCCGCCGATGGCGTCGACCCGGGGCAGGTGCGCGGCGGCCCGCCGCAGCGAGTCCTGGATCTGGTCGACGTGCCATTGCGGGTCGGCCTGCCGCGCCGGATCCCACGCGACCTCCTCGCTGAACACGACGCGGCCGTCGAGGACCGCCGCCGCCTTGCGATCGCTCGCCCCGAGGTCGAAGCCGATCCGGCAGCCGTCGAGGTGCCCGCCGAGCACGGACCCCGCATCGCGGTTGGTTGGGAACTCGGCCCGCGGCGCCGCGACGACCTCGAGCGGCACGGCGTACACGGCCTCGCCGATCGTGGCCGCGTCGAACCGACCGACCGATGTCATCGCGTAGTGGCGCCGGAGCCCGGCGACGAGGTCCGCCGGCCCGTCGACCCACAGGCGCGAGCCGCCGCGTGACCAGAGCATCGCCTTCGCGAGTCGCTCGCAGAGCACCCGGCTCAGTGCCGCGCCACGACGCCCGGCCGGGATGACGAGTGTCTCGCGGACGTCGACCGCACCGCCCGGCTGCTCCAGCGCCAGCGCCACCGGCACGGCGCGACCGTCGGTCCGCGCGGCCTCGAGCATCGCCCGGCGGGCGAGGGCGATCGGCTGGAAGTCGGGATCGAGCGGTGGACGGACGCGCGGCGTCACGGGAGCGGGTGCGATGCCCGCGGCGGTCACGGCTCGGTCCGAACGGGGGACGCCGCTCGTCGCGCCGCGTCGAAGGCGAGCGCGCCCCCGGCGACCGTCGCCTGGACCGCCCACGCGTCGTCGACGACGACCAGGTTCGCGGTCCGGCCGGGCTCGATGCGCCCGAGGTCGGTCCCGAGGTCGAGGGCCCGCGCCGGGTTGAGCGTCGCCATCCGGATGGCCAGCGCCGGGTCCAGGCCGACCTCCTCCACGAGGTTCCGGATCGCGAGCGGCAGCGACAGCAGCGATCCCGACAGGGTCCCGTCGGGCAGCCGGCCGCAGGTGCCGTCGGAGACGTACTCCCGGCCCGCGAGCGAGTAGCGGCCGGGCGGCATGCCGAGCCCTGCCAGCGCGTCGGTCACGAGGTACAGCTCGTCGGGGGCCTTGACCCGGGCGATCAGGCGGAGCGTCTCGAAGGCCAGGTGGTGGCCGTCGCCGATGACGCCGACCGGAAGGCTCGACGCCAGCGCGTAGCCGGCGACGCCGGGGTCGCGGTGGCGGAGCGGCCGCATGGCGTTGAAGAGGTGGGTGACGAGCGAGGTCCCGGCGCCGACCGCGGCCTCGGCGTCGGCCCACGTGGCATCGGTGTGGCCCATCGAGACGCGGACACCCCGGTCCGCCAGGAACCGCACGAGGCCCAGGGCGCCGGGCAGCTCCGGGGCCAGGGTCAGCCACCTGACGTCGCCCGTCGCCAGCCAGGCCGCGGCCTCGCCCACGTCCGGCGGCCGGATCAGGGCCGGGTCGTGCGTGCCGGGGTGAGCCGAGCTGATGAACGGCCCCTCGATGTGCACCCCGAGCACCCGCGCCTCCCCGGGCAGGGGTGGGCGCCGAAGGTTGGCGAGCGCCGGGGCGTAGGCGGCCGGAGGCGACGTGACGATCGTCGGCACGAAGGCAGTCACGCCGAGCTCGGGCAGCCGGCGGCAGATCATCGCCATGTCCGCCGCCGGATCGGCGAAGTCGTGGCCGAACGCGCCGTTGACCTGGATGTCGACGAGCCCGG
Organism: Chloroflexota bacterium; assembly: GCA_016200665.1. Classification (GTDB taxonomy): domain Bacteria; phylum Chloroflexota; class Limnocylindria; order Limnocylindrales; family CSP1-4; genus UBA5189. Next base: position 38,300 of record JACQEG010000019.1, on the reverse strand, counting down.
GCAGGAGGCGCGAGGCCGGTCCGCCGATCGTGCCCGCCGGCAGCGGCACGGCCGGGTCCAGGGGCTCGATGGCGGCGACCGTGCCGTCGTCGACGGTCACGAGGGCGAGGCCGCGGTCATCCGGTGCGTACAGGTGGCCGGCGAGGCGGATCACAGGGTCCGTGTCACTTTCGTGAGGTTCGGCGGCGCATCCGGATCCAGGCCCTTCGCCACCGCCAGGTGGTAGGCGAACAGCTGGGCCGGGATGATCGCCGCGAGCGGCGACAGCCATTCGGGCATGAGCGGCAACGGGACCCCGTCGCCCATCGCCAGGATCGTCGCGTCGTCCGAGACCGTGAGGATCTCGCCGCCTCGGTCGCGCAGCCGGCCGAGCAGCTCGAGCATTCCCGCCAGCGCGGGACCCGCGCTCGCCACGGCGAGCACCGGAAAGCCCGGCTCGACGAGGGCGATCGGCCCGTGCTGGAAGTCAGCGCCGGAATAGGGATCGGCGAGGACGCGGGTCAGCTCCTTGAGCTTGAGCGCCCATTCGCGCGCCGTCGCGTACTGGAACCCGCGGGCGAGGACGACGCACTCCTCGATGCGGGCGCGGCTGGCGGCCAGGCGCTTGACGCGTGACTCCTGATCGAGCGCCGCGCGCATGGCCGCGGGTGCGGCACGGAGCTGCTTCGCCGACTCTGCGTCGCCGGACAGGGCGGCCGAGAGCATGGCGACGACGCCGACCTCGGCGATGTACGTCTTCGTCGCGGCGACCGCGAGCTCGGGGCCGGCGCCCAGCTCGATGACGAACTCCGCTGCTCCAGCCAGCTCCGAGTCGGGCTCGTTCGTCACCGCGACGGTCAGGGCGCCCTGGCGTCGCGCATCGGCCAGCACCGACACGACATCGGGCGACCGGCCGGATTGCGAGATCCCGAGGACCAGGGCGCGAGCCAGGTGCGGTGGCGCGTCGTAGAGCGACGACAGCGAGGGCGTCGCCGGCGCGACGACCATCCCGTTCCGCGCCCCGAGGATGTACTGGGCGTACACGGCCGCGTGATCCGAGGTGCCGCGGGCCGCGATGACCGCGAGGTCGATGGCCCGCGCCCGGACGGCCTGCGCGACGCGCTCGATCGGCTCCGCCGCGGCATCGAGCAGGCGCTCGACGACGGCGGGACTCTCGCCGAGCTCGATTCTGAGGCTCACGACCCGGCCGCCAGGTTGACCGGCGGCCGGCCCGCGAACCGAATCTCGCCGACGAGCCCGGCGGCAAGCGCGTCCATCTGCGGCGCCTGGATCCCGTACGTGCAGATCGCGGTCAGCGCCGGGCCGAAGAGGGCCACGTCGTACGGGCTGCGCAGCGCGATGGCGATCGCCGGCCGCGCGGTGGCCGCGAAGGCCCGTGCCAACGCGGCCTGTCCCGGATGCGAGACGGCATCGAACGTCGCCACCAGGACGAGGTCCGCATCGCGGCTGGCGTCCAGGAGCGCCGCGACCTGACCCGCTGTCGGGTCGAGCGGGGCGACGATCTCGGAGACGTCCAGGCCTCGGCGCCGGAGGGCGTCCGCGAGACCGAGCTGCACGTAGGACGAGGTCTCGGCCGGTGTCAGGTCGACCGGGACGGGCGCGACGAGGGCGATGCGCGAGCCCGCGCCGGCGGCGAGCACGGGCAGCAGCCCCGCGGGATCCCGGACCAGGGTCACGGAAGCCTCCGCGATCCGGCGCGCGAGCGCCAGGTGAGCCTTGCAACCCACGACCTCGAGGCCCGGCTGCTCGATCTCGCCCAGCCAGGTCCGCAGGGCGTGGATGCGCGCCCGCGCCGCGGTGGCATCGGCCGGGTCCAGGGCCCCGCCGGCGCGCGCCGTGCGGATGGCGTCCACGACGCTGTCCTCGAGCGTGGCCGGGTGGACGAGCAGCAGCAGGTCCATGCCGGCCGCGACCGCCGCGAGCGCCTGGGCATCCAGGTGCCCGGCCGTCCCCGCACCGCCCATGTCGAGTGCGTCGCTGATCGTGACGCCACCGAAGCCGAGCTCGCCGCGGAGGAGCGCTCCCAGGAGCTGGCGCGAGACCGTGGCCGCGATCGGCTCCCCGTCGGTGAGGGCGGGTACCGCGAGGTGACCCGGCAGGACCGCCTTCACGCCCGCCGCGATCCCGTCGCGAAACGGCGCGAGATCGCGGGCCCGGACGGTCGCGGCGTCGTCGCGCACGACCGGCATCGCGGCGTGCGAATCGCCGACGGCGGATCCGTGGCCCGGGAAGTGCTTGAGCACCGCGGCGACGCTGGCCCCCTGGAGGCCGCGCACCATCGCCGCCGCGAGTCGACCGACGAGCGCCGGATCCGAGCCGAACGGCCGCGTCCCGAGCGGGCTGGCCGACGCCGGCTGGAGGACGTCGCACACGGGCGCGAAGACGAGGTTGGCGCCGAGCGCCGCTGCCTCGAGGCCGATCGCCCGCCCGGTCGCCTCCGCGAGGGCCGCCGAGCCGGTCGCGCCGAGGGCCAGGTTGCCCGGCCACGCCGTCGCCGGATCGCCGACGGCCTGGAGCTGGCCGCCCTCCTGGTCGAGCCCGATGATGAGCGGCGGGTCGCCCGCCGGTCGCGCGTCCTGCAGTCGCGCGCATAGCTCGCGCAGCTGCTCGGGCGAGCCGACGTTCTTGTGACGGAAGAGCGTCACCCCGGAGGCGTCGCCGCGCTGGATCGCGGCCAGCACCTCCGGCGTGGGCTCGAGGCCCACGAACGTCCGCAGGACCCGGCAGCCCGCGAGGTCGAGAGCCGCGGCCCCCTCGCGCCTCGTGGTCATGGCGCTCGTCATCCCTTCACCGCGCCGGTCGTCAGGCCGCCGACCATCCGGCCCTGGACCGCGAGGAAGAACACCAGCACCGGCAGCGTGAAGAGCGTGGACGCGGCCATCGTGGCGCCCCAGTCCGTCCCGAAGTTCGTCCGGAACGAGGCCAGCCAGACGGGCAGCGTGTAGTTCTGGACGTCGGTCATGAACACGAACGCGTAGAAGTACTCGTTCCAGGCGGTGATGAAGCAGAAGATCGCCGTCGCGACGAGGCCCGGCCCCAGGAGCGGCAGCGTCACCCGCACGAACGCCCCGAGCCGCGAGCAGCCGTCGACCATCGCCGATTCCTCGAGGTCGACCGGGATCCCGGCGATGAAGCCGCGCAGCGACCAGATCGTGAACGGCAGCGTGAAGATGAAGTACACGATCACGAGCGACGGCATCTGGTTGTAGAGCCCGGTGTCGCGCATGACCAGGAAGAACGGGATCAGGAGCGCTTCGAACGGCGCCATCTGGGCGATCGCGACGAGGAGCAGGAAGCCCTTCCGGCCGCGGACCTTGGCGCGGGCGAGGGTCACCGCCGTCAGGAACCCGACGACGAGCGCCAGCCCGAGCGTCGTGCCGGCGATGAGCAGGCTGTTGCGCAGGAAGTCGGTGAAATGCGGGACGTTGATCGCCTTGATGAAGTTGTCGAGCGTCGGGCTCGGCAGGAAGACCGGGACGTAGGTCTGGATCTGGTCGGCCGGCTTGAACGCGGTGACGAACATCCAGTAGACGGGGAAGGCGAAGACCAGCGCCGCGAGCAGCGCGACCCCGTTGAGGAGCCAGCGCCGGGCCCGTGTCGTGCCCGGCATCACACGTCCTCCTGGGTCCGCAGCATCCGCCGGATGTACGGGATGAGGACGAGCAGCAGGAGCACGACCATGACGACCGACACGGCCGCCGCGATCCCGAACCGGCTCTGGCTCAGGCCGGTGATGTAGGCAAAGATCGAGAGCGTGATCGTCTGGCCGTCCGGCCCGCCCTGCCGGATCGTGAACACCTGCGTGAAGACCTTGAAGTCCCAGATGATCGACAGGAACGCCAGCATCATGAGCAGCGGCCGCAGCCCGGGCAGGATCACGTGCCGGAAGACCTGGCGGTCGCTCGCGCCGTCGACCTTCGCGGCCTCGGTGAGCTCGTGGGGGATCGCCAGGATCCCGCCATAGAGGCTGAACGCGACGAACGGGATCGCCTGCCACACGATGAGCAGGGTGATGATCCCGAAGGTCGAGAGGCCCGTGTCGAACCACGAGTGGTTCAGCCACGAGCCGAAGATCCCGACGCTGCTCAGGGCCCAGTTCACGACCCCGAGCTTGCTGTCGAACAGCCACTGGAAGACGACGCTGCCGGTCAGGGCCGGCATCGCCCAGGCGAGGACCATCGCGGCCGACAGGATCAGCCGTGGGATCCGGGCGATCCGGTCCAGCAGCAGCGCCACGAGCGTACCGAGGACGACGGTCAGCGCCACGTTCACGGCCATGAACACGAACGTTCGGATCGTGACGGCCACGAACTGCCTGTCGGCGAGGATCGCCGCGAAGTTGTCGAGGCCCACCCACGTGGTGGCCCCGCTGATGAGCTCCCTGAGCCCGATGTGCTGGAGGCTCATCTCGATGACGAGCAGCACCGGGTAGCCGAGGAGCAGGACGAAGGTGACGAGGGCCGGCAGGAGCGCCACGTAGGGCAGGCTCTGGCCGGCGAGCCGCGAGAGGCGCGACCGACGTCGAGAGGGGACCCCCGCGAGGCCGGGTGCGTCGCGCCGGGCTTTCGCCCTGGTCGTCGACCCGATCACGCTGGGTGCCCCCTCTCGAGCGTCGTCAGTGGAGGAGCAGGTTCGTTCCTACTGGGCCGCGTTCATGACGGCTTCGATGGCGTCGTCCGCCGCCTTGGCAGCATCGGCGATGCTGGCCTGGCCCGTCAGGATCTTGGTGAGCATGGCCTTGATGGGATTGTTGGCCTCGACGCCGGCCCAGCGCGGGTCGTTCGGCGTGAAGCCGCTTCCGGCAGCCGCCTCGGCCGCCTGGACCTTCAGGATCGCGGTCTCCGGCTTGTCCGGGATGGCCGCCGCAGCCGACTTCAGGGACGGGATCCAGCCGTTGGCGATGAGCGCCTGCTGGCCGGAGTCGCTGGCGAGCTGCTTGAGGTAGTCGAGGGCCGCTGCCTGGTTCGGGCTCTTGGCCGCGATGCCCAGGACCGAGCCGCCGAGGAACACCGGGACGGTCTTGCCGTCGGTCGCGCTCGGGATGGCCATGACGCCGACCTGGTCGGCGGTGAGCTTCCCGTCGGTGCCGATGGCGCTGCCGATCTCCCAGCCGTTACCGACGAACATCCCGACCTTGCCCTGGTGGAACAGGTCGTACTCGGGCGGGTTCATCTCGTCGTTGTCCTTGGGACCGGTCGAGCCGCTGTTGTAGTAGTCGACGTAGTCCTGGATGCCGGCCATCGACTCGGGCGAGTCGAGGTTGGCGGTCCACTTGCCGTCGCTGCCCTGGGTCGCGAGCGAGCCGCCGCGATCCCAGATCATCTGGAGCAGCGAGTACCAGTTCTGGCCGGCCTGGTAGAAGCCGGAGAAGTCAGCAACCGAGGCGTTCTTCGTGTTGAGGGTCTTCGCCGCGGTGATGAGCTTGTCCTTGCTCGTGATCGACGCCGGATCGATCCCGGCCGCCGTGAACAGGTCCTTGCGATAGATCAGGACGCGGTCGCCGGCGTAGAACGGCAGCGCGTACAGCTTGTCCTGGTAGACCGAGGCGCTGTTCAGCGACGCCACGAAGAGCTGGTCGGCGCTCGAGCTGTCGTTGGTCGTGCCGCCGCCGAGCGCCTGGCGAGAGCTCGTCAGGTCGGCGAGGGCCCCGGCGGCCTCGAAGGTGATCGCCTGGGTGTTGCCCATCTCGACGACGTCGGGGGGCGTGTTGCTGGCCAGCGCGGTCGTCAGCTTGTCGACGATGCCGTTCCACTGCTGGACCTGGTAGTTGACCTTCCATCCGGGATGCGACATCTGGAAGTCGGTGTTGAGCTGGACGACGGTGTTGTCGTTCAGCGAGCCGTTCATCATCCAGACGGTCAGGGTGCCGCTCGTCTGGGCGCTCGGCTGGCTCGTCTGGGTCGCCGGTTGCGAGCCGGCGGGCTGCGACGGGGTGGTGCTGGCGCCGTTGCAGCCGGTCAGCGCGACCATGGCAACCGCCACCAGCGGGATCATCTTGTGCCTGATCAACTCGGTGCTCTCCTCAGGTGCGGGACGCCACGTCCACTGCGAGCGCGGAGCGCTCTTGTTGCGCGGATGACTCGTTCAGACCCCTCCGCCTCCTCTCTGGGCGCCCAGCGGCACCGGGGTACCGGTGCGCGCCCGTGACGGCGGGGCCGCCGGCTCGAGGCCACGCTCGAGCGACGAACCGCGCCGTGGGGGATGGATGGGGCGGAGGCTCAAGCCGAGCTCCCGCGTCATCAGCAGGGCCGAGGCACCGAGCACGACGATGTGATCGATGCCGCCGAGCTCGATGGTGGTGTCGCCGGCGAGGGATGCGAGGGCGCCGGCCTGCGCAGCCGTGCGGACCGCCGCGAGCCACGGCTCGCCGAACGCGGCCATCGGGCCCGCCAGGACGATTCGGCGGACGTGCAGGGCGCCGATGAGCCCGGCCACCGCCTGGCCGAGATGGCGACCGGCCTCGGAGACCGCAGCCAGGACCGTCGGGTCGCCACGCTCCGCGGCCATGACCGCCTCGCCAAGGCTGATCGGCCGGCCCAGCTCGGCCTGGAGGCGACCGAGCAGGGCCGGCACGGAGGCGAGGGTCTCGAGGCAGCCGGTCCGGCCGCAGCGGCAGCGATCGCCCATCGGGTCGACGACGGTGTGGCCGATCTCGCCAGCCCCGAAGCCGTCGCCCTGGAAGAGGGCCCCGTTGAGGACGATGCCCGCGCCGATGCCCTCGCCGACCTTGATCCCGATGAGGTTCTGCGCTCGCGCGGCGCCGAAGACGTGCTCGGCGAGGGCCGCCGCCTGGCTGTCGTTGGCGACGTAGACCGGGAGCCCGAAGCGGGCGGCGACGATGGCGCCGAGCGGCAGCTCCCGCCAGCTGCGCTTGACCGACTGGACGACCGTGCCGTCGGTCGTGTCGACGAGGCCCGGCGCGCCGATCCCGATCCCGAGGACCCGGCCATCGACCGCGCCGAGGATCTGGGCGATGAGACCGAGCGCGAGCTCCACCGCCTCGGCGCCGTCGGCGTCCTCCGACGGGACCTCGGCGCGATGGAGGATCTCGCCCCGGAGGTTGACCGCGGCGGCGGTGAACTCGCGATCGCCCAGGTCGACGCCGATCAGGACCCGCGACGCATCCGGCACCGCGAGCTGGATCGGGGCCTTGCCCCCGGTCGAGGGGCCTCGGCCGATCTCGCGGACGAGGCCGGCGGCAAGCAGCATGTCGACGACCGCGGAGACCGTCGTGCGGGTGAGGCCCGTCAGGCGAGCCGCGTCGGCGCGGCTCACCGGCGTTCCGTCCGGGGCGCCGTCGTAGATCGTGGCCAGGACGAGCCGCTCGTTGTGCTCGCGGGTCTCGCGGAGGGTCGCCTTGCTCAGCGGTTCCATGCCGGTCGGCTGGCCTGACTTTGTACGGGAAGTTGACAAAGCCCATCCTACGATGCTTTGTCAAGAGTCCGTGCAAAGTTCGGTGCGGACCGGCCCTGCCCAGGCAGATGGGTCCATTCGATGCGCTCGTCACGGGCCGGATCGGACTTCCCGTCGCACGAGGCCCGCGGAAGGATCTGTGGCCGGAGGCGCATGTCATGACCCGTGAACAGCCCCACATCCCGTCCGAGGACGTCTACGTGGGCGGCCTGGCGATGCCGGTCATTCGAACGCGCGGTCAGTTCAGCACGCTGCCGGGCGTTCGAACGCCGAGCTGGTCCCGCCCCATCTCGATCGAGGGACCGCTCCCCGTTCGTCAGATGACCCGCACTCGCCGGCGCGCCATCGTCGAGGAGCCTGAGGCGCCTGCCAGGACCAAGGGCAACGGCGCCTAGCCGGCCCTGCTCGGCCGCCTAGCCAGTCGGCAGGACCACGTACGCGCCGCCGCCACGGGCAACACGCTCGAGCGCGGCTGCAGCCCCTCCCAGACCGCACGTTCCCGCGACGGCGATGCTCAGGCCGCGCGCCACCAGGTCGGCCGCAGCTGCCTCAAGGTCGACGCCGTCCGGGGCGACGTAGACATCGGTCACGGCAACGCCGCGCTCACTCCGCGGCGGGTCCCCGGTGATGGTTGCCAGCCTGCCCCCGTCGGCCACCAGGGCGATGAGACCCGCGGCCTCGCCGCGCGCTGCGTTGGCGACCGAGCCGAACCCGCCAGGTGCGCGAAGGCGCGCCTGATCGCGCCAGGCAGGATTGCGATAGTCGAACGTCTCGCTCGCCCCATAGCCGCGCACCCGACGAGCCGCCCGCGGCGAACAGGTGGCCACGACTCGCGCTCCAGTGGCGGACGCCATGGCCACGATGAGCCCGCCCGTCACGCCGGCGGCGCCATGGACGAGCACGGTCTCGTCGCGTCCGCCGCGAAACCCGGCGACGACCTGGATTGCTGTGAGCAGCGGCACCGGCAGCGCACCCGCGACACGCCACTCGAGATCGGCAGGCTTCGCCGCTACGTCGGCGGCGTTTGCGAGGAACAGCTCCGCCCATGCTCCCTGGTCGCGAAGGGGCGCCGCGTGCACGAGGACTGCATCCCCCGGTGCGAAGCGGGTCACCCTCGACCCGACATCCCGCACCGTGCCCGCGGCCTCCACGCCCAGGGCCATCGGAGGCCGGATGCCGACGTCCCATCCGCCGATCCGGACGAGCTCGTCCCAGTTGCCAATCCCGGCGGCGCGCACCTCGATGACGACCTCCTCATCACCGGGTCCGCGGGGGTCTGGGAGGTCAAGTTCCTCAACCGGGCCTCGGAGGCCGCGGATCCCCGCTGCTCGCACCATTGGATCATGACGGATCGGCGTCAGAACCCCGTAAGGAAGGCCACCTCGGGAGATCGCGAGCGTGACAGTTCGCCAGCCGCATGCCGCATGACGTTCGCCGCCGTACCAGCCCGGCCCCCGTTGGGGCGCGCCACGCCGAGGAGGTGTGGTGGAGATGGGGGAGAGTCGAACTCCCCGTCCAGAGCCCTTCGACGGCAGCCACTACGAGCGTGTCCGATCGTTGTCGTCGATCTCGGGGCGAGGATCGGCACCCTCCGACGAGATCCATTCACGTGTCTCTAGATCGAGCTTGATCCCAGGCTACGTGGCCTTGCCCGGGCCGCAGCCCCGCTGCATGACGCTTCCACAGCCCGCGAGGCGGAGGCTGCTTCCACGCTCACCTTACGGCCTAAGCCGCGAGGGCGAGAGTCGACTGCTTGTTGGCAGGTACTTCGATTTGCCGCCTGTTTAGCGAGGCCTGACGGCACCTCGGCTCGCGTCCGCCGACAGCCAGACCCTGTCGAGACCACGCATCCCCACAGGACCGAACGGCCGTTCGGTGTACCGGGCTAGTCTATCGCATGCCCTCCCGGCGTCCCGTGGACCGAGCTCCCAGCCTGCCCGTCGAGGCGTTTCTCGAGGGCTACTCGCCGAAGCACCGCGCGATCGCCAACCACCTCCGATCGCTCATCCATCGCACGATTCCGGAGGCGACGGAGCGGGTTCGGGTCGGCTGGCGGGTCATCGGCTTCGACCTGCCGAAGGGTCGCCGATCGCCGTTCTTCGCCTGGGTGTTCCCCGAGCGCCAGCATGTCCACCTCGGCTTCCCGCAGGGGGTCCTCATCGCGGATCAGGATCGGCTCATGGACGGCGAAGGGATCACGAAGCGGGCGCGCTGGCTGACGTACACCTCGGTCGAGGAGATCGACGAGAAGGTCGCGGAGCGGCTCATTCGAGCGGCCGCGGGCATCGGCGAGCTCCCGCCCGACGCGTTCGGCTGAGTCCTCACCCGGGTCCGACCTCCTGTCGCCAATGGGCCGGGCGGCTCTGCCGGGCCCGCACCGCGTGTCGCACGCTCGCCGTCCGTCGACCCGGACGCCGGCACGGCGTGTCCGGGCCTCGAGCCTGCTGTGCGCCCGGGAGTCTGGCCATGGCTGTCCACCTCGGTACCGACCTGTTCGGTCGGTCCTTCCTTTCATTGCGCGACTTCAATGCCACCGAGATCCAGGCGCTGCTCGACCTCGCCGCGCGGCTCAAGGCCGAGAAGCGCGAGCGCCGTGAGCTGCGGCGGCTGGTCGGCCGCTCGATCGCCCTGATCTTCGAGAAGGACTCGACCCGGACCCGGATCGGGTTCGAGGTCGCCGCGTACGACCAGGGCGCCCACGTGACCTATCTCGGTCCGACCGGCAGCCACATCGGCAAGAAGGAGTCCGTGAAGGACACCGCCCGCGTGCTGGGCCGGGTCTACGACGCGATCGAGTTCCGGGGCTTCCACCAGGCGGACGTCGAGGCGCTCGCGACCTGGTCCGGCGTGCCGGTCTACAACGGCCTGACCGACGAGGACCACCCGACCCAGGTCCTCGCCGACTTCCTGACGCTGCGCGAGCACGTCGCGAAGCCGCTCTCCCAGATGGCCCTCGCCTATGTCGGCGACGCCCGCGGCAACATGGGCGACGAGCTGCTCCTCGGCTGCGCGACCATGGGCATGGACCTCCGGATCGTCGCGCCGCAGGCGGTCTGGCCGCGGCCGGACTTCCTCCAGATGGCTCGCGGCATAGCGGCCGGCAGCGGCGCCCGCATCACGGTCACCGATTCGATCCCGGACGGCGTCCGTGGCGTGGACGCCATCTACACGGACGTGTGGGTCTCGATGGGCGAGCCCGAGGCCACCTGGGACGAGCGAGTCGCGCTCCTGCGGCCGTACCAGGTCGACGCGGCGATGCTCCTCGCGACGGGCAATCCGGACGTCAAGTTCCTCCACTGCCTGCCGGCGTTCCACGACCTCCAGACCGAGGTCGGGGCGAAGATGTTCGAGCGCCACGGCCTGACCTCGATGGAGGTCACCGACGAGGTCTTCGAGTCGGCGGCGTCGATCGTGTTCGATGAGGCCGAGAACCGGATGCACACGATCAAGGCGGTCCTCGTGGCGACGCTCACCCGCGGGGGACTCGACTGATGCGGGTCGTCGCCGCGCTCGGCGGCAACGCGCTCCTCCGCCGCGGCGAGCCGATGACCGCCGAGAACCAGCGGGCGAACATCGCGGTCGCGGCCCGGGCGCTCCTGCCGATCGCGCTCGAGCACGATCTCGTGCTGACCCACGGCAACGGCCCCCAGGTCGGGCTGCTGTCGCTCCAGAACGCGGCCTACAAGCCCGACGAGGAGTACCCGCTTGACATCCTCGACGCCGAGACGGAGGGGATGATCGGCTACCTCCTCGAGCAGGAGCTCGGCAACCTGCTGCCCGCGGGACGCCCGCTCGCGACGCTGCTCACCCGAATCGCCGTCTCGCCCCACGACCCGGCCTTCAGCCACCCGACCAAGCCGATCGGGCCGGTCTATGACCGCGAGGAGGCCGAGCGCCACGCCGCCGAGAAGGGCTGGTCGATCGCGCCCGATGGCGCGAAGTGGCGGCGGGTCGTCCCGTCGCCCCAGCCGACGGACATCCTTGAGATCGGCGTCATCGAGCTCCTCGTCCGGGCCAAGGTCATCGTCGTCTGCGCCGGCGGCGGCGGCATCCCGGTGGTCGCCATCGATGACGGCGGCTACGTCGGGATCGAGGCGGTCATCGACAAGGACTTCGCGGGCGCGCTCCTCGCGCGGTCGCTCAAGGCCGACGCCTTCCTCATGCTGACCGACGTCGATGCCGCGTACGACGGCTGGGACACGCCGGAGGCTCGCCCGATCCGGGAGGCGACGCCGGACGAGCTCGCGGCCCGCACCTTCGCGCCGGGCTCGATGGGCCCCAAGGTGGAGGCGGCCTGCCGGTTCGTCCGCTCCGACGGGGGGTTCGCCGCGATCGGCTCGCTCGCCGACGCGGCGCGAATGCTCCGCGGCGAAGCCGGCACGATCGTCACGGCCGCTGGTCGCGGTGGCCCGTTGGGTGCCAGGACGGGCGGGCTGGTGGGCGCCGCGACCTGAGCTCCTCGCCCGCTAGGATGCGCGGGTGCTGCTGACCCCCTGGGAAGAGGAACGGCTCCTCATCTTCACGGCCGCCGAGCTGGCGCGACGGCATCGCGCGGCCGGCCTGCGGCTGAACGCGCCGGAGGCGGTCGCGCTCATCTGCGACGCGATGCTGGAGGCAGCTCGTGCCGGCCGGACCTATGCCGAGGTCGAGGATGCGGGGCGAGCGGCCGTCGACCAGGCGGACGTCATGCCGGGCATCCGGGAGCTCGTGGGCGAAATTCGCCTCGAGGTTCTGCTCGACGACGGCGTTCGCTTGATCGTCCTCGTCGATCCGCTCGGCGGACCCGGATCGGCGCCCGCCGCGGAGCCAGGGCCCGGGGCGATCAGGCCGGCGGTCGAGGAGCCGCCCGACGCCACCGCCGATCTGGAGCGCCGGACGCTCCTCGTCGAGAACACCTCGGGTCGCGCCGTCCGGATCTCCTCGCATTTTCCATTCGATCGGGTCAACGCCCGACTTCGGTTCGATCGCGCCGGGGTGGCGGGCTTTCGGCTCGACCTCCCCGCCGGGTCCTCGGAGCGTTGGGCTCCCGGCGAATCGAAGACGGTGGCGCTCGTCCGCTACCGCGGGCCATCGGGTGGCGGGCCGGCGGGCGCCCCGGCAGGTCGCGGGCCGTCGGACGGCGGCTCGTGACGCGCCTGGCCCAGCGCGAGCGGCTCGCCCGGTTCGGTCCGGGCGTCGGCGACCACATCCGGCTCGGTGACACGGATCTCTGGATCCGGGTCGAGGAGGATCGCCAGGCCGTCGGCGACGAGCCGATCTGGGGTTACGCCAAGAACCTTCGCCTCGGGATGACCCAGGCCTCGAGCGCGGGCCCATCGGAGCTCGACCTCGTCATCGTGGGCGCCATCGTGGTCGACCCCGTGCTCGGGATCCTCAAGGCCGACATCGGCGTCAAGGACGGCCGGATCGCCGGCGTCGGGCGCGCCGGCAACCCGGAGATCAGCGACGGCATCGATCTGCTCATCGGGCCGCACACCACACGCATCGCCGGCTACGGCCTGATCGCGACGCCTGGAGCAGTCGACACCCACGTCCACACGATCTCGCCGAATCTCATGCCGGCGGCGCTGTCGGCGGGCGTCACGACGATCTACGGCGCCTACCCGGAGCTGATCGACGCGACGCTCCGGTACGCCGACGCCCACGACGTGTCCGTGAGCCTCCACACCGATGGCCTCCACGAGAGCGCCGAGCTCGAGGACACGGTCGCCGCGATCGCGGGCCGGACGGTCCACGCGTACCACGTGGAGGGATCGGGCGGCGGGCACGTGCCCGACCTCATCGGCCTCGTCCGCGAGGCGAACGTCATCTGCTCATCGACGACGCCGACGATCCCGTTCGGACGGTCGGCCGGCGACGAGGCGATCCCGATGACGGTCGTGACCCACGGCGGCACGTTCACGATCCCGGAGGACATGGCGCTCGTCCGCGAGCGCCTCCACCCCGCGACGATGGCAGCCGAGGGGCCGCTCCACGAGCTCGGCGCGATCCAGATCGTCAACTCGGACTCGCAGGGGATGGGCCGGATCATGGAGACGGTCCGGCGAGCCTTCCAGCTGGCTCACGTCATGAAGGCCTGGCGGGCGACCGCCGATGGCCGTGGCCACCCGGGCCTGCCCGCCGACGGCCATGGGGCTGTCCCGGGCGCGGCCGCCGGCGCGGAGCCGGGTTCGGAGGCCGGTCCAGACGACAACGAGCGGGTGCTGCGCTATCTCGCAAAGGTCACGATCGAGCCCGCGATCACCCATGGCATCTCGGACCTGGTCGGCACCCTGACGACGGGCCACCTGGCCGACATCGTCCTGTGGAGGCCCGGCTATTTCGGCGTGAAGCCCGCCGCCGTCATCAAGGGCGGCCACCAGGCCTGGGCGCCGCTCGGCGAGGGCAACGCGTCGGTTCGGAGCGCGGAGCCGACGCGCTACGCCCCGGACTGGGCCGGCCTCCCCCACTCGGCCCGCTCGGTCGCAGTCACGTTCGTCTCCGCGTCGGCCGACCTCGACGCCCTCCGCCGGCACCTCGACACGACGCGGACCCTGATCCCTGTCGCCGGCTGCCGCGGGCTGACCCGCGCCTCGCTGACCCGCAACCGCGCCACCGCGCCGGTCGAGGTCAGCCCGATCGACGGCACGGTGACCCTCGCCGGCCGCCGCCTCGCGGTCGACCCGGTGGACGAGGTCCCGCTGAGCCGCCGCTACCTGCTTCGCTAGCTCGAATCCCAGCTAGCGGCGGGTCGCCTCGGCGAGGTCGCGCTCCATCTGGCGCTGGGCGTCGCGGGCCGCGATGTCGCGCCGGCGATCATGGAGCTGCTTGCCCTTGCCGAGTCCCAGCTCCAGCTTCGCCTTGCCCCGGTTGTCGATGTAGAGCCGGAGCGCGATGAGCACGAGGCCCTTCGACTTCGTCTTTCCGAGCAGCTCGTCGATCTGGGACTTGTGCAGCAGCAGCTTGCGGTCGCGACGGGGCTCGTGGTTGTAGCGGTTGCCGGCGTCCCACGGCGCGATGTGCGCGCCGACGAGCCAGGCCTCGCCGCGGTCGATGCGGGCGTACGCATCGGCCAGGTTGACCTTGTTCGCCCGGATCGACTTGATCTCGGTCCCGGTCAGCACGATGCCGGCCTCGATCGTGTCTTCGATCGAGAACTCGTGGCGTGCGCGGCGGTTGAGGGCGATCGTCTTCTCGGCGGGCATGGGCGCAACAGGCTACAGGACCACGCCGCGGCGGGCGGAACCCAGGGGTGGAGATCCGATCCGCAAACGCACGAACGCCGGCCCGCGAGGGCCGGCGTTCGGTTGCGGCAGACCACCCGCAGGTGCTGACCGGCTAGACGGCCATCTCCTGCGAGGTGGTGCAGCGACTGTGTTCTGACACTGCACATCACCTCCTTTCGATCGTGGGGAACCCTACCCGAACGCCGTTGAGAGCGCAACAGCCTCGGCGGGTCCGCGGCCGCCCGAGGGCTGGCGGGTTCCTGTCAGATGCACACCAGCGCTACGCGGCAAGCTCCCGCACCAGGGACCACCACTGGAGGATCGACGACGACCCCGGTGCGGCCGGCGAGGCGGCCGGCGACGGGGCCTCAGAGGGCGAGGGCGAGCCGGTCGGGTACGGCGCGGAGCTGGGCAGCGGCTGGCCGGAGGTCAGCAGCACAACGGCCTTGTCGAGGACCGGGTCCGAGCCAGCCGGGGTGTCGGCCGGAACGGTGACCTCGACGTCGGGCGCGATCCCGGTGTGGTGGATCCAGTGCTTGTCCGGGGTCAGCCACTTGGCGACGGTGAGCTTCACGCCGCCCTCGTCGCCGTTGTTGCCGAGCGGGAACCACGTCTGGACGGTGCCCTTGCCGTAGGTCGTCTCGCCGACGATCGTGGCGCGATGGGTGTCCTTCAGGGCGCCCGTGACGATCTCGCTGGCGGAGGCGCTGCCGCCGTCGACGAGCAGGATCACCTCGATCGACGGATCGGTGGCGGGACCACCGGCGATGGCGTCGGTCTCCGTGTCCGTTCCGCTGGCGTCGCGCTGCCAGAAGACCGGGCCGGAGGCGATGAACGCCGAGGCGACCCGCTGGGCAGCATCGATGAACCCGCCCGGGTTGCCGCGGAGATCGAAAATGAGCTGCTTCTGGCCCTTCGCGACGTGGGCTTTGACCGCCGCGACGAGCGCGTCCGCGCCGTTCTCCGAGAAGCCCTCGAGCCGCACGTAGCCGATCGCCCCGTTGGCGAGGTCCTTGCTCGTGACCTCCTGGCGCTGGATCGTCGCCCGGACGATCGTGACGTCGAACGGCGTCCCGGTGCCGCGTTGGATCGTGAGCTTGACCGAGGTGCCCTTCGGGCCCCGGATCTTGTTCCGCGCCTGGTCCGGGTTGAGGCCGTCGAGCGACGTGCCGTCGACCGCGAGGACGACGTCACCGGCCTTGAGCCCGGCCTGTTCTGCCGGCGAGCCCGGCAGCGGCCGGGCGATCTCGAGATGGCAGTCGGACCCGAACGTCGAGCAGTCGACCTGCTTGCCCGTCGCATCGACCGTGCCGATCTCGGCGCCGATTCCCTCGAACTGCCCGGAGATGTCCGACAGGGTGTTGGCGAAGTCCTCCGGCGACAGGTACGAGGAGAATGGGTCGCCGAGGGAATCGACCATGCCCTTGATCGCGCCCTCGACCACCTTGGTCTTGTCGACCGGGCCGAGCGCGAACTTCGAGATGACGTTGTGGTAGGCATCCCAGAACGGCTGGAAGGCCGCGTCGTCGCTCGGGCTCGTGCCCGGCTGGCTGGCCTGGTGGGTGCCGAGCGAGTAGCCCGACAGGAACAGGCCACCGCCACCGAGAACCGCGACGAGGGCGATCGCCACGCCGATGAGCGCCCCGCCCAGTCGCCGCGGCGCGCGCCCGACCGGCACGGGGGCGGGACCCGCGACGTAGCCGGGGAGATCGGTCTGGACCGGCCCGATGGGGGGTTCGAAGGCAGGCTCCGCGACCGGCTCGGCCGCGTCGGGATTCGGGTTCGGGAGCATCGAGCGAAGTCCTCTGGTTCGTCGGGCGGGCGGCAAGCCTACCGCGTCCGCGTCTGAGAGCCCCTACGCGCCGCCGGGGTCTCCGGATGCGCCGCGGGGGCCACGAGACGCGCCGCGGAGGTCAGGAGGCGCGCCGCCGAGGTCAGCGGATGAGGTACGTCCGGACGGACACCCAGGCGCCGAGGACGCCCAGCCCGAGGCCCGTGCCCAGCACGAGGACCGCGACGTCGCGCGAGATCGTCCCCACCCGGATCGGCAGGATCTGGAAGAAGTCGACCATCATCCGGCTGAGCGGGTCGGACGCCGCCCCGAGGACGCTGAGCGTCAGGACCGCGCCGAGGAGCCCCACCAGCGCCCCCTCGAACACGAACGGCCAGCGGATGAAGGCGTCCGAGGCGCCGACGAGCCGCATGACCTCGATCTCCTCGGCCCGGCCCAGGACCGCGAGCCGGATCGTGTTGATGATGATGAACAGGACGATCGCCCCGACGATCCCGAGCAGGACCACCCCGCCCGTCCGGAGGAACTCGCTGATCGTCGTGATCCGGGCGGCGAGGTCGGCGATGTTCGTGACCCGCTTGACGTTCTTGTCGCCCCGCAGGAGCTCGGCCACGGGGGCGTAGTCGGAGGCGCGCCAGAGGCTCACCTCGAGGCTCGCCGGTAGCGGGTTCTGGGCGAGGAAGGTCGTGAGGTCGGACTGGCCCTGGGCGGCGCGACTGTCGCGGAAGCGCTGCAGCGCCTCCTCCTTGGAGACGTAGTCGACGGTCCTGACCTCGGGCATCGCCGTGAGCTGACGCTCCAGGTCGGAGATCGCCGTCTGGGGCGTGTCGTCGACCAGGTCCGCGACGACCTGGACCTTCTGCTCCGCGAAGTCGAGCCCGGCGAGGAGCCCGGCCTGGACCACCCAGAACCCGGCGAGGAGCATGAGCATGAGGGTCATCGTGGCGGTCGCGGCGAGGCTCATCGCCGCGTTGCGCCAGAACCCCTGCCAGGCCCGCTGGACGCTGAAGCCGAGGAAGGCGAGCATCGGCCTAGGTCGTCCGGTGGTAGCCGCCACCGACCTCGTCGCGGATGACGCGGCCCTCCTCGAGGGCCACGACACGCTTGCGCAGGGCGGTGACGACGTCGGCGTCGTGGGTTGCCATCATGACCGTGACCCCGAGCTCGTTGATCCGCAGCAGGAGTTGCAGGATCTCCCACGAGATCAGCGGATCGAGGTTCCCGGTCGGCTCGTCGGCGATGACGATCCGGGGATCGTGGACGAGGGCCCGGGCGATCGCGGTCCGCTGCTGCTCGCCGCCCGACAGCTGGCTCGGGTACTGGGCAGCCTGCTCGGTGAGCCCGACGAGGGCCAGCACGCGATCCACCGCCGGCCCGATCGCCCGCCGAGGCGTCCCGGTGACCTCCAGCGCGAAGGCGATGTTCTCGCGGACGGTCTTCGTCGGCAGGAGCTTGAAGTCCTGGAACACGATGCCGACCTTCCGACGGACGTTCGGCACCTTGCGCCGCGGCAGCCGCGCCAGGTCGTCGCCGTCGAGGATGACCTGGCCCTCGGTCGCCAGCTCGTCGCGGATGAGGAGCTTGATGAGGGTCGACTTCCCGGCGCCGGATTGGCCGACGAGGAACACGAAGTCGCCCTCCGGCACGACGAGATCGACCTCCTTGAGGGCCGATCGCCCGTTCGGGAAGGTCTTGGTGACGTTGTTGAGGACGAGGACCGGCCGACGCCGCTCCCCCGCGGCGGCCCGTGGCCGGCGGCCGAACGCCCCGGGCCTGCCCTTCTCGGGGGCCGTCCCGTCGGCCGCACCGTCGACGGGAGGCGACGGGCGTCGGTTGCGGAAGGGGGCGAGCGTCAAGCTGGTCTCCGCCGATCGGTCATGCCGCGAGGCTTCTCGCAGCGCCTGGAGGACTCCGATCGCGGGCACGACGTGGAGCCACGTGTTCCGGCCGAGGCTACACCCCCTCGGCGCGAGGCGGCAACCAGCCGCTGAACAGGGCCCGGATGGCCAAATGGTCCTGCCCGGCAACTCGTGCCGGCAGCCCGGGCCGGCTGCTCCGGCAGCCCAGGCCTACGGCAGGCCGGGTGAGATCGGGATGTAGCGGCCGAAGTCCGCGAACGGCCGGCTCCAGCACAGCAACAGCGGGAAGTCCTCGAACCGGAGGCCCGCGTCGAGGCTCATCGTGACTGCGCCGCCGGCCCCGCCGGGCAGCCAGATCGCCGACGCGCCCCGTGGCTCCACGGCCGTCAGCAGGTGCGCCACGACCGGCGCGAGGAGCTCGGGATCGCGAACCGCGACCGGCCCGATTCGCCCGACCGGCGAGGTGTAGCCGTAGCCGGCGAGTGACCCGTCCGCGGCGCGGTAACCGAACACCGTCGGACGCTCGTGGAGCATGAACGCGTGATCCGCAGGATGCTCGTAGCCGACGACCTCACGATCCAGCGCGGCGACCTCGGCCGCGACGCCCGCCCTGAACGCGACCGTCCCGGGAGCTGCCGTGTCGCCGCCCCCGGTCGTCGCGAGCTCCTCGATCGTGACCCCGGCCGGCAGTGGCCCGGGCGTCCAGCCCACCCGCGGCCGCCCGACCAGGTTGAAGAGCGGCATCCGGGGCACGATCCCGAGCGACGCATACAGGCCGTTCGAGATCGGCTGGAGGCTGTCCGTGACGGTCCCGAGGATCGACGCGGCGCCGGCCGGCAGGATCCGCTCCAGCAGCGTCCGGCCCACGCCCCGGGCCTGGTCCGACGGGTCGACGAACAGCATCGAGAGGAATCCGACGTCGGCCCGCCGCACCGCCGAGCCGAACGCCAGCACGCGGCCATCGCGCTCCGCGACGGCGAATCGATCCGGGTCCGTCGCGAGGGTGTGGGCATGGAGGCGCCGCAGGCCGGGATTCTCCGGCGGGATCTCCAGCTGGTTGAGCCTCCGGAGGTAGTCGTTGAGACCGTCGCGCCAGATCCGCTCGCAGTCGGGCAGGTCCGCCTCGACGGCGGCCCGGATGGAGATGCCGTCGGGCGGGCTCGCGCTCCCCGGGCTCGCGCTCCCCGGGCTCATTCGGGCGGGTTCGTGTCGCGAGCAGAGCCGCCGCCGGTCGCCTCGCGCTCCAGCTCGGCCTGGATGAACGCATCGAGGTCGCCGTCGAGGACCGCCGTCGTGTTCGAGGTCTCGACGTTCGTGCGGAGGTCCTTGACCATCTGGTAGGGGTGCAGGACGTAGCTCCGGATCTGGTTGCCCCAGCCCGCCTCGACGTGCTCGCCGCGGATCTTGCGGAGCTCGGCCTCCTTCTCCTCCAGCGCTCGCTCGAGGAGGCGGCCCTTGAGGACCTTGATCGCGTTCTCCTTGTTCTGGGTCTGGCTCCGCTCGTTCTGGCTCTGGGCGACGATGCCGGTCGGGAGATGGGTCAGCCGGACCGCCGAGTCGGTCTTGTTGACGTGCTGTCCGCCCGCGCCCTGCGACCGGAACGTGTCGACCCGGATCTCGTCCCAGTCGAGCTCGATCTCGATGTCGTCGTCGACCTCGGGCAGGACCTCGAGCAGGGCGAAGGTGGTCTGGCGCCGCTTCTGGGAGTCGAACGGGCTGATCCGGACGAGGCGATGGACGCCGCGCTCGGCGCGCAGCCAGCCGTAGGCCCCGCGACCCTCGACCGCGACGGTCACGCTCTTGAGGCCGGCCTGCTCGCCGGGCTGCTCGTCGATGACCTGGGTCTTCCAGTGATGCCGGTCGTCCGCCCAGCGGAGGTACATCCGGAGGAGCATCTCGGCCCAGTCCGTGGCCTCGGTGCCGCCGGCCCCGGCACTGATCGTCAGGATCGCCGGCCGCTCGTCGTATTCGCCGGAGAACAGCAGGGCGGTCCGCTCGCGCTGGAAGTCGCGCTCGAGCGCCTCGCCCTCCCGATCACGCTCGACGCCCAGCTCGGCATCATCGGATTCCTCGACGAGCTGGCTGAGCGTCTCGAGCTCGTCGGCGCGCGCCGCGAGGCCGGACCACAGCTCGAGGTCCGCCCGCAGGGCGTCGGCTTCGCGGAGGACCTTCTGCGCGGCTCGCTGGTCGTCCCAGAAGCCGGGCGCGCCGGTCAGGCCTTCGAGCTCGGTGAGGCGCCGCTGCCTGGCAGGGAGGTCAAAGACGCCCCGAGGTCGACCGGATCCGCTCGACCAGGTCGCGGACGCCGGCGGCGTCCATCAGTTCCGGACCTGGAGATCCTGGAGCAGGATCGGACGGAGCTCGATGAGTCGGAGGGCCGACTTGCTCCGGGCGACGACGGGGTTCACGCAGGGACAGTAGCCGTTGTGGGGGCAGACGCCGCAGTTGCCGTCGCAGTCCAGGGCGGCCGCGTAACTGCAGGTTCGGCAGTCACGTTCGCAGGCGATCAGATCGACGAAGGTCGTTTCCTCGGCCTGCTTCACGACTCCCTCTTTCCACACGGCGACGGGCACACGGCCATGGCGGGGGGCGGCGTTCTGGGTCACGCGGAGGACGGCGCGTTCGGGGATTGGGCGGAGTATAGGTGGCCTATTCGCCTACGCCAAGAGGGAAAAACGGTCGGGGACTGGCTCCCGGCCACACGGGGCCGGATCGGTCAGGGGTTGCCCATGACGGCTGGGTCGTCGATCCACCGACCACCGCCGACCATGTAGGCGGCGAGGCCCGCCAGCTCGTGGAGGACCGCCTGCGCCTTCCTGCCGCGATCGAGGTCGGTGGGGCTGTCGGGCGCCGGCGAACCCCAGGCCCGGAGCCCCTGGTCGGTCGCCATCCGCAGCACCCGCAGCATGTGCGTCCGATCGCTGACGAAGATCGCGCTCGAGAGGCTGTGGCTCCGGAGGATCGCCCCGACGGCCTCCAGCGACTCGAGGGTGTCGCGACCGCCGTTCTCGCCGATGATCGCCTCGGCGGGCACCCCGTGCCGCTCGGCGTACGTCGCGGCCGTCTCGGCCTCCGTGAAGCGATCGCCGGGCAGCTTGCCGCCGGTCACGACGAACAGCTTCGCGAACCCCCGCTCGAAGAGGGCGATCGCGTGGTCGAGACGGGCGGCGAAGACCGCGCTCGGGACGCCGTTGTACTGGGCGGCCCCGAGGACGACGATCGCGTCGGCCGGCCGGGCCTCGTCGCGGTCGCCCTGCCGGACGATCTCGACCGCCGCATAGGCCGAGAACGCGGTCACGCCGACGGCGGCAGCGGCGAGGACGAGGACGAGATCGCGACCGAGGTGGCGCCCCGCGCTCACCGCCGCGATGCCGGCGTCGACGTCAGCGGCCGTGGCACTTCTTGTACTTGAGGCCGGAGCCGCACCAGCAGGCGTCGTTGCGACCGATCTTGGCCCCGCTCGGGGTGTAGCCCGGACGCGCCTGGGCCGAGCCGCCCGCCGCCGAGCCGCCCGCCGCCGCGCCGGCGCCTCCGGAGCCCATGATCCTGCTGCCGGACG
Source organism: Chloroflexota bacterium (assembly GCA_016200665.1). Taxonomy (GTDB): domain Bacteria; phylum Chloroflexota; class Limnocylindria; order Limnocylindrales; family CSP1-4; genus UBA5189. The sequence continues at coordinate 16,472 of JACQEG010000019.1, read as the reverse complement.
TGCCGGTGGCCGAGCCAGACGACGCGATTCCCGCGCCGCCGGTCGCGCCCGCTCGCGCCGCCGCTCCGCCACGCTGGCCGTTGCGCTGGCCCGGGCCGACCTGACCGGGGCCCGACATGACGAACGGCCCGGATGGCGGTGGCGGGGGCTGCTGGGTGACCTGGACCCGCAGGATCGCGTTCGCGACCCCGTGGCGGATGAAGCCGGTCAGCTCGTCGTAGAGGCCGAACGCCTCCTTCTTGAACTCGTTGAGCGGGTCCTGCTGCGAGTAGCCACGGAGGCCGATGCCGCGGCGCATGTCGTCGAGCTCGGTCAGGTGCTCGACCCACAGGCTGTCGATCGTCCGGAGGAGCACGAACCGCTCGACCGTGGCCCAGCCCTCCGGCCCGATCTCGGCCTCCCGGGCGGCCAGCATCTCATCGGCGACGTCCTTGATGTGCTCGGCGATGGCCCCGGCCGGGCCCAGCTCGACGAGGTCGTCGGCCGAAACGTGGTCCGGGCCGATGCCCATCCGCTGCAGCTCCTGGAGGAGCGCCGCCATCGCCTCCTCGGGGGCGTGGTCCTGCTTGCCGGCCGGGCCGAGGTGCCGCTCGACGAGGTCGTCGATGTCCTCGTCCATGAAGACCCGGATCGTGTCCGTGAGGTCCTCGTTGCGGAGGACCTTGTCGCGCTCGGCGTAGATCGTCTCGCGCTGCTTGTTGATGACGTCGTCGAACTCGACGACGCGCTTCCGAATGTCGAAGTTGAATCCCTCGACCCGGGACTGGGCGCTCTCGATCGTCTTGCCGACGATGCCCGACTCGATGTAGTTGTCCTCGTCGAGCCCGAGCCGCTCCATGAGCGACGCCACCCGCTCCGAGGCGAAGCGCTTCATGAGGTCGTCGTCGAGCGACAGGTAGAACTGCGAGGAGCCCGGGTCGCCCTGGCGGCCGGCACGGCCGCGGAGCTGGTTGTCGATCCGGCGGCTCTCGTGGCGCTCGGTGCCGATGATGTGGAGGCCGCCCGCCTCGACGACCTTCTCGTGGTCGGCGTCGGTGATCGCCTTCGCCTCGGCAAGAGCCGCGTCGTAGGTCGCCTTGTCGACCTCCGCCGGATTGAGGCCCTTGCGATGGAGCAGCTCCGAGGCGAGGCCCGCCGGGTTGCCGCCGAGGAGGATGTCCGTGCCGCGGCCGGCCATGTTCGTCGCGATCGTCACCGCGGCGCTGCGGCCGGCCTGGGCGACGATCGGGGCTTCCTTCTCGTGGAACTTGGCGTTGAGGACCTCGTGCTTGATCCCACGCCGGTCGAGCAGCCCGCTGAGGCGCTCGGACTTCTCGACCGAGGTCGTGCCCACGAGGACCGGGCGGCCCGCCGCGGTCAGCTCCTCGATCTCGTCGATGACCGCGTTGAACTTCGCGTTCTCGCTGCGGTAGACGAGGTCCGTCCCGTCGTCGCGGATCATCGGCTTGTGGGTCGGGATCGCGACGACCTCGAGGGTGTAGATCTTGTGGAACTCCTCGGCCTCGGTCATCGCGGTGCCGGTCATCCCGGCGAGCTTGTCGTAGAGGCGGAAGTAGTTCTGGAACGTGATCGTCGCGAGGGTCACGCTCTCGCGCTGGACGCGCAGGCCCTCCTTGGCCTCGATGGCCTGGTGGAGGCCCTCGCTCCAGCGCCGGCCCGGCATCTGCCGGCCGGTGAACTCGTCGACGATGATGATCTCGCCCTCTTTGACGATGTAGTCGCGATCGCGCTGGTAGAGGGCGTGGGCCCGCAGGGCCTGCTCGAAGTGCCGGGCGAGGCGCGGATCGGCGGCGTACAGGTTGTCGACCTTCAGCCACTGCTCGATCTTCTCGACGCCCGCCTCGGTGGGTGAGACCGCCTTGTCCTTGAGGTCGATGAAGTAGTCGCCGTCCTCTGGGTCGCCCTCCTGCCAGTCGGCTCGGCGCTCCCGGAGACGGGGCACGAGGCGGGCGAACGTGTAGTAGAGGTCGCCCGACTCCTCGGCCTGGCCGCTGATGATGAGCGGCGTCCGGGCCTCGTCGATGAGGATGTTGTCGACCTCGTCGACAATCCCGAAATAGCGCTCGCGCTGGACCCGCTCGGCGAGGTCGGTGACCATGTTGTCGCGGAGGTAGTCGAACCCGAACTCGTTGTTGGTGCCGTACGTGATGTCCGCCGCGTAGGCCTCGCGGCGGCTGACCGGCCGGAGGTTGACGAGACGCTCATCCGTCGTCGGGAAGCCCGGCTCGAACACGTACGACGCGTTGCCGCCGTCGGACTGCTGGCCGAGAATCATCCCGACCGACAGCCCGAGGAAGTGGTAGACGGGCCCCATCCACTGCGGGTCGCGGCGGGCCAGGTAGTCGTTGACCGTGACGATGTGGACGCCCCGGCCGGCGAGGGCGTTCAGGGCGGCGGCGAGGGTCGGCAGGAAGGTCTTGCCCTCGCCGGTCTTCATCTCGGAGATCTTTCCCTGGTGGAGGACGACGCCACCCAGGATCTGCTCGTCGTACTGCCGCATCCCGAGCGTCCGCCGCATCGCCTCGCGGCCCATCGCGAACACGTCCGGCAGGACCTCGTCGAGGGCGTCCTGGATCGCCGCGATGTCGCGTTTGCGGCGAGCCTTGCCGAGCTCGCGCCGCCGCTCGAGATCGGGGTGGTGGAGCTCGTCCTCGCTCGGCTCCTCCGGCACCGCGGTCTCCTGGACCTGGGCGCGGAGGGCAGCGAAGCGCTCGCGGATCTCCGCGTCGGACAGCGCCTCGATCTCGGATTCGAGCGCGTTGACGTCGTCGACGAACGGTTGGATCCGCTTCAGCTCACGGTCGTTCGAGTCGACGAAGCGGGAGAGGAAGCCGAGCATGGATCACGAAGTATAAGTGGCGGCTACGTGGGGCCCCGGCAATGCCGGCCGCGGCGCGGATTCTCCGTCAGATGTCGGGCCGGCCGACATCACGTCGCCGAATTCGGCCAGGGAGCGTCAGGTGTCACCCTGCGCCGACTTCTGACGAGTTTCCGGCGTTGTCATGTCGCCCACGGCGACAGTTGACGGAATTCGGGCCGGTCGCGCCGTTTGCGACGTCACGCCGCGCCGCCACGCGGCGGCGTCCGCGGAGGTCAGCCCCCGAACGACCAGAAGCCTGTGCCGTAGCCCAGCACGATGAGCACGAACGTCGCGAACGCAAGGCCGCCCCAGAGCATCGCCGAACGGACCACGGAGGTGGGGTTCATCTCGGGGTTCTCGAGGCCCGGCAGGCGCTTGCCCGGCAGCGAGGCGCCCCACCGCGGCGAACGGAGCTGGCGGCGGTAGTCGATCTCCTGGACCGGGTCCGGCTCGAGGCCGCCCTTGCCGTCCGGTCGGTGGAGCTGGAGCGTCATCTGAACTCGTGAACCTCGTCGGCTAGTCGGTGGACCGGAGGCCCGGTCCCACCGGTGTTGGATCTCGATCGTGGCCGGCCTCGCCGGCTTGCCCGGGCTCGTGGCTGGGCTCGATGCGGATGTCGAGCTTGCGGGCGACGCCCTCCTCCCACAGGAGCATCTCCTGGGTGAAGGCGACCTCGCTGGAGAACAGCGCGCCGACCGACTGGCCGCGGTGGATCCGCCGGATGGCCTCGCCGATGAGCGGCGCGATCGAAAGCGTCGTGATCCGCCCGATGCGCTTCGCGGGTGGGAGCGGCACCGTGTCGGTGAGGACGAGCTCCCGCAGGCTGGAGGCCTCGATCCGCTCGACCGCCGGGTCGGACAGGATGCCGTGGGTGGCGCAGGCGTAGATCTCGGTCACGCCCTCGCGCTCGAGGGCCTGGACCGTCTCGGTCAGCGTGCCGGCCGTGTCGACCTCGTCGTCGACGATGATCGCCCGCTTGCCCCGCACCTCGCCGATGACGTTCATGAGCTCGGCCTTGTCGAGGTTCCCGACCCGGCGCTTCTCGATGATCGCCAGCGGCGCGTCGAGGAGCTCGGCGAACGTCCGGGCCCGCTTCGCGAACCCGAGGTCGGTCACGACGACGAGGTCCTCGAGGTGCTTGTGCTTGAAGTAGTTCGACAGGATGTGGACCGCGGTCAGCTCGTCGACCGGGATGTTGAAGAACCCCTGGATCTGGCCCTGGTGGAGGTCCATCGTCAGGACCCGGTCGGCGCCGGCGACGCTGATCATGTCCGCCACGAGGCGGGCGGTGATCGGGACTCGGGGCTGGTCCTTCTTGTCGGAGCGGCCGTACGCGTAGTACGGCACGACGGCCGTGATCCGCCCGGCGCTCGCGCGCTTGAAGGCGTCGATCATGATCAGGAGCTCCATGATCGACTGGTTGACGTCACCCCGGCCGTCGGACGGGTTGCACGTCGGCTGGACGATGAAGACGTCCTTCTCGCGAACGTTGTCGAGGATCTTCACGAAGATGTTGTCGTTCGCGAACTTGAAGACCTCGACCGGGCCGGGATCGATCTCCAGATAGCGGCAGATCTTCCGGGCCAGCTCCGGATTGGCGTTGCCGTGGTAGATCTGGAACTGGTCCGCGTACACGGGCGAGTCCTCCAGTCGACCGCCAACGCCGACGCTCACGCGCCGGGCCCCGGACCGCTGCGGTTCCCGGATCCGCCACCGGGTCCCGCCTCCGGGCCGTCATTGTCGTCGCTGGCGAGGGCTTCCGCCAGCCCCGGACGGAATGCCGCGATTCCGACGACGCGATCGCCCTCGTTGAGGCGCATGACGATGACTCCGCGCGCCGCCGCGTGCTGGCGGCTGACCGTGCGGACGTCGGTCCGGACGACCTGGCCGTGGGCCGAGATGAGGACGAGCTCCTCGTCCCGATCGTCGACCTGCTGGACCGCGGCGACGACGCCGGTCTTGCGACCCTCGAGGGCGATGAGCCGGACGCCCTGGCCGCCCCGGTGCTTCGGTCGGAACTCGGTCATCGGCACGCGCTTGCCGTAGCCGGTCTCGGTGAGGACCAGGAGCTCGGCCGTCGGCTGGACGACGCTCATCGACACGACCGCGTCGCCGACCCGGCGGAGGCGGATGCCGATGACGCCGGCGGCGTCTCGGCCCATCGCCCGGACCTCGCTCTCGTGGAATCGGGCGAGCATGCCCTGGGCCGTGGCGATGATGACGTCGTCCTCGCCGGACGAGACGTCGACCCAGGCCAGCTCGTCGTCCTCGTCGATCGTGATCGCCCGGATCCCCGTCGAGCGGACCCGCTCGAACTGCTCGAGTGGCGTCTTCTTGATCCGGCCCTGCTTCGTGGCCATGACGAGGTAGCTGCCCGCGGCGAAGGCCGGCAGCGTGATCGTGGCCATCGGGACCTCGCCGGCGTCCACCTGGACGCCCGGCATGTTGATGATCGGCAGGCCCTTGGCCTGGCGCGACGCGTCGGGGATGGCGTGGACCTTCGCCGAGAACACCCGGCCGCGGTTCGTGAAGAACAGCGCCCAGTCGTGGGTGTTGGCGACGAGGAGATGCTCGACGGCGTCCTCCTCGCGGGTGACGTGGCCGATGATCCCCTTGCCGCCGCGCGCCTGGCGGCGGTACGTCGCGACCGGCTGGCGCTTGATGTAGCCCCGGCCGCTGATCGTGATGACGACGTCCTCGTCGGCGATGAGGTCCTCGTCGGTGAGCTCGCGACTGGAGTCCTCGGCGACGCGGGTCCGGCGGTCGCCGGCGTACTTCTTCTTCAGCTCGCGGAGCTCGTCCTTGATGATCGACAGGACCCGGGCCACGTTGGCGAGGATGTCCTCGAGCTCGGCGATGAGCTGGATGACCTCGAGGTACTCGTCCTCGATCTTCTTGCGCTCGAGGGCCGCCAGGCGGGCGAGGCGCATGTCCAGGATCGCCTGGGCCTGGCGCTCCGACAGGTCGAAGCGACTCATGAGGTTGGCCTTGGCCCGCTCGACGTCGGCCGACTCGCGGATGGTCTTGATGACCTCGTCGAGGTGATCGAGGGCGATCTTGAGGCCCTCGAGGATGTGGGCCCGCTCGCGCGCCCGCTCGAGGTCGTACTCGGTCCGCCGCCGGACGATCTCGCGGCGGTGGTCGACGTAGTGCTGGAGGACCGACTTCAGGGGCAGCGTCTGGGGCTGGCCGTCGACGAGGGCCAGCATGTTCATGTTGAACGCGGCCTGGAGCGTCGTGTGCTTGAAGAGGTTGTTCAGGACCTTGTGCGGGTTGGCGTCGCGCTTGATCTCGACGTACATCCGCATGCCGTCGCGGTCCGACTCGTCCCGCAGGTCGGCGATGCCGTCGATCTTCTTGTCCTTGACGAGCTCGGCGATCTTCTCGAGGAGGGTCGCCTTGTTCACCTGGTAGGGCAGCTCGGTGACGATGATCGCGACGCGATCGCCCTTGACCTCCTCGAACGCCACCTGCGCCCGCATGACGACCCGGCCGCGGCCGTGGGCGTACATCTGGCGGATCGCGTCGACGGTCTCCCACTCGCCGGAGATCGAGTTGCGCTGGCGCTCGTAGCGGAAGATCGTGCCGCCAGTCGGGAAGTCGGGGCCGGTGACGTACTGGCAGAGCTCGTCGGCGGTGAGCTCCGGGTCGTCGATCAGGGCGATCGTCGCGTCGACGACCTCGCCGAGATGGTGCGGCGGGATGTTCGTCGCCATCCCGACGGCGATCCCCGAGCTGCCGTTCACGAGCAGGTTCGGGAGCTTCGCCGGGAGGACCGTCGGCTCCTTCTGCGTGCCGTCGTAGTTGTCGACGAAGTCGACGGTCTCCTTGTCGATGTCCGCGAGCATCTCGGAGGCGAGGGCGGTGAGGCGGGCCTCCGTGTAGCGCATCGCCGCCGGGGCATCGCCGTCGACGGAGCCGAAGTTGCCCTGACCGTTCACGAGCGGATAGCGCATCGAGAAGTCCTGGGCCAGCCGGACGAGGGCGTCGTACAGGGCCACGTCGCCGTGCGGGTGGTACTTGCCCATGACCTCGCCGACGATCGCGGCGCACTTGCGGAAGGAGCTCGTGGACGAGAGCCCCATCTCGCCCATCGTGTAGAGGATCCGGCGGTGGACGGGCTTGAGACCGTCACGGACGTCCGGCAGCGCCCTCGCCACGATGACGCTCATCGCGTAGTCGAGGTACGACGTCCGCATCTCGTCCTCGATGCGGATCGCGCGGATGTCGCCGAGGTTGGCGTCGGTCACGAGGCGTCCTCAGGCTCGGTGGTGGCAGGCGCGGTCACAGCGGCGGCTCCGGGGTGGGCCGGCCGAGGCCCATGCCCTCGAACCGGTGGGCCAGCTCGGCGGCACGCGAGGTCGGCTCGACACCCGGCTTCCGGCGCAGCCCGTCGACGAGCGCCTTGAGGCGAGCGGCGTCCTCGGGATGGAGCTTCGGCGCAGCGTCCCGGATGACCCAGGCTCGCAGGCCGTCGTGGGTCGCGACCGCGGTCCGTGCTTCCGCCTCCAGGGCCGCCGTCGTCGCCGCCGGATCGACGACCGCCATCGAGCGGTACGCCCAGGCGAGGGCCTTCTGGACGTCCGGCTCGGTGTCGCCGATGAGCGTCGCGAGGATCGTGAGGCCGCGGGTCGCGATCTCGGGCGTCCGACCGGCCTTCCGATCGACGAACGGGATCGTGGCGATCGTCGACCCGACGAGCCGGCGCTCCCAACGACTCGGCGAGATGACGAGCTGCTCGAGCTCGGCCCAGCGGTACGGCTCGCGAAGGATCCCGCGGCCAACCGGGTGGGCGAGCGTGTCGACGGCGATCCAGTCTCCGGCTTCGCGTCCGGCGCGCCGCAGCAGCTGCCAGGTTCGCTCGGGCTCGGCTCGGAGCGTGCGGTCGAGGATGCCGATCGCGAACCACCGCGGCTCCATCGTCGAATGCCGGAGCAGCCGATCGGCGAGGAACAGCAGGGTGGCGCTCGACTCGCGCCTCGTCGCCCGCTCGAAGCTCTTCCGGACTGCGGTGAGCAGCGGCAGCCGGACGCCATGGACCGGCCCGATGCCGGGCGCGACGCGGGCCTGCTCGGCGCCGTAGACCGGGTCGGCGAGGGCGTCGAAGGCGATACCCAGCGCTCCCGCGAAGGCCTCAGGGTCGCCCGCGTCCTCGGCCAGCGCCCGCCCGAGCCCGATCGCCCGCGGCAGCATCTCGGCGACGAACGCGGTCGCCCGCTCCGTCGCCGCGGACATCGGCCGCGCGGCGGGCACCGCGGGGGCCGCAGGTGGGGTGGCGACCACGGTCGTCGGCGTCATGAGAAGGCTGCCGGGTCCACCTGGTCGGTGGTATCGCCGTCCTGGGCTTCGCGACGGAGCTCGCCATCGGCCGACGGCCGTAGCCGGTAGCGCGACTTCAGCAGCGCGAGCTGCTCGGGCGGAGCGGCGACAAACGTGCCCTCGCCCTCCGCGAGCACCGTGCCGCTGGCGAGGTCGACGACCTTTCCCGCGGTTCGGAACGTCCGGCGACGGTCCTCCACGACCCAGCCCTCGGCTCGGATCGGCACGCCGACGGGCACCGGCTTGCGGAACGAGATGTTGAGGCGAGCGGTGACGCCCCACGTGTCGCGGCCGATGACGGACCAGGCCATGACCTCGTCGAGGAGCGTCGTGACGATTCCACCGTGGGCGACCGAGTCCCAGCCCTGGAAGCGCGGGTCCAGCGTCAGCTCGGTCCAGCAGCCTTCGCTCGTCGCGTGGAGCTGGAGCCGAAGGCCGTGCTCGTTGAGCTCGCCGCAGGCGAAGCAGCGATGCGGCTCGAAGACGTAGTCGGCGAGCGGCGAGGGGCGAGCCGCGACGTCAGATGTCAAGGTTCTTGACCTTCCGCGCCTCGGTCTTGATGAACTCCTTCCGGGGACCGACCTTCTCGCCCATGAGCATCGTGAAGATCGCGTCCGCCTCGACGGCGTCCTCGATCTCGGCACGCAGGAGGACCCGTGTCTCGGGGTTCATCGTCGTCTCCCAGAGCTGGTCGGCATTCATCTCGCCGAGGCCCTTGAAGCGCTGGACCGAGACGTTCTTGGTGTTGAACTCCTTGAGGATCCGCTCCCGGTCCTTCTCCGACTGGGCGTACTTGGTGACCTTGCCGGTGGAGATCCGGTAGAGGGGTGGCTGGGCAATGTAGAGGTAGCCGGCCTCGATGACCTGTGGCATGTGGCGGTAGAACAGCGTCAGGAGCAGCGTCCGGATGTGGGCGCCGTCGACGTCGGCGTCGGTCATGATGATGACCCGGTGGTATCGGAGCTTGGCCAGGTCGAAGCTGTCGCCGATGCCCTCGATCCCGGCCCCGAGGGCGATGATCAGCGGCCGGACGTTCTCGCTCGCGACGATCTTGTCGAGGCGGGCCTTCTCGACGTTCAGGACCTTGCCGCGCAGCGGCAGGACGGCCTGGAAGCGCCGATCCCGGCCCTGCTTCGCCGAGCCACCGGCGGAGTCGCCCTCGACGATGTACAGCTCGCTCCGGGCCGGATCGCGCTCCTGGCAGTCGGCGAGCTTGCCCGGCAGCGACAGGCCGTCGAGCACGCCCTTCCGGATGACGAGATCGCGGGCCTTGCGAGCCGCCTCACGGGCCCGAGCGGAGGTCAGGCACTTCTCGATGATCTTCCGGCCATCGCCGGGGTTCTCCTCCAGGTACTGGATGAGGCTGTCGGTGACGGCAGCCTGGACCTGGCCCTTCACCTCGGCGTTGCCGAGTTTGGCCTTCGTCTGGCCCTCGAACTGGGGGTCCGTCAGCTTCACGCTGATGACCGCGGTCAGGCCCTCGCGGACGTCGTCGCCTGACAGGTTGCCGTCCGCGGGCTTGAGCACCCCGGCCTTGTGGGCCCAGTCGTTCAGCGAGCTGGTGAGGGCCGCCCGGAAGCCGGTGACGTGGGTCCCACCGTCGACGGTGTTGATGTTGTTCGCGAAGGCGAGGACGTTCTCGGTGTAGGAGTCGTTGTACTGGGCCGCGACCTCGACCGCAGTCGAGCCCTCTCTGCGCTCGACGTAGATCGGGCGGTGAAGGACCTCCTTGTTGCGGTTGAGGTGCCGGACGAAGGACTGCAGCCCGCCCTCGAAGTAGAACGATCGCTCTCGATCGATGCGCTCGTCGATGAGCGTGATCCAGACGCCCTTCGTGAGGTAGGCCGACTCACGGAGGCGCTGGCTGATCGTTTCGAACGAAAACTCGATCGTCTCGAACATCTCGGGATCCGCTCGGAACACGGTGCGGGTGCCCCGTCGATCGCCTTGCGGCGCGATCTTCTTGACCGGCCCCGCCGGCTTGCCGCGGTGGTACTCCTGGGCCCAGATCGAGCCATCGCGGGCCGACTCGACGCGGAGCCACTCCGAGAGCGCGTTCACGACGCTCACGCCGACGCCATGCAGCCCGCCGGAGACCTTGTACCCGCCGCCACCGAACTTGCCGCCGGCGTGGAGCACGGTGTGCACGACCTCGAGGGCGTCCTTGCCGGTCGAATGCTTGCCGACGGGCACGCCGCGGCCATCGTCGATCACCTCGACGAGGCCGTCCTTGCTCACGGTGACCCGGATGGTCTTGGCGTACCCGGCCATCGCCTCGTCGATCGAGTTGTCGACGACCTCCCAGACGAGGTGGTGGAGTCCGCGGACGTCTGTCGAGCCGATGTACATGCCAGGCCGGCGCCGGACGGCCTCGAGGCCCTCGAGGACCTGGATGCTCGCGGCGGTGTAGTCCGATCCGGCCGCTGCCCCGCCGCCGCGGCGCCTGGGCACCTTGGCCGTCGTCTCGGCGGCGACCTTCTGCGGCTCGGTCACGATGGCGCTCCAACGAGCCGGTCGTACAGCCGGCTCAGCTCCTCGTCGCTGTAGTACTCGATGACGATTCGGCCGCCGCGCCGCGACTTCGCGAGCCGCACCTTCGTGCCCAGGGCGCGACGGAGGTCCTCCTCCACTCGATCCAGGTCCGGGTCACGGGCCTGGGCTGGGTCGGCCTCGGCTGCGATGGCCTGGCGTGGCTCGCGGAGCCGACGGACGAGCTCCTCCGCCTGGCGTACCGACAGGTCGCCCTCGGTCACGAGATCCAGGACACGCGGCTGGGCCTCGGTGAGCAGCCCGCCGAGCGCGCGCGCATGTCCTTCCGACACCTGGCCCGCGGCCACGGCGGCCTGGACTGCCGGGTGAAGGTCGAGAAGGCGAAGCGTGTTCGCAACGGTGGATCGCGCCCGGCCCACGCGTGACGCGAGGTCTTCCTGCGAGAACGCGAACTCGTCGATGAGCTGGCGATAGGCCCGTGCGGCTTCCATCGGATCGAGGTCCTCGCGCTGGAGGTTCTCGACGAGGGCAAGCTCGAGCTGCTCCCGGTCGGCGAGCTGCCTGACCACCGCCGGGATCCGCTCCAGGCCGGCCATGCGGGCCGCCCGGACGCGCCGCTCGCCGGCGACGAGCCGGTAGCCGTCGAGCGTCTCCGTCACCAGGATGGGCTGGATCACGCCGTGCTCTCGAATGCTCGCCGCGAGCGTCGCGAGGGCGTCGTCGGCGAGCCGCTGGCGTGGCTGGCGTGGATTCTCGCTGATGCGGTCGAGGGCGATCTCGGTCGCGCCGGCCGTGGTGGCCGGCCGCTGCGGGATGAGCGCCGCGAGGCCCCGTCCAAGCCCGTGTGGGCGCTGGCCCTGGGTCGTCATCGAGCGGCTCCCGCCATGGCCATGGCGGTCGGGTCGGACTTCGCCGAGGCGTTCTGCGGCTCGCCGCCGGCGGGCTGATCGACAGAATCTCGTGCCGTGGCGGCCGGGCGGCCATCGCGCGTCCGAACTTCTGCGGCGAGCTCGGCGTAGGCCTGGGCGCCCTTGGAGGTCGGGGCGTAGGCGTGGATCGGCAGGCCATGGCTCGGGGCCTCCGACAGCCGCACGCTGCGCGGAATGACGGTGTCGTACACGCGCCCGTCGAGATGCGCCCGCACCTCGGCGGCGACCTGGTTGCTCAGATTCGTGCGCGCGTCATGCATCGTGAGCACGGCGCCCTTCACGGCGAGCTTCGGGTTCAAGTGGTCGCGGACGAGGTTGATCGTGGCGAGCAGCTGGCCCAGGCCCTCCAGCGCGTAGTACTCGCACTGGATCGGGATCAGTGTCGCGTCGGCGGCGGTCAGCGCGTTCACCGTGAGCAGCCCGAGCGACGGTGGGCAATCGATGAAGACGTAGTCGTAGTCGCCGGCAATCGGCGCGACGAGTCGCGCCAGTCGACGTTCTCGCTGCTCGAGCGGGGCGAGCTCGACCTCGGCTCCGGCAAGGGCAATCGACGAAGGGACCACGAACAGGTTGGGGACGCCACCGGCCACCGTGAGCTCAGCGAGGCTCACGGCGTCGATCACGGCGTCGTAGACCGACTGGTCGCGCGTGCGCTCGAGCCCCAACCCGCTTGTGGCATTGCCCTGCGGATCGAGGTCGATGACGAGGACTCGGTCGCCGGCCAGCGCGAGGTAGCTCGCGAGATTGACGACCGTCGTGGTCTTTCCGACGCCGCCCTTCTGGTTGGCACAGGCGATGGTCTGGCCCAATCAGCTGCCTTTCCGGCGGTCGTTCACGGACCCCGATTCTACCATCTGGACCCCGATCCCCTGTGCCGCGACACTCGGCGGCGGGCCTCTGCCGGACTCTCGCATGGCTCGATTGCCCGCCGCTCACCCGCGACCCACGCGATCGGCGTGGCCCGCCCCGATGGGTGCCATTTCACGTGAAACATCGCGTCGGCCCATCGCCATCGGTGGCAGAAACCCGCCCAACCCGGGCGGATCGACGCCGCCAGAGGCACGTGCGGTGGCGCGTCGAGGAACCATGGTCATAGGGACATCGACCTGATTGCCGTTCTGGAGCGCATCGTGGGATACTCCCAGCACGACGCGGCCGTGCCGTCCGATCGTCGCCGCGAGGGAGTCCGAGTTCGCGCGGCACCTCTCACTCCGCCGAGGACCGACGCCGCCGATGAGCCTCCTCCTCTCCGCGATCGGGGCGACCATCGTGGCCGTTCTCGACGTCACGCTCGGCCGGTACCTGACCATTGGCAATGCGGCTCCGCACCTCGTGCTCGTCCTCGGTGTCATCTGGTCGATCGCGGCCGGAATCGAGGGTGGCGTGGCGTGGGCGTTCGTCGGGGGGATCGTCCTTGATTCGCTGCTCGGCAGGCCGCTCGGCGCCTCCGCGTTCGCCCTCCTCGTCGCCATGGGCGGCGCCCGCCTCATCGCCCAGCCGATGGCACGCCTCCGCCTCGTCGTCCCGATCGTGGCCGTCCCGATCCTCAGCCTCGTCTACTCGATGCTGATCCTCGTGCTCGGCTCGACGGGCCAGGGCGCCGGCACCGTGGCCGACCCGATTGGGCTGTTCATGCCCGGCGTCATCTATGACGCGGTGCTCGGGATCTTCCTCGGGCCCCTGATCGTGAATGCCCACGATCGACAGCTCGTCGTCGAGCGGGTCGACTGGTGACCACCCTCAGCGGCACGGCCGGAGCGCCGAACCAGGACGCGCGGCCGCTGCTGCGGTTCGTCGCGTTCGGGATGGTCGTCGTCCTGGCGTCGAGCCTGTTGCTCGTGCGGCTGTTCACCCTCCAGGTGAGCTCCAGCGCCGAGTACGCCGCCCTCGCGGACGCCAACCGGACCGTCCTGCAGGCGCTCCCGTCAACGCGAGGGCTCGTCTATGACCGCAGCGGCAACCCGCTCGTCACGAACGTGGCCTCGTACAGCGTGAAGATCCGGCCGGCCGATCTGCCGGACTCGCGCCGCGACGCGGTCATCGCCGCTCTCGCCGCGCTCGTCGGCAAGGACCCGGCCGACATCAACGTCGCGATCGATTCGAACCCGGGATCGCGCTACGACCTCGTGCGGGTCGCCTCGGACGTCGATCCGTCGGTCGCCGACTTCATCGCCGAATCCGGCCAGGACCTGCCGGGTGTCGAGGTCGACGTCGAGACCCAGCGCAAATACGTCCTCGGGCCGCTGTTCTCACAGATCCTCGGCTACACGGGGCCGATCAACGCCAGCGAGCTCGAGCAGCTCGGGGACCAGGGCTACCTCCCGGACGATCTCATCGGCCGAGCCGGGGTGGAATCCGTGTACGAAAGCCAGCTGCGGGGCAGCTACGGGCTCGAGACGGTCGAGCGGGACGCGTCGGGCCGGAAGCTCCAGGTGCTGACGACGAATCGCGAGCCCGTGCCGGGCGACTCGCTGGTGCTGTCGATCGACACCCGGATCCAGCAGCTCGCCCAGAAGGCGCTCATGTGGGGGATGCAGCGAGCGCACCTCAAGCGCGGCGGGTTCATCGTCATGAACCCCTCGACTGGCGAGATCCTCGCGATGGTCAGCCTGCCGACCTACGACGACAACCTGTTCCAACAGGGCATCAGCACCAAGGACTACCAGGCCTACCTGAACAACCCCGGCAAGCCGCTCCTCAACACCCTGACGGCTGACCAGTACCCGCCCGGATCGACGTTCAAGATGATCACGGCGATCGCGGCCCTGGCGGACAAGCGACTGACGCCCGAGACCAGGCTCCACACCGCCGGCTACCTCACGCTCGGCGGGGCGCGGTTCGTCGACTGGAACGGCCGCGGCTTCGGAATGTGCAACCTGACGTGCGGCTTCGAGCACTCGAGCGACACGTACTTCTACCAGGCGGCCGCCCGCGTCGGGATCGACCGGCTGGCCTACTGGGCCCACCAGTTCGGGCTCGGGGCACCCACCGGGATCGACCTTCCGACCGAAGCGAGCGGGATCATCCCATCGAACCAGTGGAAGATGGAGACCCTCGGTGAGCCGATCTACCCGGGCGACGTCTACCACGCCGGCATCGGCCAGGGCTATGACGCGGTCACGCCGCTCCAGCTGCTGAACGCCTACGCCGCGGTCATCGACGGCGGGACCCTCCACGCGCCACGGCTCGTCCACGACATCCTCGGGCCGGATGGCAGCATCGTGCAGCCATTCGAGCCGACGGTCATCCGCAAGATCAATGTCGATCCGAACATCCTCCGGATCATGCGGATGAACACCCGGCAGGTCGTCCTCAGCGGCCACACCTGGAACCTTCGCGATCTCCCCATCGTCGTCGGTGGCAAGACCGGGACCGCCGAGTACGGCATCCCGGACGCCCAGGGCCGGCTGCCGTATCACGAGTGGTTCGTGGGCTACGTGCCCAAGAACCCCTGGAAGACCGCGTCGGATCCGGGCGGGCTCAAGGCCATGGCCCGCACCGACTCGAACCTCGCCTTCATCGCCTTCACCTACGAGGCGAACACGGTCGGCAACGTCTCGACCGAGATCTGCAAGTACTTCCTGCAGCTCTACTTCGGGATCAAGCACGACTACCGGATGCCGGCGTTGCTCGACAAGGGCAACTTCTACAGGGACTAGGAGCCGATGGGACTCGCGAGCGTTCGCGCCGCCCCGGTCCGCGACTGGCCCAACAGCAAGGTTGGGGCGGTGTGGCGCGCCTTCGACCTCCAGCTCGCGACCTACGCTGCCCTGCTGGCCGGGCTCGGCCTCGTCATGGCCTACAGCAACTCCGCGTCCGCGGGCGGAGATGCCTTCGCCGGCGGCTCCGTCTTCCTGCGTGGCCTGCTGTGGGCCGCGATCGCCCTGGTCGTCTTCGTCGTCGCGACGGCCTTCGACTACCACTGGCTCCAGACGTTCTCGTGGCCGCTGTACCTGGCCCAGCTCGGGCTGCTCGTCGTCACGCTCGGCATCGGCTCGGGCGTCGGCGGATCGTCGCGCTGGGTCTCGATCCTCGGGCTGCAGTTCCAGTTCAGCGAGATCGCCAAGATCCTGATGATCGTCGTGCTCGCGAACTACCTCGGAGCGCGGAAGGGACGGCTGGACTCGCTCTGGTCGATCCTCGGGGCCTGCATCCTCGTCGGGCCACCGCTCCTGCTGGTCCTGCTGCAGCCGGACCTCGGGACCTCGCTCGTGTTCGCGGCGATCCTCGCCGGGATGCTGTTCATGTCGGGTGCGAGCCTGCGCTGGCTCGCGGTGCTGGCCGGCGTCGCGCTCGCCTCGATGCCGTTCATCTGGACCTACGTCCTGCGCGACTATCAGCGTGGCCGGCTGACCGCATTCCTCGATCCGCTCGGCGACCTCCAGGGTGCCGGCTATCAGCTGTGGCAGGCCCAGATCGCCGTCGGCTCGGGTGGCTGGTTCGGCAAGGGCCTCACGAACGGCACCCAGAACGCCCTCGACTTCCTGCCGGTCCAGAACACCGACTTCGTGTTCGCGATCCTCGCCGAGGAGCTGGGCTACATCGGTGCGATCGTCGTCGTCGGCCTGTTCGTCGCCCTGATCTGGCGAATCCTCGCCGCCGCCTGGGGCTCGCGCGATCCCTTCGGGACGATGTTCGGCTGCGGCCTCGCGGCGATGATCCTGTTCCAGCTCGTCGTCAACGTCGGGATGGTCATCGGGATCATGCCGATCACCGGCATCCCGCTGCCGTTCGTCACCCACGGCGGCGCATCCCTGATCTCGCTCGCGGGCGGCCTCGGGATCCTCGAGAGCATCCGCATCCGGCAGGGCCGCGCCGAGTGGTGACGCTCGCCCTCTGAGCTGTGGTCCACCTGCTCGGTCGTATCGGCTGAG
>JACQEG010000029.1 GCA_016200665.1 Chloroflexota bacterium | reverse complement strand
CTCCACCGCCTCGCCGTGCGCGGCCGCGTCGCCCGTCGCCGGGCGGCCCGGACCGTCGCGGCCATCCGGGCGGCTGTCCTCCGGACCCGCGACCGGCTCCTGGCCGGAGCGCGCCGCCTCGTGCGGTGGGCCGTACCCCTCGCCATCCTGGCGGTCCTCGGGCTCGGCGTCGGCGGCGCGGTCGCGGTCACGTACGGCCAGTTCGGGGCCCATCCCGGTCGCAATGCGACCACCTGGGCCATCCGGCCCGCCGCGTTCGAGGGCACCGCCAGCTGCGCCGTCTGTCATCCCGACCAGGCCACGAGCTGGGCCGCCGCCAGGCACGGCGGGATCAGCTGCGAGTCGTGCCACGGCCCGCTCGCGGGCCACCCCGCGGCCAACCCATCACCCGAGCTTCTCGCGCCCGAGCGCTCGGCCGCCCCGGTCGCCGCCACGGGCCTCCTCGCCGGGGTCGACACGTCGGCCCCGACGGCGCTCTGCCTGACCTGTCACGAGGCCATCGTCGGGCGCCCGCTCGGGTTCCCGGTCATCGTGCCGAGCAGCCACTTCACCGGGCCGTCCTGCGTCGCCTGCCACGACCCCCACGCCGTGACCGCTCCGACGCCACCGATCATCCGCCACCCGCTCATCGGCCTGCCGGAGTGCACGGTCTGCCACAACCCCACCGGCATGCGGCCCCTGCCGCCGGCCCACCCGACGTGGTCCGGCAGCTGCCTGGCCTGCCACCGGCCGATCGGGACCTGAACGAGTCATGAAGGGAGAGACATGGACGACATGAGGATCGGAACGCTCTTCACGGTGCTCCTGCCACTGCTGCTCGTCGCCGAGGCCGTCGTCGGCGTGCTCCTGTGGCGGGTCAGCGGGCACCCGATGCCCGAGGCGCTTCGACGTCCGCTCGCCGTCGGCGCGGGTCACATCGGGGCCGAGTTCCGGCTGGTCGGGCTGTGGCTGCTGGTGTCCGCCGTGACGCTCTGGGTGGGCTTCCTGATCGCCTTCGTCGGCGTGCACCTGCTGCTGTTCACGATCGGTGAGACGGCGGCCCAGGTCGGGCTCTTCGCGAGCGCCGCGGTGCTCGGTTCGGTGCCGATCGTCTGGGCGTTCGTCCTGTTCCGCCGGACCCACCGGTAGGCCGGGCGAGCGCGCGGGCGAGCAGGCGAGCGAGCGGGTCCAGGCGACGATGGACGCACGACAGGTGGCCGGCTTCTCCCGACGGCACCTGCTGAAGGTCGCCTGCGCGCTCGCGCCCGGCCTCGTGGGCCTGAAGCTCCTCGCGCCCGCGCCTGACGTCGTCGCCGCCCGGAGCGGCCGGGCCCCCGGCGCGACCGATCCCGCCGCGAGCCCCGGCAGTGGACCGGCCACGCCCGCGGCCGTGCCGGCCTGGGCCTTCGGCGTCGACGCGTCGGCGTGCATCGGCTGCGGCCACTGCGTCGCCGCCTGCAAGCTCGAGAACCACGTGCCGCCCGAGCCGGAGTACAACCGGACCTGGGTCGAGCGCCACGTCATCGCCGAGGACGGCACGATCTTCATCGACTCGCCCGATGCCGGGATCCACGGCTTCCCGCCGGTGTCGACGGCGCCGGGCGCCGCGGCGGTGGCGGTCAAGGACAGCTCGTTCGTGTCACGGCTGTGCATGCAGTGCGAGAACCCGCCGTGCGTCGCCGTCTGCCCGGTCGGGGCGACGTACCGCACGCCCGAGGGGATCGTCCTCGTCGACCAGGAGCGCTGCGTGGGCTGCGGGTACTGCGTGGTCGCCTGCCCCTACGGCGCCCGCTACCTGACGCCTGACGGCGCCACGACCCCGACGGGCAACGCCGGCGTGGCCGACAAGTGCACCTGGTGCTATCACCGCATCAGCCAGGGTCGCGTGCCGGCCTGCGTCGAGGTCTGTCCCGTCGAGGCCCGGGTGTTCGGTGACCTCAACGATGCCGGCAGCCCGATCCAGAAGATCGTCAACGCGCCCGGCGTCGGCCTCCTGCGGCCCGAGCTCGGGACGAGCCCGCGCGTCTACTACATCGGCCTCGAGACGGAGGTCGGCTGATGGTCATCCGCGTCGCCGGCCGCGAGATCGCGCTCGATCGCCCGACCGTTGCGGCGGCCCTCGTCGCGGCCCGGGTCGGGCTTCGCGCGGAGGTCGCCGCCCAGCCGACCTGGCTGAAGGCGGTCTTCGCCGGGTTGACGGCGCTCATCGCGATCGGCGCGGTCGCGGCCGCGCTGACCGTCCCGCCGGGGACGGAGGTCTTCAACACGACGCCGGCCGTCGAGTGGGGCCTGCTCATCGCGACGTACGTCTTCCTCGTCGTGACGACGAGCGGGCTGTGCCTCGTGTCCTCGCTCGGGATGGTCTTCGGGATCGATCGCTTCAAGCCGGTCGAGATGCGCCACGTCGTCCTGGCGCTGCTGTTCCTCATGAGCGGCTTCGGGGTCATCGCCCTGGAGCTCCACTATCCGATCCGCCTCGTCTTCGGCGTGATCCTCAGCCCGTCGCCCGGCTCGCCGATGTGGTGGATGGGCACGGTCTACGGCCTGTACCTGGGCGTCCTCGTGTTCGAGCTCGTGACGAACCTCATGGGCTTCGCCCGGCTGGCCCACATCGCCTGCGTGATCTCGGCCGGCGTGGCCTGCGTCGCCCCGACGACGCTCGGGCTCGTCTTCGGGAGCCTCGTGTCCCGGCCGTTCTGGCAGGGCAGCATCGCCCCGATCTACCTCATCGTGACGGCGATCCTCTCGGGCGCGTCGGTCCTGGGGATCGTCTTCGTGCTGGTCAATCGGCTGCGCCTGCCCGGCCACGGGGCCGAGGCGACCGACGTCATCGTCGGGATCCGGCGGCTGCTCGTGATCCTGCTCGGCCTGGTCATCGCCTACATGGCGATCCGGAGCCTGGCGGCGATCACGATCGGCAGCGCCGCGGACCGGGCCGCCGTCGAGGCCCTCGCCATCGGGCCGCTCGGCCCGGTGTCGTGGATCGTCCGCATCGGCCTCGGGCTGCTCGCGCCGCTGGCCCTCGTGGCCTGGCCTGGCCGGCGGGTGGCGGGACGGGTCTTCGTGGCCTCGTGGCTGATCATGATCGGGCTCTTCGTCGACCGGCTGACCTTCGTCACCGCCGGCCAGATCGCGCCATCGACGGCGGCGTCGGGCATCGTCTCGGCGCCGTATGCCAGCTACGTCCCGAGCCTGGACGAGATCGGGATCGTCGTCGGCGCCGTGGCGGCGGTCGCCCTCGTCTACGTCCTCGTCGAGCGCTTCATCGACCTGTCGTCGCCGGGCGGTCCAGGCGACGTCCACGGCCTCCGGGCCTCGCTGCAGCGGACCCTGCTCCGCCGCCCGGTCCTCGGCCTGGGCGGGTCCGCCCGATGAAGGGCGCGCTCCGGCGGCTGGCTCGACTGGTCGTCGTCGCCCTCGCCGCGCTCGGCGCGGTCGTCGCCGTGGCCTTCGCCCTGACCGTCGCCGACGCGTCGCTCTCGGCGCGATCCACTCCCACCCGGACCCCATACGTCGCGCCGACGTCGACGCCGTGGCTCGTCTCGATGGCGCCGGGTGCGGTGTCCATGCCGGCCGGCGCCGATTGCAAGGCCTGCCACGAGACGAGCGGCGGCATCATCGGGGTCAGGGACATCCCGGTCATCCCGCATCCCGTGGCGCACTGGAACCTGTGCACCGCCTGCCACGACAATGCGCGGCTCGTGCAGACGGCCCCGGGCCACTCCGGCATCCACGCCGATCAGTGCACGGTCTGCCACACGGCCTCCGCCGGCCCGGCCCCGAAGCCCGCCCACCTCGCCGCCCCGAACGCTCGCTGTCTCGAGTGCCACGGGGTGTCGGCGCCGCTCCCGTCCGACATGACCCACCGGCCCGGCAACCTGTGCTGGCTGTGCCACCTCAGCCCGGCTCCAGCCCCTAGCGGCTCCCCGGGTCCCGCCCTGCTCGTCTCCCCGAGCCCGGCCCCGAGCTGAGGCTGGTCCATCCGACCTCGCGCTGACTAGACTCCCGCATCGGATCCCAGCGATCCGGCGAGGAGGACGGCCATGCCCGCTGCGCAACGCTCGATCGTCATCGATCGGCCGGTCGATGAGGTCTGGGCATTCATCGCCGACGGCTCGACCGCCCCGCGCTGGCGCTCCGGCGTCCTCGACGTGGCGCACGTCTCCGGCCGCGGGGTGGGCGAGGTCTGGAAGCAGGGCGTCAAGGGGCCTGGTGGCCGGCGGATCGATGCCGACTACGAGATCACCGCCTTCGAGCCGGGCCGGCTGCTCGCGTTCAAGGCCATCGCCGGACCGGTCCGCCCGACGGGCGAGTACCGCCTCGCGGCCGAGACCGGCGGCACGCGCCTGTCGTTCTCGCTGGCGGTCGAGCTGGGCGGCTGGAAGAAGCTGCTCATGGGCGGCGCCGTCCAGGCGACGATGGATGCCGAGATGGCAGCCCTCGATCGGCTCAAGGCGATCCTCGAGGCCTGATCGCCCCGGACCCCGGCCGCACCCGACGAATCTTGACTGTCAGTCACCGGAGCCCGAACATCGCCGGCTCCATGAGCGTCACCCCGTGAACGTCGTCTTCCTGTCGCCGCACTTCCCGCCGGGGATGTACCTCTACGCCCAGCGCCTGCGCGACGCCGGGGCCACGGTGCTCGGGATCGCGGACGCGTCGTACGACGCGCTCCGGCCGGAACTCCGGGCGGCCCTCACCGAGTACTACCGCGTGCCCGACATGCACGACCTCGACGCGCTCATTCGAGCCGTGGGCTACTTCACCGGGCGATACGGCAAGGTCGACCGGATCGAGTCGCTCAACGAGTACTGGCTGGAGACGGACGCCCGCCTCCGAAGCGAGTTCAACGTCTTCGGGCTGAAGGCCGACAAGATCGACCGGGTCAAGCGCAAGTCGGTCATGAAGCGGGTCTTCGAGCGCGCCGGCGTGCGGGTGGCGCGCGGCCGCGTCGTGCGCCGCGGCAATGCCCCGGTCGCGCGCCACTTCGCGGAGGAGGTCGGCTTCCCGATCATCGCCAAGCCCGACGTCGGGGTCGGCGCGGCGCGAACGTACCGCCTCGAGAACGAGACCGACCTCGACGCGTTCCTCGGCGACCGGCCGGCGATCGACTACATGCTCGAGGAGTACCTCACCGGGACGCTCCTGAGCTACGACGGCCTCGTCGATCGCGACGGCCGGGTCGTGTTCGCCTCGTCGCTCGTCTACGGCCTGACCGTGCTCGACTCGGTCCGGGGCGCCGACATGTACTACTGGATCGACCGCGAGATCGCGCCCGATCTCGACGAGCTCGGCCGCCGGATCGTCAAGGCCTTCGACGTCCGGGAGCGGCCGTTCCACTTCGAGTTCTTCCGGCTGCCCGACGGGGAGCTCGCGGCCCTCGAAGTCAACATGCGCCAGCCCGGCGGCCTGACGGTCGACATGTGGAACTGGGCCAACGACATCGACTTCTACCGGGCCTGGGCCGACGTTCTCGTCACCGGCACGACGACGGTCGCGACGAAGCGGCCGTGGTACACGATGTGGGTCGGGCGGAAGACCGGCCGGGCCTATCGGCTGAGCCACGACGAGGTCATCCAGGTCATGGGCCCGGCGCTCATCCACCACGAGCGGATCGACGACGTGTTCGCGACCGCGATCGGCAACTATGGCTACATCCTGCGGGGGCCCGACCTCGAGCCGCTCCAGGACGCGGCCCACGTCATCCTCGCAACCGCCTAGGCCACCACCACAGCGCCATGCAGGTCGAGGAGCGTTCCTGGCTCAGCCCGTCGCTGGGCCACGACATGGCCCTCCGGGTCTACGGCCACGACGGCCGGCCGGTCGTGGCGTTCCCGTCGCAGGACGGCCGCTACTGGGACTTCGAGGCGTGGGGCATGGTCGAGGCCTGTGCGGGCCTCATCGAGGCCGGCCGGATGCGGCTCGTCGCGGTCGACGGGGTGGACTGGCAGTCGTGGACGAACCAGGCGATCTCGCCGTTCGATCGGGGCCGTCGTCACGACGCCTACGACGCGTACCTCGCGACCGAGCTCGTCCCGTTCCTCCGTGAGCACACCGGTTGGGAGCAGTCATGGGCCACGGGGGCGAGCATGGGTGCGTACCACGCCGCGAACGTCGTCTTCCGGCATCCGGACCACTTCGATGGCCTGATCGCGATCTCCGGGCTGTATCAGCTCTCGATGTTCGTCGGCGACGACGGCAGCGAGCCGGTCTACCTCAACAGCCCGCTGCGCTACCTCCCGAACCTCGAGGACCCGTGGTACCTCGATCGGCTGCGAGCCGCCCGCCTGGCGTTCGTCGTCGGCCGCGGGGCCTGGGAGGACGAGATGCTCGCCGACACCCGGGCGATGCGCGACATTCTCGCCGCGAAGGGCATTCCCGCGATCGTCGACGAGTGGGGCGACGACGTGAACCACGACTGGCCGTGGTGGCGCCTAATGCTGCCGCACTACCTGCAGCGCCTGGGCGTCTGACGCCGCTGCGGCGTGACCCCGGCGCGCGCCGCCGGGCCCCGCCGCACACCGCCGGGCCCCGCCGCACGCCGCCCGCCCGGAAGTCGCCCGGCTGCCCCGCGCGCCCGGAATTCGCCCGGCTGCCCCGCGCGCCCGGAAGTCGCCCGGCTGCCCCGCGCGCCCGGAATTCGCCATATGTCGCCAGACGCGACACGGGAGTCCCGATTCAGTGTCAGAAGTCGCCCCACGCCGACACCTGACGGCCCCAGCTGGGTTCCGGGCGGTGCCATGTCACCAGGGGCGACATCTGACCGAAATCGGCGGGCTGGCCTTGGTGGCCAGGCTGGCCGCGGCCGCCAGGCTGGCCGTGGCCGCCAGGCTGGCCGCGCGGTCGTCACGGGGCACGGGCGAACCAACCGGAGTCACGGCGGCGCAGCGTCGCCAGCGGATGGCTGGCCGGCGGATCAGGTCGCGGACCAGCCGCTGACCTCCTCGACGCGGAAGACGAGGAGCTGGTCGAACGGGGTCGTGCGGTACTGCGGGTAGCGCGATCGGAGGAGGCCTTCGAGGCGGGTCCGCGACGGCTCGTCGGCCTCGATCCGGCGGACGCGCAGGCGGACCCACCACAGGCGCGACCAGTCCGTGGCGTCCCAGCGCTCGCACAGGAAGGTCGCCTCGGCGTGGGCCTCGAGATTTCGAGCCCGCTGAAGCGACGCACTCGCCTTCGGCTTCGCTCGATCGATCGGGATCGCCAGGAGGTCGCCGTCGAGGGCGAAGCAGGCCGGGACGGCATCGATCCGGCCGTCCGCCCGCAGCGTGGACAGCACGCCATGGTCCGCCAGGGTGGCGCGACGTCGAGCCCCGACCTCGGTCAGCTGCATGTCGCCATGATGAGCCGGAGCTCCTGCGCCGCGGTTCCCGCGTGTTGGAGCGGCTGGGCGGTCCATCCCTCCCGCGTATGAACGCGACCGTCTGGACCGATCCGAACCTCCAGATGGGTCGATCTCATACGCCCCCGGTATGGCGGCGCACCGAGCGAGGCGTGCTGATCACGATGCGGCTGACCGCGGCCTCGTCTCGTGGTCGCGTGCATACGCCCGGCGTATGACGTGCCGATTCCATACCTGGACCGTATGACGGCAGCGACCGAGCGCCGCGGGCCGTCTCACGCGGCTCTCAGGGGCAAGCGGTGAACTGCATCGCACAACCACCCGACCCCGATGCGGAGCGACCCAGTCAGATGACCGAGATGACCCAGCCACTCCCCCTCGCCGGTGGCGCGGAGCCGTCCGTCGCAGGCCGCATCGCCGGGGTCCGCGGCCTGGCGCTCGAGCAGCTCGCGATGCCGGCGCTGGCCGTGCTCTCGGGCGTGCTCTACCTGGTCAACCTGACCGT
>JACQEG010000028.1 GCA_016200665.1 Chloroflexota bacterium | reverse complement strand
CCCGCCGCCGGCAGCTCCGACCAGAGGCTGAGGTAGCCGTCACCCAGCCGGACAGCGATCAGCTCGAAGACGCCCGCGAAGGCGTTGCCCTCCTCCACGTTGCCCTCGTACGGCTGACGGTGCTGGTGGAACGGCCGGCCCCTGGCGACGACCTCGGCCAGGGCATCGAACAGGCCGGCTGACCGCAGGCCGGGGATCAGGTCGGTGATCAGGCGACCGTGCATCGCGTCGCGGGCGAGGCCGGCCCAGTCGGCGGCGGCCGCGTTGGCGAAGTCGAGCCGGAAGTCCAGCAGCCGTGCATCGCGATCGCGAACGGCCGCGGCGATGGTCAGGGGAACGGCGATCGCGTCCAGCGCCTCGCGGGCAGTCGTGTCCACGAACGGGCGGGGCACGGACACGTCGATCTCCATCGAGCCCCCGCGCCGCGCCCCGGACGAGGGCTGGGTTCGGCGGATGGTACCGGACTGGGATCTTGGTTTACGGGGGGTGGCGGCCATGGTGGGCTGGGGCTCCGGAGCGGGACGCATGAGTCCGCTGGCGCCGCGCCGAGCGGGAGACCGGCGCGGCGACGCAGGGGACGCGGCCCGTCACGGGCCGGTGCCACGCATCCTATCACTTCCTATACGAGGCGTCTAGTATCGGAACCGCCTGCCGCGGCGAGCGTGTCAGCCGCGGGCGCGCGTATGAGCCCCGGGAAGAGGATCGAGCGGCCGGGGGACGCCGGCCGCTCGATCGGTGTGCCTTCGGTCCCGAGCCCCCGAGCGCCCGGGTCGAAGACGGGGTGTGCCTGGGATCAGAACTGCTCGAGGTACTTCTCGACCTCCCAGTCCGAGACCTGCGTCCGATATTCGTCCCATTCCTCGCGCTTGGCCGCGACGAAGTGGTCGAAGACGTGGTCGCCGAGGGCCTCGCGGATGACGTCGTCCTTGGCGAGCTCGTCGAGCGCCTCGCCGAGGGTGCCCGGCAGCTCCTTGATGCCCTTCGATGCGATCTGGGTGGCATCCATCTCGAAGAGCGACTCCTCGACCGGCTCGCCGAGGGTGAGGCCCTTCTCCACCCCGTCGAGCCCGGCGGCGATCATCGCCGCGAAGGCCAGGTAGGTGTTGGAGGACGGATCCGGGCAGCGGACCTCGAGGCGGGTGCCCTCGATCGACTTGCCCGGCGAGACCATCGGCACCCGGATGAGGGCCGAGCGGTTCGTCCGGCCCCAGGTCAGGTACGTCGGCGCCTCGTAGCCCGGGACCAGCCGCTTGTAGCTGTTCACGAGCGGCGCCAGGACCGCGATCATCCCGCGGGCGTGGGTCAGGATGCCGGCGGCGTACGACTTGGCGACCGAGGAGAGGCCGTAGGCCGCGTCGGCGTCGGCGAACGAGTTCCGCTCCTGCTCGATCGACCACAGGCTCTGGTGGGTATGCATGCCCGAGCCGTTGATCCCGTGGATCGGCTTCGGCATGAACGTCGCGTACAGGCCGTGCTGCTGGGCGATCGCCTTGAGGGTGAACTTGAAGGTGATGGCGTTGTCGGCGGTCTGGAGCGCGTCGGCGTACTCGAAGTCGATCTCGTGCTGGCCTGCCGCGACCTCGTGGTGGGCCGCCTCGACGCGGATGCCGAAGGCCTCGAGCGCATCGACCATGTCGTGCCGGATCTCGCTGGCGAGATCCGTGGAGTAGTCGAAGTAGCCGGCCTGGTCGTGCGGCAGCGGCTCGATCCCACCCTCGGCGCCGCGCCGGAACAGGAAGAACTCGAGCTCCGGGCCCATGTTGACGATGTAGCCGAGCTTGCGGGCCCGCTCGACCTGGCGCCGGAGGACGTAGCGCGGGTCGCCGGCGAAGGCCTCGCCGCGCGGGGTGTAGACGTCGCAGATGACGCGCGCCGTGCCGCGCGGGCCGGAGCCCTTGAGCCATGGGATCTCGGAGAAGGTCCGCATGTCCGGCATGAGGTACTGATCGCTCTCCGCGATCCGGGTGAAGCCCTCGATCGACGAGCCGTCGAACCAGGTCCCGTGGCGGACCGAGCCCTCGAGCTGGTGGATCGGGATCGTCACGGCCTTGACGACGCCCATGATGTCGGTGAACTGGAGCTGGACGAACCGGATGCCCTTGGACTTGGCGCCTTCGATCAGCTCGATTCCCGACACCGCTTCGTATGGAGCGACCACCGATGCCACCTCCTGATGCTCGGCCGGGTCGAATCCTTGTGCGGGGCGCACCAGTTCCCGGCGATTGGATCCTCGGGAGGTCAGCCTAGCAGTGGTCCGGACCCGCGGGAAGCCCGTCCGGGACGCCGGAGGTCCGTCAGATTTGGTCTTCTTGCACGATTCGGACCGCAATGGCGAGCGGCAGGCGCAGCTCGGGGTCGGCCAGTCGCCAGCCGGCGAGTGCCTCGATCCGGCGGAGACGGTAGGCGATCGTGTTGCGGTGGACGCCAAGGGCGAGCGCCGCCTCGTTGACCCCACCGTGCTCCAGGACGGCCCGGAGCGTGTCGAGCCGCTCGCGGCGAACGTCGGGACGACCGACGAGGATCGGCGCGAGGATCGCGGCGGCGAGGCGCGCTCCGTCGGGCACGTTGTGCAGCGCGCCCATGAGCCGGTAGGCCGCCAGTCGGTCGGCCCGGGCCACGGCGGGCGGGTCCGGAAGAGCGAGTGCCGCATCGAGCGTCGATCGCGCCTCGGCCTCGGCGGTGGGTCGATCGGCCGCCGCGCGGAAGGGCCGCGAGACGGCGACCGTTCGCCGAAGGACCGTCGAGATCCGCACCGGCAGCTCGAGGTCCGCGCCGTCCGGGGCGGCGAGGACGAGCCGGAACTCCAGGGAGTCGAGGTCGCCGCGCAGGCCCAGGCGTCGCGCCGGTGCGAGCAGGCGAAGCTCCCGGCGCAGCTGCTCGCGGGCGGCTCGCTCCGCGGGCGTGTCCTCGCCGGTCGCGAGGCCCCGTTGCTGGGCCAGGACCACGACCCACGGCGGCCCGCCGGACGGCAGCGCCTCGCGGCCACCGCTGTCGCTCGCCCGCCGGACGGCCTCCTCCCGCGCCAGCTCGAGCGCCAGCAGGGTGGCCGCGCGGCCGAGCGACAGGCGCTCCAGCTCCGTCGGCGGTCGCGCGCCGAGCAGCACGATTCCACCCCCGGAGGGCAACGGCACCCGCGGGACCGCGCCGTCGCGGCGACCGGCGGCGTATGCGGCGACGGCGGGTGCAGCGTCGAGCGCGGCCGCCGGCGCGTGCATCGCCAGCACCTCGCCGCGCGGACCCTCGAGCGCGAGCGCCCGAGCCAGGAACTCCGCCGCCGCGGCGACGATGGCGGCGGCACCTTCGCCGGCGAGGGCTCGTCGCTCGAGGTCCGCCTCGAGCAGTCCGGCCTGCCGCTCGAGCTCGCCGGAGCGGCCGACGATGAACCCGATCACCGTCCGCTCGATGGCCGCCGGGTCCGCCGGCGAGAGGCGCAGCCCCGCCAGGCCGGCAGCCTCGACCGCGGCCTGCAGTTCGTCGAGACGCGCCCCCGCGGCCGGTGCCAACGAGTCGCCCTCCACCAGCAGGACGCCCGAGATGGGGGTGGAACGGAACGCCGCCACGAGCGGGCCGAGATCGCCCGCCGTCGGTGCGACGACCGCGAGCGCGGACGCCGGCACGACCGCGAGATCGCCCGGCTCCAGCGCGTCGAACGCCGGGACCCGGGCCTTCATGACCCGGACCCAGGCGACCGCCGGCCCGTCATCGGCGCTGCGCTGCCCGCCGAGCGGCCTGGCGCCCGGGAAGAGCTCCGCGCGGATCTCGGCGAGGCGGGTCATTTGCCCGCGCCGCGGTGACGGTCCGTCAACGAATCAGGGCAAGCCCCCGTTCCTGCGTGGCTCGCGGGCGGCTTCCGGTGGGCTTGTTGACTGGTGGTCACCAATCCCGGGGCATCTGCCTGGATTCGGACCGCCGCGTCCCGGCTCCGGGCTCCTTGTTGTCTGGCAGTCACGACAGACGCTCGAGGCGCCGGTTTGGGCCCATCGCGTCCCATTCGCGCACGATTTGTTGACTAGCAGTCATCAGTCGGGGCACGCGGTGCAGGCGGAGGCGGAGGCTCGCCCCGGAGCGCAACGAGCCGGTCGACGAGCCCGCCGAGCTCGCGATCGAGGTCGACGTGCCGATCCGCGCGGCCGACGAGATCGAGCCGGCCGTCCGCCCGGAGGCGGGACCAGACGCGCCGGCGCGGCAGGTAGAACGTGATCGCCAGGCCGAGGATCAGCGCCCCGAAGGCGAGCCACACGAGATAGGCCCCCGGGTCGCGCTTGGCGATGAGGATCGTGTACTCGCTCACCGATCGGAACGCGACCGAGACCCCCAGCCCGGCGATCGTCGTGGACTGGCCGAGGCCCAGCGCCGAGGGGAAGCCCGTGACCATCGCCGGCGTGCCGTCGGGATTCGTGCCATTGACCACGTACGGGACCGCGAGGATCGTCGCGGCTCCCGCGTCGTCCCTGCTCAGCAGGAGCTGCAGCCCGACGCCGGTGCCCGGGATCGGCACGGCGCCGTACGGCACCCCGCCGACCGCGTTCGTCAGGGGCACTGGCCCGGACCACAGCGTGCCGCCGTCGGCCGCATCGCGCAGCTCAACGACCGGGGCGGGCCCGAAGCCGTTGAGGTGGAACGTGTAGCCGTCGACCTCGAGCGGATCGTTGACGCGCACGGTCTTCTGGGCCTGGAGCACGCCGTCCCGGAAGACCGCCAGCTCGGTCGTGTAGTCGGTCGGGCTGCCCGTCTCGAGACCCGGGGCGGAGAAGCCGAGGTTCTGGACGAGGAGCAGACCCGGGGTGCCGATCGGCTGGACGCTGAGGGTGTCACCCTCCGCCACGACGAGGCCCTGCTCGTCACCGAGCCGCGCCGTCACAAGGCCCGCGATCAGGAACAGGATCAGGCCGAGGTGCGAGATGAGCGTCGCCAGCTTCGTCCAGCGATTCCGATCGCCGTAGACGTACGTCACGCCATCGTCCGCGACCTCGGTCCGAACCGTGTATCGCCGGCGAGCGAGCACCTCCCGGATCGCGTCCGCGGTCAGGCCCGGGCCCGGCGCGATCGACACCCTGTCGGGCAGGCTCGGGTCGTAGTAGGCGTCCGGCTGGTGGACCCGGATGAACGCCGATTGGCGCCACAGGCGTGGGGTTCGGTCGAGCGTGCAGATGACGATCGAGACGACGAGCAGGACGAGCCCGAGGCCGAACCAGGTCGAGGTGAAGACGTGGAACAGCTGGAGGCGCTCGAGGAGATCGACGCCGGTCGCGCCGATCGCCGGCTCGTAGATGGCCCGCAGCCGGCCCATCTCGATGGCGTAGTCGCCGGGCGACCGGAAGGCGTAGCCCGGCAGCTGGCGGACCGTCATGCCGACGACCGCGAGGAGCCCCAGGGTGATGATCTGGACGACGGCGAAGTTCACCGAGGTGAAGAGCCGCCACAGGGCCTGACCGGCGCGGGCCGCGAGCAGCGTCGGGGGTTGCACCGCGGCCCGGCCCGCGGTCAGCGTCGCCATCCGCCGGGATGCTACACCGGCTAGCCGACCCGCCCGGCTGAACCGCGGCCAAGCTCCGGCTCGATGGAGACCATCGTCGGCTCGCTCGACGCGCGGGCGACGCGGTTCTTGCCACCGCGCTTCGACACGTACATCGCCCGGTCGGCGCTGAGCATCAGCGCGTCGGGCGTCCGGCCGTCGGTCGGGTAGCTGACGACGCCGACCGATACGGTCGGTTTCGTGTCGACGCCCGCGACGCCGCCCTCCGCGACGCCGAGCCGGATCTTCTCGGCGAGGACCCAGCCACCCGTCGGGTCGGTCTCGGGCAGCAGTGCGACGAACTCGTCGCCGCCGTAGCGGGCGGCGACGTCGATCCGCCGGATGCCGGACTTCACGTTCTCGGCGACCGCCCGCAGGACGGCGTCGCCGGCGTGATGGCCGTGGCGGTCGTTGACCGCCTTGAGCTCGTCGAGGTCGAGCATGATCAGGCAGAAGCCCCGGCCCGACCGCTCGCTGCGGGCGATCTCGCGCTCCAGGGCGACGAAGAAGAACGTCCGGTTGTAGAGCCCCGTCAGCGCGTCCATGGCGGACAGCCGGAGCGCCGCGTCGCGCGAGCGGCGCTGCTCCCGCCCGACGATCGAGCCGATCCCGGCGAGGAGGTACAGGACGGTCAGGTTGACGGCCAGCGATACCAGCTCGGCGTCGGTGGGCGCCCCGCTCCCGGCGTACGCCGCTCCGACGTAGGCCGCGGTGGCGGCGAGGGCCAGGCCGACCGTCGGCAGGAGCCCGATGACGAGCGCCGCGCCACCGACGATGAGCGGGAAGGTGAACCCGAACGGGCTTGCGAAGCCGTCCGTCAGGATGATGAGGACCGCGGCGAAGGCGATGGCGGCGACACCCTGCAGGAAGCCGCGCAGGCTGGCCGGCAGGCGGCCCGGGGCGAGATCGTGGATGACCAGCGTGAAGCCGCCGGCGATCGCGATCCACATGACGATCCGGGCGAGGCGGTCCTCCCACTGGCCGCTGGCAGCGACGATGAGGGCGGTGGCCATGAGGAACGCCCAGGTGACGACCCGGAACACCCGGTCGTACGGCGGTGAGGCCCCGACCGAGGCGTCACCCATGAGGCCGTCGACGATCGCGGCGTCGATCGGCTCGAGGGCCCGCGAGGGCGTCCGCTCGCCGGACGCGGACGGTCGGCGCAGGCGATCACGGACCGATGGGGCCAGGAGCACAACCATCAGTCCGAGGTTGATCGCCAGCGCGACGCTGGCAATGACGAGGACAGTCTCTACGGGCACGTCTCGGTCAGTTTCCCCGGTTCGGAGACAGCGGCCGCATCCCGCGGCGGATCAGAGCCCGCCAATCCTATCGTCCCGGACCATCGGCGGCGGAGGCCGGACCACGCTCCGGTGCGCCGCAGCAACGGGACGGTGTCAGCGCGTCCCGAACTGGTAGGTCTGCTTGACCAGGCGGAGGTACGTGAACGTCTCCGTGTCGCGGACACCGGGAACGCGCTGGAGGCGATCGGCGAGGAACCGGAGGAGCGCCTCGTTGTCCTCCGCCACGGCCTCGATGAGGATGTCGAAGCGACCGGCGGTCACGACGACGTAGTCGACCTCCGGCAGCTCGGCGAGCGCCTCCGCGACCTCGACGAGGTGGCCCGGCTCGCAGCGGATCCCGATGAGCGCCTGCTGGAAGCCGAGCTTGCCGGGATCGGCGACGCCGACGACCTGGAGGATGCCGCGCTCCACGAGGCGGTTCGTGCGGGCCCGGACCGCGGCCTCGGACACCCCGAGCGCCGCGGCGATCTGGGTGAAGGCCCGGCGGCCGTCCTCCTGGAGGTGCTCGATGATCCGCTTGTCGAGCTCGGACAGCTCGTCCGGACGCCGATTCCGGCGGCCGCCGGCGTCCTCGGGATTCGAAGTTCGCATGGCCGGCGATGCTAGCACGCGACCCCGGGAGGTCAGCCGGGAGTCAGCCCCGATCGAGCGCCCCGAGGACGGGCGCGAGGGCATCGATCGACGGCAGCGTGATCGGGTCGACGACGAGCTGGACCTCGGCGATCCCCAGCCTGGCATACGCCCGGAGCTCCTCCGCGATCTCGTCCGGCGAGCCGGAGACGGCCGGGATCGCGGCGCTCCTCGACTCGCCCATGATCCGGCCCCCGCCGCCCGGCAGCCGGACGTGGACGGCGACGGTGCGCTCGATCTCGGCCGGATCCCGCCCGACCTCGCGGCAGGCATCGTCGACCCCGGCGAGGAGCGGTGGCAGGCCCGCCGGGCTGTTGCCCGTGTCGGCGTACCACGTGTTCCAGGCGTCGGCGTGGGCCATCGTGAGCCGGAGCATCCGGGGGCCGTTGCTGCCGATCAGGATGGGCGGCCCGCCGGCGCGGGCAGGCCGTGGCAGGAGCTCGCAGTCGCGCGCCTGGTAATAGCGACCCTCGAAGTCGATCGCCCCCTCGCGGAGCAGCGTCCGGATGATCGTGAACGCCTCGCCGAAGCGATCGATCCGGTGATCGAACGGGAAGCCGAACGCGGCGAACTCGGTCTCGTTCCAGCCGGCGCCCAGGCCGAGGATCAGCCGCCCGCCGCTGACCTCGTCGACGGTCGCGGCGAGCTTGGCGAGCATCGCCGGGGCGTGGAACGCGGTCGAGGCGACGAGCGGCCCGAGCCGGATCCGCGACGTCGACGCGGCCAGGGCCGCCAGGGTCGTCCAGGCCTCCCACGGTCCCCGTGGATCGCGGCCCGGCCAGCGATACAGCAGGTGGTCGCCGAGCCAGATCGTGTCGAACCCGACGTCCTCGGCCCGCCGCGCCATCGCCACGTACTCCGGCCAGCGCACCTCGCGCT
>JACQEG010000015.1 GCA_016200665.1 Chloroflexota bacterium | reverse complement strand
TCGAAGCCGCAGTGAAAAGGCCCAGGCGACTGTTTAGCAAAAACACAGGTCTCTGCGAAAGCGAAAGCTGACGTATAGGGGCTGACGCCTGCCCAGTGCCGGAAGGTTAAGAGGAGGGGTGCAAGCTCTGAATCGAAGCCCCGGTAAACGGCGGCCGTAACTATAACGGTCCTAAGGTAGCGAAATTCCTTGTCGGGTAAGTTCCGACCCGCACGAATGGCGTAACGATCTGGGCGCTGTCTCAACGAGGGATCCGGCGAAATTGAAGTACCTGTGAAGATGCAGGTTACCCGCGGCAGGGCAAAAAGACCCCGTGGAGCTTTACTGCACCCTGACATTGGATTGGGGTTTAGTTTGTGTAGGATAGGTGGGAGGCTGTGAAGCTGGCGCGCCAGCGTCGGTGGAGCCAACGTTGAAATACCACCCTGATTGAATTTCGGTTCTAACCGCGACCCGTGAACCGGGCGCAGAACAGTGTCAGGCGGGCAGTTTGACTGGGGCGGTCGCCTCCTAAAGTGTAACGGAGGCGCCCAAAGGTTCCCTCAGGCTGAATGGAAACCAGCCGAAGAGTGCAAAGGCATAAGGGAGCTTGACTGCGAGACCTACAAGTCGAGCAGAGACGAAAGTCGGGCTTAGTGATCTGGTACCTCCGAGTGGAAGGGGTATCACTCAACGGATAAAAGCTACCCCGGGGATAACAGGCTGATGGTGCCCAAGAGTTCACATCGACGGCACCGTTTGGCACCTCGATGTCGGCTCGTCGCATCCTGGGGCGGAAGTACGTCCCAAGGGTTTGGCTGTTCGCCAATTAAAGCGGCACGCGAGCTGGGTTCAGAACGTCGTGAGACAGTTCGGTCTCTATCCGCCGTGGGCGTAGGGAACTTGACAGGAGCTGCTCCTAGTACGAGAGGACCGGAGTGGACGAACCGCTGGTGTGCCAGTTGTCCCGCCAGGGGCATCGCTGGGTAGCTATGTTCGGCAGGGATAAGCGCTGAAAGCATCTAAGTGCGAAGCTCGCCTGGAGATGAGGTTCCCCACCGGGTCAACCGGGTAAGACCGCAGGTAGACCACCTGCTTGATAGGCCGCATGTGGAAGTCCGGTGACGGATGAAGCTGAGCGGTACTAATGGTCGAGGGCTTGACCACTTCAGCACCTGGCCAAGGGTCAGGGACTGGGATCCGGATCGGATTCATGTGACATACGACGAGATCGATGATCTCGACTTCAATACCGGCGCCCCGCGCTCGACCTGAGCGCGCCGGCCCGCTGCCGATCACGATTCAGCAGCAAGATCCTGGTGACACTAGCGGAGAGGCCATACCCGTTCCCATCCCGAACACGGAAGTCAAGCTCTCCAGCGCCGAAGATACTGAGAGGGCAGCCTTTCGGGAACATAGGTCGTCGCCAGGATTTTGTGCGTCCTGGGCCGGGCTTCCGGACGGGCGGCTCGCGCCATCGTCCTGGTCGGCTCGGGGTATCCTGCGCCGGTCATGACCGATGCACGCCTCACCGCCGATGCCGGCCCCGGGCTGATCGCCGAGGGTTCGAACGACGCCGACGCGGCGCTCCTCCCCGCTGGAGTCTGCCCGTTCCTGATCGCCGCAGGCGGCGCGTACCGGATGGGCACGCCCGACCGAGAGCATCGCTGCGCGGCCTTCGCGCCGGCGACGTCCCTCGCACTCGCCAAGCAGGCTCGGCTGTGCCTGACCCGGAACCACCCCGGCTGTGCCACCTATGTCGCTTCGATCTCCGCGCGCCAGGCACGCGTCGGCGCGGCTGGGCGCGTCGGTCGTGCGGGCCGGTGGGGCATCGCGCGGACGATGCCGGTCGTCGAGGAGGTCGGCGGCCTCCGCGCCACCCTTGGCGCGCTCATCGCGGACCGGCGCACGTGGCCGGCGATCCCGGCCGTCCTCCTGGCGACGCTGCTGCTCGCCCTCGGCCTATCCGGCAGCTGGGGTCAGACCCCGATCACGGCCGTCGCAAGCCCCACGCCGACGCCCCGCCTCACGCCGCGTGCGACGCCGTCGGTCGTTCCGTCTGCGGTGGCAAGCGTGGCGCCGGCGAGCGAGGCCCCGAGTGCGACACCGGCGCCGACGGCCGTCGCGACACCGGCGGCGACGGCGACGGTCGCTTACACGACGTACAAGGTGACGTCCGGTGACACCCTGTCCGGCATCGCCAGCCGCTTCCACACGACGGTGAGCGCGATCATGAAGCTCAACGGCCTGACGACCACCAACCTTCGCGTCGGCCAGATCCTCAAGATCCCGAAGGCCTGAGCTCCCGCGGGCTTCAGCGCGGGGTCAGCGCTGGCAGCCGCGGCAGAAGGACGTCGACTCGCCACGCGAGCTCACCTGGCTGATCCGGGTGCCGCACCGCGGGCATGGCTCGCCCTCGCGCAGATGCACGGCGAGGAAATCGCGGACCTGGGTCTCGAAGGTCGGCGGGACTCGCTCGCGCAGCACACCGCTCGCGTGCGCGAGCGTCGCGCGCGCGGCAGCGTACAGGGCATCCACTTCCTCGGGTGCGAGCGACGCGCGCCTCCGAAAGGGGCTCAGCCGGGCTGCGTGCAGGATCTCGTCGCTGTAGGCGTTCCCGATCCCGGCGACGAACGCCTGGTTGCGGAGCAGCGCCTTGAGCTCGCCGGGATGCCGGCGGATCCGCTCGCGCCACGTCTCGAGCGACAGGGCCGGGTCGTCGGCGTCCGGACCCTGGTCCGCGTCGAGGCCGGGGACTGGGCGATCGACGCCGGCCGGCAGGACGTAGACCTTGCCCATCTGGCTCGGATCGCGGTACCGGACCTCGACCGGCTCCGCGTCGGCCGGGAGCCAGGCCGCCCCGCGAGTCCAGCGGGCCGCATCGCGGGGAGGACGATCCCGGGGCCCGAAGCCGAGCACGACGGCCGTGCTCTGTGGCCGCTTCGTCGCCGGGACGGCGAGCTGGAAGCGACCGGTCAGCATCGCGTTGACGACGACCCGATCACGATCGAGCTGGAAGGTGACGAACTTCCCGCGTCGACGGACCATCGTGAGTCGCTGGAGCACCAGCGCCGTCAGCTCCGTCGGCGTCCCACGAACGGACAGCGGGCCCGGCACTTCGACGCCGATCACGGGGCGACCCGCGAGCGCCGCGTGGAAGGCGTCGACGACGACGGCCAGATCGGGCAGCTCGGGCACGGCCGCGCGATTGTAGCGGCCGTTGCACGCGTGCTAGACTCCCGTGGCCCCAAGGGCAGGAACTGCAGATTGGCTCGTTCACCCCGACCTTTCGAAGGAGCGGACCGCGGAAGACCACCCACGGACCACCCGATCGCAAGACCGACGGCCTGAGCGAGACGCTCGGGTCGTTTCTGTTTCCGGGGACTTTGACGACAGGAGATCAACCACTTGACCGACGAGCAACCGGGCGGGCCGATGACCCCGGCCGAGGCGACCGCCGAGGCCCCGGCATCCGAGCCGAGCGCCGCGACCACGATGGTCGCGGACGAGTCCGCCGCCGACGCCGCGCCCACCGCGGCTGCACCCGCCGACGAGGCACCCGAGGCTGCCGAGGCACCCGAGGCTGCCGAGCCGGCCGCCATCGAGGCGGCATCATCGGAGGAGCTGCCTGCCGCCGCGGCAGACGAGGAGGCCCCGGCTGCCGCCGAGGCTGCCGAGGAGCCCGAGGCACCAGCGGCCGAGACCGCCGAGGTTGCCGCTGAGACCGCGGAGCTCGCCGCGCAGCCCGCGGAGCTCGCCGCGCAGCCCGCTGAGGTCGCCGCGGAACCCGTCGCGGAGGCCGCCGCTGCGGTTGAGAGCGCCGCCGAGCCTGCCCCGGAGCCAACGCCGGTGGCCGTGGTCACGCGGCCGAAGCCGACCGGGCCCGAGCCGACGACGATGGAGGAGCTCCTCGCCGAGACCGACGGCGAGATCAAGAGCTTCAAGCATGGTGACGTCGTCGAGGGCAGTGTCGTCCGGATCGACAAGGACGAGATCCTCGTTGACATCGGGGCGAAGAGCGAAGGCGTCGTCAGCAATCGCGAGCTGTTCGGGCGGAACACGGAGACGCAGCCGGCGCTCAACGTCGGCGATACGGTCCTCGTCTACGTCCTCCAGCCCGAGTCGCCCGAAGGCCACGTCGTCCTGTCGCTGCGCCGGGCCGGGCTCGAGCGCAAGTGGCGCGCCATGCAGGAGCAGTTCGAGGCCGGCGCGATCATCGAGGCCCCGGTCATCGACCACAACAAGGGCGGCCTCATCGTCGACTGTGGCATCCGCGGCTTCGTCCCGATCAGCCAGATCGTGGACTTCCCGCGACGGCCCCAGAACGACCAGCCGCGCGACGCGGCCCAGGAGATCGCCGAGAAGCTCCAGCCGTTCGTCGGCCGGAAGCTCCGGCTCAAGATCCTCGAGGTCAACCGCAAGGCCAACCGGCTCATCCTGTCCGAGAAGGTCGCCCTGTATGAGGAGCGTCGCGAGAAGCGGGACGAGCTGTTCAGCAGCCTGAAGGTCGGCCAGAAGGTGACCGGCACCGTTCGCTCGATCGCGCCGTTCGGGGTGTTCATCGACCTCGGCGGGATCGACGGCCTCGTCCACAAGAGCGAGCTCTCCTGGAACAAGGTCAACAACCCCGAGGCCGGCTATCGCGTCGGCGAAGAGGTCGAGGCCGAGGTCATCGACATCAACCACGAGCGCGGCCGGATCAGCCTGTCGATCCGCCGCCTCCAGCCCGACCCCTGGCACTCCACGGTGGCCGACTTCAAGGTCGGCGACATCATCGACGGCACGGTCACCAAGCTCGTCAACTTCGGCGCCTTCGTCCGGGTCCGCGACGGCCTCGAGGGCCTGATCCACATCAGCGAGCTGAGCCACCAGCGGGTGGCCCACCCGGGCGACGTCGTCCACGAGGGCCAGCTCCTGAAGCTCCGGATCATCAGCCTCGAGTCGGAGCGGCATCGCCTCGGGCTCAGCCTCAAGCAGGCCGAGGAGGCGCCGGCCCGGCCGGCCCCGGAGCCTGTCGCGCCAGCTGCCACCGCGGCCTCGCCGGCTCGTCCGGCAGCCCGCCCGGAACGGCGCGAGCGACCGGCCCGTGGCGATCGCGAGCGCTCGTACAGCGCGTCGGACGCCGTGCAGGAGCCCGAGGGCGGAATCGACACGACCCTGGCGGCCGCTTTCGCGGGCGTCCGGGAGCAGATCGCCGCCGCGGAGGCGGCCGAAGTCCCGGAGGCTCCTGCCGCCGAGGCAGAGGCCGCCGCCGAGATGGCCCCGCCGGCCGAGCCGGAGGTCGTCGACGAGCCCGTTGCCGAGGCGCCGGCGGAAGCCGCCGCGGCCACCGAGCCGGTTGCCGAGGTGGTCGCCACCGAAGCTCCGGTGACCGAGCCCGAGGCCGAAGTCCCTGCCGCCGAGGCAGCGGCCGAGGCTCCCGCCGCGGAGGCCGCTCCCGCGGAGGCCGCTCCCGCGGAGGCCGCTCCCGCGGAGGCCGCTCCCGCGGAGGCCGAGACGGCCTCGGCCGACGAGCCGGCCATGGCCGAGGACAAGCCTGACTGACCCCGATCCAGGCATCGCGTCGAACGGCCCGTCGGCTGCGCCGACGGGCCGTTCTGCTACCTCGGAACCACCGGGCCCGGTGCGGCGGACATCCTTGATGGATGGCCCGTTCGGGTAGGTCAGGCTGAAAGAGTCGCGTGCTAGCATGAAATCGTCGCCCTGGAGGCGCGGAAGGGGAACGGGCGTTCGACGCCATGGAGCGCTTCGATAAGTTCACGGATCGAGCACGCAAGGTCCTGACGCTCGCGCAGGACGAGGCGCAGCGGTTCAACCACAACTACATCGGGACGGAGCACCTGCTCCTCGGGCTCGTGCGCGAGGGCGAGGGTGTGGCGGCGCGCGTCCTCGAGAACATGAACGTCGAGCTCGCCAAGGTCCGGACCGCGGTCGAGTTCATCATCGGGCGGGGGGATCGGCCGGTCGTCGGCGAGGTCGGGCTGACGCCGCGGGCCAAGCGAGTGATCGAGCTCGCGATCGACGAGGCGCGGCGCCTCGGTCACAACTACATCGGGACGGAGCACCTGCTCCTGGGGCTCGTCCGCGAGGGTGAGGGCATCGCCGCCGGCGTCCTCGAGTCC
This sequence comes from Chloroflexota bacterium, assembly GCA_016200665.1. GTDB lineage: Bacteria > Chloroflexota > Limnocylindria > Limnocylindrales > CSP1-4 > UBA5189. The sequence goes on along the minus strand of JACQEG010000015.1, from coordinate 8,791 downwards.
CTGGGCGTGAACCTCGACAAGGTCCGCCACGAGGTCATCCGGGTCCTGTCCCAGAGCTCGTCGGTCGGGCCCGCCCAGGAGACGAAGCGCAGCTCCAAGACCCCGACCGTCGACGCCCTCGGCATCAACCTCACCGAGGCCGCCCGGGCCGGCAAGCTGGATCCCGTCATCGGTCGCGAGAAGGAGATCGAGCGGGTCATCCAGATCCTCGGCCGGAAGACCAAGAACAACCCGGCCCTCATCGGCGAGCCGGGCGTCGGCAAGACGGCGATTGCCGAGGGGCTGGCCCACCGCATCGTCGCCGGCGACGTGCCGGACATCCTCCTGAACAAGCGGGTCCTGACCCTCGACATCGGGTCGCTCGTCGCCGGGACGAAGTACCGCGGCGAGTTCGAGGAGCGCCTCAAGAAGATCATCGAGGAGCTGCGGAACACCAACGACGCGGTGCTCTTCATCGACGAGCTCCACACCCTCGTCGGGGCCGGCGCCGCGGAAGGCGCGATCGACGCCGCCAACATCCTCAAGCCGCCGCTGTCACGCGGCGAGCTCCAGTGCATCGGCGCGACGACCCTCGACGAGTACCGCAAGTACATCGAGCGCGATGCCGCCCTCGAGCGCCGCTTCCAGCCGGTCATGGTGGAGGAGCCGACCCTCGACCAGACGATCGAGATCCTCATCGGCATTCGCGAGCGCTACGAGCAGCACCACAAGGTCACGATCACCGACGACGCGGTCCGCGCCGCGGCCGACCTCTCGATCCGCTACATCACCGACCGCCACCTGCCGGACAAGGCGATCGACCTCATCGACGAGGCGGCCAGCCGGGTCCGGCTGCGCCATGCGTCTGCCCCGCCGACCCTCCGGGAGGCGCAGCGCGAGCTCGATCGGGTGACGAAGGAGAAGGACGGCTCGATCAACGCCCAGGACTACGAGGCGGCCGCGAAGCTCCGCGAGCAGGAGGCCGAGGTTCGCGAGCGGGTCGACGCCCTCCGGGCCGAATGGCAGGCGAGCGTCGCCGGCGACGCACCGACCGTCGACGAGGAGGAGATCGCCCAGGTCGTCGCGATGTGGACGGGCATCCCGGTGACCCGGATCGCCCAGGAGGAGTCCGAGCGGCTGCTCCACATGGAGGATGCGCTCCACCTCCGGGTCATCGGCCAGCAGGAGGCGATCGAGACCATCTCGAAGGCCGTCCGTCGGGCTCGGGCAGGCCTCAAGGATCCGAAGCGCCCGATCGGCTCCTTCATCTTCCTCGGGCCCACCGGTGTCGGGAAGACCGAGCTCGCCAAGGCCCTCGCCGAGTTCATGTTCGGCAGTGAGGACTCGCTCATCAAGATCGACATGAGCGAGTTCATGGAGCGCCACAACGTCAGCCGCCTGGTCGGGGCGCCTCCCGGCTACGTCGGCTTCGACGAGGGTGGCCAGCTGACGGAGGCGGTCCGCCGAAAGAGCTACGCGGTCGTGCTCCTCGACGAGGTCGAGAAGGCCCATCCGGAGGTCTTCAACATCCTCCTCCAGATCCTCGAGGACGGTCAGTTGACCGATGCCAAGGGTCGCCGCGTCGACTTCCGGAACGTGATCATCATCATGACCTCGAACCTCGGGGCGAAGCAGCTCCAGACCGGCGCGGCGCTCGGCTTCCGGGCGGTCGCCGAGGACGAGACGGCCAAGGCCCAGTCGTCCTACGAGTTCATGAAGGACAAGGTCCAGGCCGAGCTCAAGAACAATTTCCGGCCGGAGTTTCTGAACCGCATCGATGCGACGGTCGTGTTCCGCACCCTGACGATGGACGAGATCCGCCAGATCGTCGATCTCATGCTCCGCCGGGTCCGCGACCAGCTCAAGGCCCAGGGCATGGCCCTCGAGGTCACCCAGACCGCGAAGGACCACCTGATCGCCCAGGGCTGGGACCCGTCGTACGGCGCGCGGCCGCTGCGCCGGGTGATCCAGAGCCAGATCGAGGACGTGCTCGCCGAGCACCTCCTCCTCAACCGCTACGAGGCCGGGGCCACGATCGTCGTCGACAAGCTTGCCGACGAGGAAGGCCTGCGGATCGGAGCCGTCGAGGCGAAGACGCCGGTCGAAGTCTCGTAGCCCGAGAGGCCAGGTAACGCCCATGGCCCGGGCCGAGACCCGATTCGTCTGCCAGGCCTGCGGCGCCTCGTTCCTCCGCTGGGAGGGCCAATGCCGGTCGTGCGCGGCCTGGAACACCCTCGTCGAGACCGTCGTCCGCAGCGCCGCACGCGGCAGCGAGGGCAAGGCCGGAGCGGGACGCGGACCGCGAGCCGGCGGCGCCCCCGGCGGCAACGAGGTCGTGCGGCTCGCGGCGATCGCGGAACCCGCGGTCGCCCGGATCCCGACCGAGATCCGCGAGCTGGACCGCGTCCTGGGCGGTGGCCTCGTGCCCGGCTCGCTCGTGCTCGTTGGCGGAGAGCCGGGCGTCGGCAAGTCGACGCTGCTGCTCCAGGCCGCGGCCGGGGTCGTGCGGGCGCCGGGCGGGCGCCACGTGCTGTACGTCAGCGGCGAGGAGTCGGCCGCCCAGGTCCGGCTCCGGGCGCAGCGGCTGGGCCTGACGTCCGGGCCATCCGGCGACGGCATCGCGGTCCTCGCCGAGAGCGAGATCGGCCGGATCGCGGAGATCGCCCGGGCGACCCAGCCGGCGCTCGTCATCGTCGACTCGATCCAGACCGCCACGGTCGATGACCTCGACGGACCGGCCGGCAGCGTCGGCCAGGTCCGTGAGAGCGCCCTCCGGCTCATGGATCTCGCCAAGGGCGAGGGGATCACGGTCATCCTCGTCGGCCACGTCACGAAGGACGGCACGATCGCCGGGCCCAAGACGCTCGAGCATCTCGTCGACGCCGTCCTCGATCTCGGCGGCGAGCGCGGCGGCACCCTCCGGCTCCTCCGGGCGACGAAGAACCGCTTCGGCTCGACCGAGGAGATCGGGGTCTTCGAGCTCGACGAAACCGGGCTCGTCGAGGTCCCTGATCCGGCCCGGGCCTTCCTGGCCGAGCATGAGTCCGAGGCGTCGGGGAGCATCGTCGCCGCGACGATGGAGGGCACCCGCCCGATCCTCGTCGAGGTCCAGGCCCTCGTCGCGGCTGCCGGCTACGGCACGCCCGCCAGGCGGGTTTCCGGGATCGATCCGAGCCGCCTCGCGCTGCTGCTGGCGGTGCTCTCGCGCCGGGCCGGGCTGGCGATCGGCAGCCAGGACGTCTACGCGAATCTCGCCGGCGGCCTGTCGCTCGCCGAGCCGGGCCTCGACCTGCCGCTCGCCCTGGCCCTCGCATCATCGCTTCGCGATCGGCCCATCCGGCTGGGTACCGTCGCCGTGGGCGAGGTCGGCCTGCTCGGCGAGCTCCGGTCGGTGAACGGCCTCGAGCGGCGCCTGCGCGAGGCGGCCCGTCTCGGCTTCGACCGCGCGATCGTGCCGCGACCGAGCCGGACGGCGCCACCCGTGATCGCCGGGATGGAGATCGTCGCGGTGACGACGGTTCGAGACGCGATCCAGGCCGCCCTTGCTGGCTCGAATCGGCCGCCGGACGATGCGCCGCGTGCGCGCGACGTGCCCCGCGGAGGATCCAGCGAGCCGGCCGACCATGTCCCCGAGGCAACACTCGCGGAGGCGCGGATCAGGCGGCCGGTGCTAGGCTGACCGCCGCACCGGCATCCCCACGCCGGTCGTGTCGCGTCCCCGGCCGTCGTCCCCGGCGGGGCCCATCCCTGCAGAGGCGCATCGCTTGATCCGCTCGATCCGGATCCTCGGGGCCGCGCTCGGCGGCCTCATCGGGATCGTCCTCATCATCCAGCACTACGCCGAGTTCGGCGGAGCGCCCGGCGAGGCGCTGCTCGCGATCGCCTGGATCGTGGCCTGGACCGTCCTCGGCTACTCGCTGCTGCCGTATCTCACGGTGATCCCGGCACTTGCCGTGATCCGCTCGGTCCAGCAGCTGTCCACGCTGGAGTTCGTCACCGCGATCCTGGGCCTGTTCCTTGGTCTCGTGCTCGGGCTGCTCCTGGGGCTGCCCGTGGCGGCCCTGCCCGAGCCCTTCGGAACCGTCGCGCCGCTCGCGGTCTCCGTCTTCATGGGCCTCGGGATGGTCGGCCTCACCGTTGCCAAGCGCCACGACCTGCTCGCCGCCGCGGCGGGCCTCGGAATCGTGCGGCGCGCCGCCGGGGAGACACCCGCCCCGGGCAGCGGTCCACGGGTGCTCGTCGACACGAGCGCGATCATCGACGGGCGGATCGCCGACATCGCCGAGTCGGGCTTCCTCATGGGCACGCTCGTCGTGCCCCGGTTCATCCTCGACGAGGTCCAGCGGCTCGCAGACAGCCCGGACAACCTGCGGCGCACCCGCGGCCGGCGCGGCCTGGAGATCCTCGGCCGGATGCGCAAGGCCGGCCTCGTCGCGGTCGAGGTCACCGACGAGGACGCCCCTGCGGTCGCGGAGGTCGACTCCAAGCTCGTCGAGCTGGCAATGCGCGATGGCCGGCCGATCCTCACGAACGACCTCAACCTCAATCGCATCGCCGACCTCCGGGGCGTGCGCGTCATGAACGTGAACTCGCTCGCGAACGCGGTGAAGCCCGCCCTGCTGCCGGGGGAGGACCTCCACGTCCGGGTGATCCAGCCCGGCAAGGATCCGGGGCAGGGCGTCGGCTACCTGGACGACGGCACGATGGTCGTCGTCGAGGGTGGCGCGAAGTCGATCGATGCCGAGCTCGACGTCACGGTGACGCGGGTCCTCCAGACGGTCGCCGGACGGATGATCTTCGCCCAGTCGCGGCGTGAATGACGTGGGATCGGGGCTCGCGACATCGGGCGCCCTGCACCGGACCGGTCTCGGTCACGATCGACATCCGTTCGGTCCGGGCGAGCCGCTGCGGCTTGGCGGCATCGAGATCGCGGGCGCCCCGCGCCTCCATGGCCATTCCGACGGTGATGTCGTGCTCCACGCGATCGCCGACGCGCTCCTCGGCGCCACCGGCCTCGGCGATCTCGGTCGTCTCGCTCCGGCCGATGCCCGAACCCCGCGCGGGATCGCGAGTCGTGACCTGCTCGCGCTCGCGCTCGAGCGCGTCCGCGTGGCGGGCTGGTCGCCGGGCAGCGTCGACGTGACGATCACCGGGGCTCGGCCGCGGCTTGCCGGCCACCTCGACGCGATGCGGGATGCGGTCGGGTCCGCCCTCGCGCTGACCCCCGACCGCGTGTCGATCAAGGCCTCCTCGGGCAACCTCCAGGGTCCCGAGGGCGAGGGCCGGGCGATCGCCGCCGAGGCCATCGCGACGCTGGTCCCCGCCCCGTGACGACCTCGCTCCACGACACCCTCAGCGGCGCGCGGCTGGCCCTCGAGCCGCTCGAGCCCGGCCACGTCCGGGTGTACAGCTGCGGCCCGACGGTCTACGGCCCGACGCACGTCGGCAACTTCCGCTCGTTCCTCTTTGCCGACGTCCTCGTCCGGCATCTGCGCCACCTCGGGCTGCGGGTGACCTGGGTCATGAACGTCACCGACGTCGACGACAAGATCATCCGCGGCGCCAACGCCGAGGGCGTGCCCATCGGCGAGCTCGCCGATCGCTGGCTGGCCCGCTTTCGCCTGGACGCCGCGGCTCTTCGCATGACCGAGCCCGACGTGCTGCCGCGCGCGACGGACCACATCCCTCAGATGGTCACGCTCATCGAGCGACTGCTCGAGGGCGGCCATGCCTACCGCACCGACGACGGCTCGATCTTCTTTCGGATCGCGTCGTGGCCGGCCTACGGGCGCCTGGCGAAGCTCGATCCCGAGCAGCTCCGGGTGGGGGAGCGGGTCGAGGCGGACGAGTACGCCAAGGACGACGTCCGGGACTTCGCCCTGTGGAAGGCCCCCAAGCCGGGCGAGCCGTCGTGGGACACCGCCATCGGATCCGGCCGTCCGGGCTGGCACATCGAGTGCTCGGCGATGAGCATGCGTCACCTCGGGGAGTCGTTCGACATCCACACCGGCGGCGTCGACCTGGTCTTCCCGCATCACGAGGACGAGATCGCCCAGAGCGAGGCGGCCACCGGCAAGCCGTTCGTCCGGACGTGGCTCCACTGCGCCCACCTGCGGCTCGACGGGGCGAAGATGGCCAAGTCGAGCGGCAACATCACCCGGGTCGTCGAGCTGCTCGATGGCGGTGTCTCGCCTCGCGCGCTGCGACTGGCGCTGATCTCCGTCCACTACCGCCAGGGACTCGACTTCAGCGACGCCTCGCTCGACGCGGCCAGGGCGGCGATCGACCGGCTCGACGCCGGCCTCGCCGCGCTCCGGGCCTACCGCGAGGACCGGCCTGACGACCCGACGGTGGGCACGATCGTCCGGGCGACGCGTGAGCGCTTCGATGCCGCGCTCGACGACGACCTCAACGTGTCGGCGGGCCTGGCAACCGTGTTCGACCTCGTCCGCGAAGCCAATCGCCGCATCGCCGACCGGTCGATGTCGACGGATGACGCGGTCGCGCTCGTGGCCCTCCTGCGCGAGCTCGACACCGTCCTCGCGGTCCTGCCCGAGGAGGCCGCCGCCCTGCCGGACGGGGCATCGGACCTGCTCGCCGCGCGCGACGCCGCGAGGACCGCCCGTGACTGGCCGGAGTCGGACCGACTGCGCCGGGCGCTGCTCGACCTTGGCGTCGCCGTCGAGGACACCCGCGACGGCCAGCGCTGGCGCCTCGCGGAGCCTGTCGCATGAGCCCGCGGGCGCCTCGCCGGCGCGACGACGGCCAGCCCCCGGAGCGACGCAAGCCGTGGCCCGGCGGGCGCAAGTCGGGTGAACGGCCCCCCTATGACCGGCCGCGGCCGCCGGGCGTTGGCCCGGGACGCCCGGGCGGTGGGTCGCGTCGCGGCGCCGGGTTCGGGAGTCCGACGGACCGCCCCGAGCGGTCCTGGAGCCGGCCCGCCGGGCCTCGGCCAGCGGGCGCCCGGCCCGCCGGGCCGCGTCCCACCGGGCCGCGGCCGACCGGAGCGTGGCCTGCGGGCCCGCGGCCCGCGGATCCGTCCCCATCGGCCGGCAGGCCATCCGGCGCTCGCCCACCCGCACCGCGCCCGACGGTGCCGAGTCCCCACGGCGCGCGGCCGGCCAGCCAGCGGCCCTTCGCGGCTCGCCCACCGGGACCGCCGCCGACGTTCCGGCCGCCGACGTTCCGGCCACCGACGTTCCGGCCGCAGACCTTCCGGCCGCCGACGTTCCGCCCCGAGGGCGAGGAGCCTGCAGGGCCACCCGAAGGCGAGCCCACCTTCCGTGGCCCGGCGTCCTTCGGCGGGTCGCCACGACCGGGACCACGACCGGGACCACGACCCCGCCCGCGACCAGGGCCACGCTACGGTTCTCGGCCGCCGACGTTCGAGCGTGGACCCGCCCGGCCCGCCGCTCCGCCGGCCGAGCCGCTCGGCGAGGGCGAGGAGCTCGTCGCAGGACGTCGCCCGGTCGAGGAGTCCTTCGCCGCCGGACGCCACGCGATCCGCCTGCTCGTCGTGCCGCAGCGACGCCAGGCGCTCGAGCGCCTGGTCCTGCATGCGACGACGCTCAGGATCCCGATCATCGAGGTCGAGGGCGGCAGCCTGACCGCGATGGCCGGCTTCGACGGCCACCAGGGTGTCGCACTCGTGGTCGACGCCCGCCGCTACGCGAGCCTCGAGGAGATCCTGGCCCGGGCCATCGAGCGGTCGGAGCCGCCCTTCGTCCTGGCCCTCGACTCGCTGGAGGACCCCCAGAACGTGGGCACGCTGCTGCGCAGCGCCGAGGCGGCCGGAGTCCACGGCGTCATCTTCCCGACGGAGCGGCAGGCACCGCTCAGCCCCGCCGCCGTGAAGGCCTCGGCGGGGGCGACGGAGCATCTCCTGCTCTGCCCGCTCGACGACCTCCCCGGCGCCCTCGCCGACCTGCACGTCCGCGGCCTCCGGATCGTCGGGGCCGAGGAGGATGCGCCGCTGACGGCACGCGAGTCGGATCTCCGCGGCGGCCTCGCGATCGTCGTCGGGAGCGAAGGGCGAGGCCTGTCACCGGCCGTTCGCCGCCGCTGCGACCTGTTCGTCCGCATCCCGATGCGGGGCTCGATCGGCTCGCTCAACGCCGCGGTCGCGGGCTCCATCCTCCTGTACGAAGCCTCCGGTCAACGCGATCCGGGCCCCACGTCCGAGGCCTGGCCCGCCGCTGCCGCGGACCCCGCCACCACGCCGCCGGCGGCCGGTCGCCGCCGACCGGCTCGCGCGGTCAAGGGCACCGACACAGGGGAGCAAGAGGGCGGCGCCGGGCCTGGCCGCGCTTGACCGTCCCGGAGCCCGGCCATATCATCTCCGGGCGCTCCGGCTGCCTTGGTTGCCCCTGCGCGCCGCCGACGTAGCTCAATTGGTAGAGCAGCGGTTTTGTAAACCGCCGGTTCCGGGTTCGAGTCCCGTCGTCGGCTCCATCCGCGAAGCCCTCGGGCCCACATAGCTCAGTCGGCAGAGCACTTCCTTGGTAAGGAAGAGGTCATCGGTTCGAACCCGATTGTGGGCTCCAGACCTGACCTCTGAAAGGTCCCCGGAAGCGATGGTCACCGGCGAAGCCGTGCCCGACGAGGGTCGGATCGCCGCCAAGAAGATGGAGTGAGACTGGTCACGTGGCCAAGAAGAAGTTCGAGCGCACCAAGCCGCACGTGAACATCGGCACGATCGGCCACATCGACCACGGCAAGACGTCGCTCACCGCGGCGCACACGAAGTACCTGAGCCTGAAGGGCGAGGCCCAGTACCGGGCGTACGACACGATCGACAACGCCCCCGAGGACC
>JACQEG010000027.1 GCA_016200665.1 Chloroflexota bacterium | reverse complement strand
TGGCCGTTGACGACGGTCGCGCTGGAGGCCCACAACGTGTCGTCGCCCACGTCCAGGCCGTAATCCATCGCGGGCGACAGGCGCGTCACCGCGTTGGTGGTCGCATCGATCCGGGTGAGCCGCCCGATCTCATCGATGTCCTCGATGACCCAGACCGCACCGCCGGCGACTGCGACCCGCTGGACACCCGCGAGCGGGATCCGCGCGAGCACGGGAGCGGTCACGAACGCCGAGGGCGTCGGCCGCGCGGCGGAGGGCAATGCAGATGAGACCGGCGACACCGCGTTGCACGCGCCGACGACAAGCATTGCCGTCAGCAGCGAGGCGACCGTCCGGGAGGCGACCGTCCGCGAGGCGGCAATCCGTCGCTTCATCGACCAAGCGTGGCCTGCCATCGAGACCTCCGTCGATGGGACGCGCCGCAGAGTCTTGGCGACGACCCCCGACCCGGATCAGGGCCGAAGGTCGTCTGCGGGAGGTGACTCGGCGGCGAATACGCCTGTGACGGACCGCGCGATGGTGTCAGACCGGCTGGAACCGGTAGCGGTCGCGATCCGGCGTCAGGCGGCCGACGGGGGTCTTCGGCTCGTGGCTCAGGCAGATGAGCCAGGCGTCGGCCGCGGCGCGCGCGAACAGCTCGCCCTTGACCGCGACCGAGTCCAGCGGGAAGTCGTCGAAGGCCGTCACCCAGCGGGGATTCGCGCTCCACGGCCGCATCCCGAGGTCGCCGAAGAACGCCAGCGTCCGGGCGCCGCGCCCCGAGCCGCGGACGACGATCGCCTGGTGGCCGGCGCTGTGGCCGCCCGTTCGAACGACGGAGACGCCGGGCAGCAGGGTGACCTCGCCCTCGACCTGGCTCTCCTCTCCCCATGCACTCACGAGCCGGATCTCCGGCTGGTCGTACGACGCGACGATCCGGGCGTTGTCGTCGAGCGCGATCTGCCACTCCGACCGCTGGGCGACGATCCTCGCCCGCGGGAACGCCTTCTCGCCGCTCGCGAGCAGCAGCCCGCCGGCGTGGTCGAAGTGGAGGTGGCTCATCGCCACGACATCGACCGTCGCCGGATCGAATCCCGCGGCCCGCATCGCCGGCACGATCGGCGTGCCCTCGTAGCCGCGCATCTCGCGGACCTTGTCGGTCACCCGCTCGCCGATCCCGGTCTCGATGAGGACCCGGCCGGCCGGCGTCTCGACCATCAGGCAGTTCAGGGCCTGCAGCAGCCGGTGGTCGTGGTCGATCTCGTCGGTCACGAGGCGGTCCCACAGGATCCGCGGCACCGGCCCGAACAGCGCGCCGGCATCGGAGCGGAACGTGCCGGCCTGGACGAGCGCGACGCGGGTCCCGCCGCCGAGAACGGCCGACCAGTCGACCGCATCGTTGATCGCCACCGGCCCGCGCCTCGCCCCCGCGCCCGCGTCCGGCCCGTCAGGCCTTGGGCTTCGCGCCGGCTGGCTTGCCGCCGTTCGTGAAGTCGCGGTGGAACGCGGAGGCAGTCGGCTCGGACTGGCCCTGGTACTTGGACCCGAGCTCGGGGCTGCCGTAGGGCCGGTCGACCGCGCTCGACATCTTGAAGAAGCTGATCTGGCCGATCCGCATGCCGGTATAGAGCGCGATCGGCAGGTTCGCGACGTTCGACAGCTCGAGGGTCAGGTTGCCCTTCCAGCCCGGATCGACGTAGCCCGCCGTCGAGTGGATGAGGAGGCCGAGGCGGCCAAGCGAACTGTTGTGCGTGGGGATGAACGATTGCGACGCGAGGAACATGCCGCTGGGTGCCGCCACCTCGATGCAACGAACGGGAACCGAGGGAACAGGGCGAACGACGTCGATTGTGCGGAATCGCTGGTACCTGGCCGTTGCCGACTTCTGTCGAGCGAGCTTTCGTGGAAGACGGAACACGGGTCGATCCGGAGTGAACTTGATGCGGTACTTCGGCCCGTGGTCGACGCCGTACAGGGTCGCGCGACCCTCGGACCTGACCGGCCGGAAGCCGAGGCTCGCGGCGAGCTCGACCACCCCGGCCGCGATCCGTTCGTTGGTGCTCGTGAATTCGCACCGGCCAGCGACGTCATCGACGAAGCCATCGGTGTCCATTAGGCCCTGGAAGAGCGCAAGGCGCTGGCTGATGCCAGCCTCCAGATATGGACGCGGGATGAACTTCCCGTCCATGAGGCCGAGGCTCCGGAGCCTGCTGGACAGAGATCCGTTCCGGGCATAGCGACCGGTCGCGGTATCCCGTGTGTGGCCCACGCCGCCGATGCGGTACAGAGACCGCCCATATCCAGTAGGCCGGACTGTGAAACCGTCACCGCTGATCTGCTCGAGGACCTCGGGATCGAAGGAAGTGATCTCAGCCTTCGTGGTCGTGCCGTCGCCGAGCCATGCCCCGAGGGTGTACGGCTCGATGGGCAGGTCAAGGCGAGCCGGGTACTGCACCGGGCCCGCAAGAGGAATCTGGTGGTTCAGCTCGCCGCGTGTGCGGATGGTCTGGGCAATTTCGTCCGTCGTTCGGATGGCAGCTCGGTGTCGTCCGTATCGACGTCCGTTCTTGTCGGACGTCACCCATTGATGTGAGCCGTCGGCGACGATGTGCTGACCATCCGAGAACAGGAGCTCTCGACACGGTCGACCAACCATCGGGGGCGTTGCTGCAACAATCGATGTCGGCGCGCCCGTCTCGTCGAAGACGAGATCGCCCGGCTCAAGCTCACCCATCGTTCGCCAGCCGAGCGGAGTCGGAATCTGGGTATCGAGCGCGAGCGCCTTCCCCTCGAGCCTCGCCACCAGGTCGACCGGCAGCTCGACCCATTCGAGCGTCTGGCCCAGGACGAACTCGCCGGGATGGAGGATGAACGGCTCGTCGTCGGTGATCGTCAGGAGCTCGGTCAGGTCCGGCTGCGGGGCGCGGACGTCGATGTAGGCGTAGCGGTTGTTGCGGAAGACCCGGAACCGCCGATCGAGATGCAGGTCGACCGAGGACGGCTGCAGATCCTTCGGGTCGTACGGCCTGATCACGACCGCGCCGCTCTCGATGGATGACCGGATGTCGCGGTCCGACAGAACGCTCATGCAGCGCCGATTGTCACACGCCCGGACGGTCAGCCGCGCGGCTGAGTGCACGGCTGACCACACGGCTGAGCGCCCCGTCGCGGCGCGGCACTCCGGTCAGCGTCGGCCCAGGAATCGAATGGCCTCCGGACGGACGTCGACCCAGATCAGCGCGGGTCCGGGCCACGGGCGTGTCTCCGTCAGCGCTTCGATGGCGTCCTGGGGGTGCACCGGATACGCGGCCTCGAGCTGGCGGGCGAACTGGCGCCCGATGGCCCGTGTCGCCCGGGTGGCTCGGACGAGCAGCAGGCTTGACGTCGTCTCGATCGGTCCGAGCTGTGCGTATCCCTCCCACGACGGGAGCGAGACCCTCTTCTCACCCGACCACCTGACAAGCTGCTCGAGCGGCGAGAGGCCGGACTGGATCTCCGTCGCGACAAGGCATGCTGCCGTAGCGTCGTGGAGGACGAGGTCGATCCAGCCGCGGGCGGGGCTGCGAACGGCCGCCTCCGTGTACGCGCGCCACCGGCGGTGGACCAGGCTGAGGAGCCACTCGAGGATCCGAGCCTGGTGCCGATCTCGGATCGTGGGGCCGGTGTTTGGGTACAGGCGCGTCACGAGATCCGCGCTGAGGCCGGCGGCGAGCCGCGCGTACATCTCGAGGGATGGCCTGACAAGTCCTTCCTCGATCCGTCCGAGGTAGGTCAGATCGACGCCCGTAGCCTGGGCCAGCGCCGCCCGTGTCAGCGACGCATCCTCGCGCAACCGGCGAACGTCCTCGCCCAGGCCGCGGTGGAGGCGGTCGGCCGCTCGTCGGGCCGTTGCGCTTCGTGTCGA
>JACQEG010000025.1 GCA_016200665.1 Chloroflexota bacterium | reverse complement strand
GTCGTCATCGGGGCGTCCGGATCGGGCAAGACGACGTTCATCCGCTGCGTCAACCACCTCGAGAAGATCCAGAAGGGCCGGATCTCGGTCAACGGCCACCTCATCGGCTACCGCGAGGTGAACGGCAAGCTCGTCGAGGACAAGGAGCGGAACATCGCGAAGCAGCGCCAGGAGATCGGGATGGTCTTCCAGCGCTTCAACCTGTTCCCCCACATGACCGCCCTCGAGAACATCGTCGAGGCGCCGATCCAGGTCCGCCACGTTCCCAAGGACCAGGCGATCGAGACCGGCAAGGCGCTGCTCGTGCGGGTCGGGCTGGCCGCCAAGGCCGATGTCTACCCCGGCCAGCTCTCGGGCGGGCAGCAGCAGCGGGTCGCGATCGCGCGGGCGCTGGCGATGAAGCCGGCCCTCATGCTGTTCGACGAGCCGACCTCGGCCCTCGACCCGGAGATGATCGGCGAGGTCCTCGACGTCATGAAGGAGCTCGCCCGCGAGGGCATGACGATGATCGTCGTGACCCACGAGATGGGCTTCGCCCGCGAGGTCGCCGATCGGGTCGTGATGATGGACGACGGCCAGATCATCGAGGAAGGCACGCCGGAGCACTTCTTCAAGGCCCCGACCCACGAGCGGACGAAGAGCTTCCTCTCGAAGATCCTCTGACCTGACGCATTCGACTGGCATGCCCATCCGAATCCGAACGCTCCTCGCGGCTCTCGGAGCCGTCGCGCTCGCGGCGACGGTCCTCGCCGTCGCTCTCGTCCCCCTCGCGGCGGCCGCGGAGCCGACGCGCCTCGCGACGCAGGTCACCGACCAGGCGGGCGTCCTCGGCGGGCGAACGGCCGAGGTGCAGGCCGCGCTCGATGCCCTGCTCAAGGAGCACGACGTCCAGCTGTTCATCGACGTCGTCGACACGACCGGGGGCCTGACGGCGACCCAGTTCTCCGACCAGGCCGCGGAGGCGAGCTCCCTGGGCGGCAACGACGCCCTGCTCGTCGTCGCGATCGAGGACCGCAGCGACGCCATCTGGATCGCGGACGCGCTCGCCTCGCGACTGACCGACACAGAGCTCAACGCGGTGCTCGCCGACACGCTCGAGCCCGGCCTGCGCGAGGGCGACTACCCGGCCGCGCTGGTGGCGACGGCGGCGGCAATCGGGGCCGCAGCCGCGGACACCGGCGGCGGCGGGGGCGGCGGGGGCGGGGGCGGGGGCGGCGGAGACGGCGGTGGTGGCGTGCCCGTGACGCCGCCGACCATCGACACGAGTGGGTTCGCGAGCGTCCTCTCAGCCCTGTTCGGCGTGCTCCTGCTCGCCATCGGCATCGGCGTCGTGGCGCTGTGGCTGCAGCGACGGCGACGGGCGCAGCAGTCGATCGAGGAACGGGATCGCCGGACCCGTGATCTGGCCCGCCAGGCGAACGCCGGCCTCGTCTCGGTCGACGATCGCATCCGGAACGCGGACCAGGAGGTCGGCTTCGTCCAGGCCGAGTTCGGCGACGACGAGGCCAAGCCGCTGCAGGCCGCCGTCGCTGCCGCCCGCGAGGAGCTGCGGGCGGCCTTCGTCGTCCGCCAGAAGCTCGACGACGACCAGCCGGAGGACCCGCCGACGCGGGAGGCGATGCTCCACGAGATCGTCGAGCGGACGAGCCGCGCCGCCGCCGCGCTCGACGCCCAGGCCGCCCGGATCGAAGAGCTGCGTGGCTTCGAGCGCAACGCGCCCTCCGTGCTCGCGTCGCTCCGCCAGCCGCTCGAGGACCAGGCCCGGCGGCTCCCGGCGACGGAGGCGACGCTGACCGGCCTGGGCCACTACGCCCCGTCGGCAACGGCCGCGGTCAGGGGCAACGTCGTGGAGGCCGGGAAGGGCCTCACGGGCGCTCGCGCCGCACTCGACCAGGCGACGACGGCGATCGCGGCCGGCGACACCCGCACGGCCGCACGGGCGCTGTCGACCGCGCAGCAGGGCATCGGCGGCGCGAAGGCGCTCCTCGATGCGGTGGAGAGCACCGCCGGGCAGATCCGCGACACGGAGACGAAGCTCGGCGACGAGCTGGCTGCCGCCGAGCACGACCTGGCCGATGCGCGGGCCCTGGCCGCGAAGGCCGCGGGCGCCGCGGGCACGGCGGGCACCGCAAACGCCACGCCGGGCTCGGCCGCGACGGCACCGGATCCGCATGCCGCCGGGTTGTCCGCCGCGGCGGACAGCGTGCAGGCCGCGCAGCGGGCGGCGGCGGCGATGCCCCTCGATCCCCTCGCGGCGATGCGCCTCGCGACCGCAGCGCACCGCTCCTCCGCCGAGATCCTCGCCGCCGTGCGCCACGAGGCCGAGGAGCACGCCAAGCTCCTCGCCGCGGTGGACGCGTCGCTGACGACCGCCCGGCGCGAGATCGACCGGGTCCAGCAGTTCGTCTCGAGCCGCCTCCATGGCGTCGGCCGCGAGGCCCGGACGCGCCTTGGCGCGGCCGAGGACGCCCTCCAGCGGGCCACGACGGAGCGCGACAACGACCCGTCCGCGGCCCTCGCCGACGCGCGCCGAGCCGACCAGCTGGCCGATCAGGCCTACGACCTCGCCGTCGGCGACTTCGACCGGTTCGACGCCGGGCGGGGTGGTGGCGCGGGCGGAGGCGGTGGCAGCGACATCGGTGGCGCGATCCTCGGCGGGATCATCGGCGGGATCCTCAGCGGCGGGATGCGCGGCGGCGGGGGCTGGGGCGGCTCGTCGTGGGGCGGCCCGTTCGGCGGCGGGGGCGGCGGCGGAGGAGGCGGGAGCATCGGCGGCGGCTGGGGTGGCGGTGGCCACTCCGTCGGCGGCGGTGGGTTCGGCGGCGGGGGCGGCGGCGGTCACTCGGTCGGCGGCCGATGGTGACGGCGTCCCGATCTCGACTCGATCAGTAGGCTTGGCAGGCAGACAGGACAAGGAGGAACCGTCATGGCCCAGTCATCGATCCTCGGACGGATCGGGCAGCTCGTTCGCGCGAACGTCAATGCGCTCCTCGACGGCGCCGAGGACCCCGAGCGGATGCTCGATCAGCTCGTCCGTGACTTCACGAACAACATCGCGGAGGCCGAGGACGCCGCGGCCCAGACCATCGGCAACCTGCGGCTCGTCGAGGACGACGCCCGCGAGGCGCACCAGGCCGTCGACGAGTGGACCCGCAAGGCCCAGGCCGCGTCGAAGCGGGCCGACGAGCTTCGTGGCTCCGGCAACGCCGCCGAGGCCGACAAGTTCGACGAGCTCGCCAGGGTCGCGATCCGGCGCCAGCTCGCCTACGAGAGCCAGGCGAAGACCCTCGACACGCAGGCTGCCCAGCAGTCGGAGCTCGCCGACAAGCTCAAGGATGGCCTGAACAAGCTCCGCGCGAAGCGCGAGGAGCTGGTCCAGAAGCGCGACGAGCTCGTCAGCCGGGCGAAGATGGCCCAGGCGCAGACCCAGGTCCAGCAGACCCTCAAGAGCGCAGCCATCCTCGACCCGACGAGCGACATCGCCCGGTTCGAGGAGCGGATCCGGCGCCAGGAGGCCAAGGTCCGCGGCATGGAAGAGGTCAGTGCCTCGTCGCTGGACGAGCAGTTCGCCTCGCTCGATGCCGACGAGGACGAGGGCGAGGTCAGCGCCCGCCTCGCGGCGATGAAGGGCGGGGCCGCCACCCCGGCCTGACCTCGGTCAGGTCCCCAGGCGCGGGCGGCCCGTCTCGACCGGGGTCGCCCGCCGCGGTCCCAGACCGGCTCGCGACCCGATCGCAAGCGGTGCGAGGAAGTCGCAAGGAAACGCGGCCTCGCTGATGGCTCGCTGTCGCGGATGGCCGGCGATCCTTCGGCTGCGTCGTTCGGTGCTTGCATCGAACGACGCGTTTCCTTGTCCGCGACCTGCCGGTCGGTCGCGAGGCGTCAGGCCCGGTTCGAGCCGTGGTGCTCGTTGAAGATGGGCAGGCGGACCAGCGCGACCCGATCGGGACGCCCGGGTGGCTCCCAGGCGGTGGCGCCCGCGTCCAGCAGCTGGGCGAACGTGTAGCTGATGTCGAGGTGGTAGTCGCGTCCTGACGGGTCGCAGTCGAGGCAGCGGTGGATCATGCCCCCGGCCGCCAGATCGAGCGCGAGCGCGTGCGGCAGCACGAAGACGCGGTCGTTGAGCTCGACGCGGTCTGACGGTGCTGACCCGTTCGCGCTGTCGGCCACCGTCCGGCCCCGGCCTCAGCTCGCCGCGGCGACGACGCGACCGTCCGGCCCGATCGTGGCCCGCCGCCGGAGGGCCTTGAGCTCGGCGCCGGGCACCTGGTCGCGAGCGTGGTAGCTGGAGCGGACGAGCGGCCCGGACTCGACGTGCTTGAAGCCGAGCGCCAGCGCCTCGGTCTTCATCTCGGCGAACTCGTCGGGGTGGTAGTAGCGCTCCACGGGCAGGTGGTTGAGCGACGGTCGGAGGTACTGGCCGATCGTCAGGATGTCCGTGTCGACGGCCCGGAGCGCCTCGAACGCCTCCGTCATCTCGTCCCGGGTCTCGCCAAGCCCGACCATGAGCGAGCTCTTCGTGTGAACCGGGTTGCCGTACTCGGCGGCGTACGCCTTGGCCCGCTCCAGGACCCCCAGCGTCCGATCCCAGCGGGCCCGCTTGCGGACCGGCTTCTGGAGCCGCCGCACGGTTTCGAGGTTGTGGTTGAGGATGTCCGGCGCGGCGGCCATGACGTCGCGCAGTGGGGCCTCCTCGCCGTTGAAGTCCGGGATCAGGACCTCGACGCCCATGCCCGGGATCCGCGTCCGCAGCTCGCGAATGGTGTTGGCGAAGACATGCGCGCCACCGTCGGGCAGGTCGTCGCGGGCGACGGACGTGACGACGACGTGCTCGAGGCCGAGGCCGGCGAGCGCCTCAGCGACTCGGCGCGGCTCATCCTCGTCGAACCAGGTCGGCCGGCCGGTCTTGATGTTGCAGAAGCCGCAGGCCCGGGTGCAGGTGTCACCCAGGATCATGATCGTGGCCGTCCGCTGGTCCCAGCACTCCCCGATGTTGGGGCAGTGGGCCTCCTCGCAGACGGTGTTGAGGTTCAGGCCGCCGAGCAGCCGCTTCAGATCGTGGTAGTTCTCGCCCGACGGCATCCGCGCCCGGATCCACTCGGGATGGCGGCGGAGCGCGGCGGAGCCGTCGGTTGCGAGGGCACCCGAACCGGCAAGCAGTCCCCCGCCCCCCATCGCGATCGAGATCGGCTCGTGGGTGGCGTGCGCATGGCCGCCCGTCGAAGGCGGTTCGTACATCGGGAGCTCGCGGACCATCGGCCCGAGTCTACGCGCGCCGCTCCGGATCAGTCGCCCGCGGGCAGGCCGAACGTGTCCCGAAGGCCGTCCTCGATGCCGCGCGCCACGAAGCCGAGCTGGGCGGCGGCCTTCGCGGATGACGCCCAGTAGGTGACGCCGGCGCTCGACGAGATCGCCTCGGGGATGCTCGGCCGGCCGACGAGCGGGCCGAACGGGGCGATCACCCGCAGGAGTCCGGTCGGAATCCGCGGTGGCAGCCCGTGACCCCCGAGCCGGGCCGCGGTCGCGAGCACGTCGGTGAGCGTCGAGGTCGGACCGGACAGGACGTAGGACTGGCCGGCGACGCCCTGCCCGAGCGCCGCGATGATGCCGCTCGCGAGGTCGTCGACGTGGACGAAGCCCAGCCCGACGTCGTCGAGAACCCGGTACCTGAGCTGGCCCCGGAAGGCCATCCGGAGCTGGTCGCCGACGGGGGAGTGGTCGGCCGGGCCGTAGACCTGGCTCGGGAGCGCGGTGACGACCGGGGCTCCGGCGATCGCTCGCTGCTGGGCGACCTCGTGGGCACCGTACTTCGTCTCGTCGTACCAGCTCACGAACCCCTCGCGCAGGTCGCGCCGATGCGTCTCGTCGACGACGATGCCATGCGTGTTGCCCAGCGCGGCGACCGTGGAGAGGTAGACGATCCGGCCGACGCCCGCCACCTCGGCAGCATCGAGCACCCGTGTCGTCGTCCCGATGTTGGCGTCCCACATCGCCCCGCGCTCCGATCGCGCGATCCCGACCCGGTAGCTTCCCGCGGCATGCACGACCGCGTCGGCCTCGCGCAGGCCCTCGGCCAGTCGGCGGACGATCCGCCGCCCGCCGCTGATCGCGCAGCGGCACGGTGACGTCGTCGCCGCGCGCGACGAGGTGGCGGACGACCGCCCGCCCGATGAACCCCGAGCCGCCGGTCACCCACACGCGCCGCCTCGCTACCGCGACCGGGGCTGGCACCCGCGCGGCCTCGACCACGGGTGCGGCGGCAGCATCAGGCCCGGGCGCCGGCGCCGCTGGAGCCGTCTTGGGCGGTCGTGTCCGAGCTGGCGTTCGCGCCGGCTTGGCCGGAGCGGGCTTTGCCGGCGCCGGCTTTGCCGGGCCGGGCTTCACCGGCGCGCTCGGGTCGGAGGCGCCTCGCCGCCGACGCGCCCGTGGCCTGGGCGGGGTCGCGCCCGGCTCGCTCAGTAGATCGGGGTCTCCGGCCCGACCGCTTCGAGCCAGGCCTTGATGTCGCGCAGGAGCGCCGTGGCGCCGGCGCCATCGTTGGCCCGGTGAT
>JACQEG010000024.1 GCA_016200665.1 Chloroflexota bacterium | reverse complement strand
GGTCGGGTTCGATGACGACGGGACGTTCGACGGGATCAACGATCGCGGCCAGCTCGCCCAGGCGGAATGGGCGATGCGGGTCCGGATCAACGAGCGCCACATGCGGGCCGGCGTCACGATGCGCGACCCGTCGACGGCCTACCTCGACTGGTCGGTCCGGCTCGGCACGGACGTGACCCTCGAGCCGGGCGTGATCCTCCGGGGCGACACGAGCGTCGGCGACGGCTCGGTCATCGGGCCGGGTGCGACGATCATCGACTCGACGATCGGTCGCGACAGCACGGTCTGGGCGAGCGTCGTGGAGCAGTCCACGGTGGGTGACGAGGTCCGGATCGGGCCGTTCAGCCACCTCCGGCCGGGCTCGGAGATCGGCGACCGCGCCGAGATCGGGAACTACGCCGAGGTGAAGCAGAGCCGGATCGGCGCGGGCGTGAAGCAGCACCACGTGTCGTACCTCGGAGACGCCGACCTCGGGGCGGGCACGAACGTCGGCGCCGGCACGATCACCGCGAACTGGGACGGCCGCCGCAAGAACCGCACCACGATCGGGGAGCGGGCCTTCCTCGGGGTCGACACGATGCTCGTCGCCCCGGTCACCGTCGGCGAGGGCGCGAAGACGGGCGCCGGCGCGGTCGTCACCCACGACGTCCCGGCCGGCAAGCTCGCGGTCGGCGTGCCGGCACGGATCCGCGAGCCGCGCCAGCCGGCCCCGGACGATCGCCAGGACCGCGAACGCGGCCACGAAGCGCCGCGCCACGAAGCGCCGCGCCACACGACGCCCGGCGGCCGTCCGAAGCGCGAGCCGGAATGAACCTGCCGCTCGGCCAGATCCTCGTCCTCGTCCTCCTGACCCTGCTCGAGGCCTTCTTCGTCGCGTCCGAGATCGCGCTCGTGTCGGTGCGCCGCAGCCGGATCGACCAGCTCGTCGATGAGGACAACCGGGCCGCCCGGCGGGTGCGCCGGCTGCTCGACGACCCCGGCCGGTTCCTCGCGGTCTCGCAGCTCGGCCTGACGGTCATCGGGTTCTTCGCCTCGGCCTACGCGGCGGTCAGCCTCGTCGACGGCCTGCGCGGCCTCCTCGCGAGCCTCGGTGTCGAGGCCGACGCCGCCGGGGCGATCGCGCTCATCGTCGTGACCGTCGTCCTCGCGCTCTTCACGATCGTGTTCGCCGAGCTCATCCCGAAGTACGTCGCGCTGTCGCACCCGGAACGGTGGGCCCTCGTGCTCGCTCGCCCGATCGACTTCCTGGCGCGGGTCCTGGGGCCGGTCATCGCCCTCCTGACCGGGGTGACCAGCTGGGTCGCCCGCCTCCTCGGCGTCCAGCTGAACCAGGAAGCCTCGATCACGGCCGAGGAGCTCCGGCTCATCGTCGAGCGCGGCGGCGAGCAGGGCGTCCTCGAGGCGGAGGAGGAGCAGATGATCAACGCGGTCATCGAGCTCGGCGAACGGCGCGTCCACGAGGTCATGGTGCCGCGCGTCTCGATCGCCGGGCTGCCGGCGAGCGCGTCCTTCGAGGAGGCGATCGACGCGGTCATCTCGGAAGGCCATTCGAGGATCCCCGTGTACGAGGAGTCGATCGACGAGATCGTCGGGATCCTCTACGCGAAGGACCTCCTGCCGTACCTCAAGGGCGACGCCGGCGAGCGTCCCGCCCTCCGCAAGCTCCTCCGGCCACCGGTCCTCGTGCCGGAGTCGATGACGATCGACGACCTCCTCCACGAGCTCCAGCGGCGAAAGGTCCACATCGCGATCGTGCTCGATGAGTACGGCGGCACGGCCGGCCTCGTCACGATCGAGGACCTCCTCGAGGAGATCGTCGGCGAGATCCAGGACGAGTACGACGTCGAGGAGCCGATGGTCGTCCGGCTCTCCGACAGCGAGGCGCGGGTCGACGGGCGGGCCGACGTCGACGCCCTGGCGGAGCTGTTCGACACGACCCTCGAGCTCGAGGACGAGGAGGAGTACGACACCGTCGGCGGGCTCGTCTACCACCGCGTCGGCGGGGTGCCGTCGCCGGGCGACCGCGTCGAGCTCCCTGGGCTCACGCTTACCGTCGAGACGACCGACGGGCGCCGAGTCGGCAAGGTCCTCGTGACGAGGAAGCCGGAGACGCCCCGCTCCGAGGACGACGACCGCTAGGTCAGTTGCCGTGCGCCGTCAGGCGCTGATGACGCGCCGGATGACGTCCTCGAGCGACGCCCGGGCATCCGGCCGGACGACGCCGGCTGCATCGAGCTCCGCGAGGGCCCGGTCGCGATGGCTGTGGGCCTGCTCGCGGGTGTAGGCATCCGCACCGGCCCGCCCGAGGATCGCCCGCAGCTCCGAGACGGCCTCGGGGTCCAGCTCGGCCAGCGACCAGAGCGCGGCGAGCCGCTCGCGGTCGCGCGGCCCGGCATGCTCGAACGCGTACAGGACCGGCAGCGTCTTCTTGTGGCGGGCGATGTCCGTCGGCTCCTTGCCGGTGGACTGCTCCTCGCCCCAGATCCCGAGCAGGTCGTCGTTGAGCTGGAACGCGATGCCGAGGTCCCAGCCGAACGCCCGGTAGCGCCGGATGACCTCGTCGTCGTCGGTGGCGAGCAGGGCACCCGCCTCGATCGAGCCGGCGATGAGCGCCGCGGTCTTGCGTCCGATCATGTCGAAGTAGGCCTCGACGGACATCGGCGCGTCGGCGTCCGCGGCGCGCATGTCCATGTACTGGCCCTCGCACAGGGCGACGCAGGTCTCGTCGTAGAGGCGCATGAGCCGGAGGACCTTGCGGTCGGAGAAGCCAAGGTCCGTCAGCCGGTGCAGCGCGATCCGTGACAGGCTGAACAGCATGTCGCCGGTGTTGATCGCCTGCGGGACGCCATGGAGGGCCCACAGCGTGGGCCGATGACGGCGCTCGACGTCGTGGTCCTCGATGTCGTCGTGGACGAGGCTGAAGTTGTGGCCCAGTTCCACGGCGGCCGCGCCGGGCAGGGCGGCGTGGTGGTCGCCCGCGATCGAGGCGTAGGCGAGGAGGCCCAGGACCGGCCGCATCCGCTTGCCCGACGAGCCGGAGCCGTCGAGGCCAAGGTGATACCGGCACATCTCGTAGACGCCGGCGGTCGCCGGATCGCTCGACTGCACGAGGCGCAGGATCTCGCCCTCGGTGTCGGCGATGAGGGTGGCGAGGTCGATGCCGGTCGAGAGGGCCATCGGCGCGAGTGTACCCGCCCGGCTCCGTAAACGTGCGCGGTCCAAGTAGCGGGTTCGGACAGTGTGCGTTCGGCACGGCACGCCGGACTTCATGACGGGCGGCACTTACGGCCGGCCCTTCAGCGGGCCAGGATCGTGACCATCTGCGGGAGGCAGCGACGCGCGGCCCGAATGGCGGCCGCCGGGGCCGCGTCGAGCCACTGGCGAGCCCGGACCGCACCGTCGGGAGGCTTCGGCCATGACCCTTGTCCGCAAGACCACGCATCTCGATGCCCCGCCCGAGAAGGTCTTCGACCTGGGCATCGACTTCAAGCGCTGGCCCGAATGGAACATCAACTACCACGAGGCGCCCGAGATCCTCGGCGCCGGCCCGATCGGCATCGGCACGAAGATCCGGATGACGATGCACGTCCTTGGCCGCAGGAGCGAGGGCACGGCCGAGGTCGTCGAGTTCGATCGGCCGACGCTGCTGAAGACGAAGGGCACCAGCACCGATGGCGGCACGATGACCCTGACGTACCGCCTCACGCCGGCCGGCACCGGCTGCGACCTCGAGGTCGTGGCCGAGTACGACCCGGGCGTCGGCATCCTCGGCCAGATCGCCGATCGGCTGTTCATCGAGCGGACGGTCGAGCGCGACATCGACCATTCGCTCGCGAACTTCAAGGCGCTCGTCGAGACGAAGGTCGCCATCCTCGTCTGACCGGCCTCCCTCTCGGCAACGGCCCCGGCTCACGGCCGGGGCCGTTGCTGTACCGTCCGATCGTGCCCGCTCCGCGTCGCTACACGACCGAGGCCATCGTCCTGTCGCGCTTCGACTACGCCGAGGCCGACCGGATCCTGACGCTCATGACCCCCGGCGGCGGGAAGCTGAAGGTGATCGCGAAGGGCATCCGCCGGCCGACGAGCCGCCTCGGCGGGAGCCTCGAGCCGTTCGCCGAGCTGCGGCTCGCGCTGGCCCACGGCCGGACGTTCGAGGTCGTGACCCAGGTCGAGGTCGTCCATCCCTGGCTCCGGATGCGCGACGACCTCGTCTCGTTCGGCACGGCGGAGTACCTCGCGGAGCTGGCCGACGGCGTGCTCGAGGAGCGGCACGCGAGCGAGACGGTCTACCTGCTGCTCAAGCGCGCCTACGAGATCCTGGACGCGGGGATGGCCCCGGCGCGCGTGGCCCGGTGGTTCGAGATGCGCCTCGCCGACGAGCTGGGCGTGCGACCCGAGGTCGACCGCTGCGTGGAGTGCGGCCGCCTGCTCGAGGCCGACGAGCGCTATCGCTGGGTGCCACCCCTCGGCGGCGTCCTGTGCGAGCGCTGCCCGGGCCCGCCGCACGACCGGGTCGGGCTGTCGCTCGAGGGACTGAAGGTCCTGAAGGCCTACCAGCGGCTGGACGTCGAGGCGCTCGCCGCGCTGCGGATTCGCCCGGAGGTCGAGCGCGAGGTGGAGCGGGCGATGCGCGAGTTCCTGGCCTACAGTCTCGATCGGTCGCCACGGTCGCTCGCCTTCCTGGACGAGGTCCGGCACTCGGCGGCGACGATTGTCCCGCCCGCGGCCGCGGCGGCCGCGGGGTCCCCCCCGGTTCCGAGCCCCTGATGGCGGTCGTCCAGCTGCGCGACATCGTCACCGACGAGGATCGCGCCCGGGCGCTGGCCGTCCAGCGCGGGCCGGGCCAGGAGCACTACGTCGCGAGCGTCGAGAAATCGTTCGCGGACGCCATCGAATCCCCGGAGGCGGCTCCGCGCTACTGGACCGTCAACGACGGTGACGAGGTCGTCGGCTTCGTGATGATCAGCGACGGGGTCCCGGCGGGCGAGATCGAGGCGGACCCCACGCTCATCGGGCCCTACTTCCTGTGGCGGCTCCTCATCGACGAGCGCCACCAGCGGCAGGGCTACGGCACGGCGACGCTGGACGCCCTCGTCGCCTACCTGCGCGACCGCCCGGGCGCCATCGAGCTGTACACGAGCTGCGTGCCCGGCGACGGCACGCCCCAGCCGTTCTACGAGCGCTACGGTTTCGTCCCGACCGGCCGGATCGAGGAGGATGAGGTGGTCCTGCGGCTCGACCTGCCACGAGGCGATCGGTGACCGATCGGTTCGATCCCGCGAAGCCGGCCCACGCCCACGCCCTCGAGCGGCTACGCGGCGACCGGATCGCGTGGCTGACGACCGTGACGCCGGAGGGTCAGCCCCAGACGATGCCGATCTGGTTCATCTGGACGGATGCCGACGAGGGCCCGGGCGAGATCCTCGTCTACGGCGACCGTCGGGCCCGCCGCAATCGCAACCTCGAGTCGAACGACCGGGTGTCC
>JACQEG010000175.1 GCA_016200665.1 Chloroflexota bacterium | reverse complement strand
TCGGCGGGCAGCACGAGCATCGCCGTCGCGCCTCGCGCGACCGCCACCGATCCGGCCGCCTCGATCGCCTCGTTGAGCCCGGGCAGGCGTTCCACGAGACCGACCGCCCGATGGTCGTGGGCGATGCCGGCGACCGCGGGGTCCTTCGTCACGACGACGCAGCCGGCCAGCGATCTGGCGTCGCGCGCCGCGGCGAGCGTCCGGCGGAGCATCGCCTCGACGAGCCTCTGCCGCGTCGCCGGGTCGAGCTCCGGACCGAGCCGGGTCTTGGCCGTGGCGAGGCCCCGGATGGGTACCACGGCCCAGACCGACTCGAGGCTCGCACCGAGTTGGGGGCTCACGGGCGGATGCTACGTCCGCTCGCCGGGTCGGCCCACATGCCGCGCCTCGGCCGCGGCCTCCAGCACGACGCGGGCCGCCCGCTCCCGTGCCGGGTCGTCGGTCATCAGGGTGTCTGCCACGACCGGGTTGAGGCCGAGCGCCTCGACCTCGGGTGCCAGCGCCTCGTCGACCTGGTCCAGCACGAAGACATCGGCGATGCCCGTGTACTGGCGGGCCACGCCGAGCGCGGTGGCCTCGTGGCCGAGCGAGCGGAGCATCCGATCGGCCGGGCCCTTGATCGCCTTGCCGCCGACGATGCCCGAGACCGCCACGACCGGCACGCCCCGCGTCCGAGCGGTCTGGAGCGCGGCCTCGATGCCGGCCACGGCGAGGATCGGCCGCACCGAGACGAACGGATTGGACGGCCCGATGACGATCGCCTCCGCGGCCTCGAATGCCGCGAGGACCTCGGGCGTCGCGGTGGCCTCCTCGATCCCCTCGAACCGGAGGTCCAGCACGTCGGGCGCCTGGTGACGACGGACGAAGTAGTCCTGGAACTCGAGCCAGCCGTCGTCGGTCAGGACCTGCGTGCGGACGGGCGTGTCGGCCATCGGCAGGATCGCGGCGCGGACGCCGAGTGCCCGCTGGAGGTCGAGCGCGACCTCGGTCGGACGGTCGCCGGCGCGGAGGCGGCGGGTCCGCACGACGTGGGTGGCGAGGTCGCGGTCGCCGAGCCGGAACCACGTCTCTTCGCCGTAGCGCTCGAGCATCTCGGCGTTGGCGAACGTCTCGCCGGCGAGGCCCCAGCCCCACTCGCGGTTGTCCAGGCCGGCGAGCGTGTACATGACGGTGTCGTGGTCCGGCGAGACGAGGAGCCCGTGGCGCTCCAGATCGTCACCGGTGTTGACGACGATGGTGAGCCCGCGGCCGAGGATCGCCTGCAGGCCATGGCCGAGGCGGGCGCCGCCGACGCCACCGGCGAGGAGGACGACCCGCTCGGGCAGCGGCTGCGGGTGGCTGAGCGACACCAAGGGTTCGCGGCCTCGACCGCGTCCGGCTATGCGACCGCGACGCCGAGGAGGGACGCGACCTCGGGCATTCGGTCGATCGTCTCTCGGTCGAACGGCGCGGGCATCCGGACGATGATCGTCGAGAAGCCGAGGCCGAGATACGGCCGGATGGCGTCCGCGATCAGGGCCGGTGAGCCCAGGAGATGGGGCACCGTGCCGGCGTGGGTCGTGCCGTTGGCAGTGATGAGCCGATCCCAGGTCGCCCTGGCGTCGGCCTCGGCGTCGCGGATGACGATCGGGAAGCTGATCGTCCGCTCGATCGTCGCGGGATCCCGGCCGACGTCCGCGCAGTGCTCCTCGAGGATCCTGGCGCGCTCGACGACCTCGTGGACGTAGCCGCTCGTGTTCCAGGCATCGGCGTAGCGCGCGACCGTTCGGAGCGTCTTTCGGGGCCCGGCGCCGCCCACGAGGATGGGCAGCCGGGCCTGGACCGGCACCGGCCGGCACATCGCGTCCTTGAAGTGGTAGCGCGGGCCGTCGTGGGTCACGATCTCGCCATCGAGGAGGCGGCGGAGGAGGCCGGTGGCCTCGTCCAGCCAGTCGAGCCGTCGCCCGACGGTCTCGCCGAACTCGATCCCGAAGGCGTCGTGCTCCCGTTCGAACCACGCGCCCCCGAGGCCCAGGACCGCGCGTCCGCCGGAGATGTGATCGAGGGTCGTTGCGAGCTTCGCGGTCAGGCCGGGATTCCGGAACGTGTTCGCGCCGACCATGAGCCCGACCCGGACCCGGCGCGTGAGCGCGGCGATGGCCGCCACCGACGTCCAGCCCTCGAGGATCGCCTGGTCGGCCGGGCCCATGATCGAGAGCAGGTGATCCCAGACCCAGACGGAGTCCCAGCCGGCCGCCTCGGCGGCGACGGCGGCGTCGCGCAGGCCGGGCCAATCGGTGGCCTGCGACCAGGGCAGCAGCCCGAAGCGAGGGCCGGCACCGGCGCCGCGGGCGACCGTCACGTCAGTCGTCCTCCAGGTGGTCGTGGACGCGGGCGATCGAGAGCAGGAACGAGACTCGAGGCTCGCTCCGGAACCGCGCGATCGTTGCCGGGCTCGCGTCGCCGTAGCGCTCAGCGAGGGCGACGATGTCCTCGCGGGCGGGCCCGACGTCGTCGACGATCTCGTCGACCGTGGCGGCGAGCCCGACCCACCGGTTCGGATCGTCCTTCCAGAACACCGCCACGTTGGCCCGCGGGTCGCGCCGCAGGTTCGCCGGCCACCGCCGGCCGTCGCGGGAGTTGATCAGCACGCGACCGTCGGGCTCGAGCCGGTACCAGATCACCGCCTGGCTCGGACCGCCGGACGGGCCGACCGTCGCGAGGCTCGCGAAGTGAGGCTCGGCGAGGAACGCGCGCACCCGATCGCTCAGCACGACCGGCTCGGAGAGGGGCACCCGGCGATGGTAGGCGAACCGTCCCGAACGCTCAGACGCGGCTCAGAGGAGGCGCTCGCCCGCCTCCACCGCGATGTCCAGGCGGTTCTCCGGCGGCGCCAGGGGGCATGACCAGATGGGATCGAAGGCGCACGACGGGTGGAACGCGAAGTTGAAGTCGAGGATCAGTCGTCCGGCGGCGTCCGAGCCAAGATCGGCGCTCTTCGCGGTGTCGAGCAGGTATCGCCCGGCGGCGTAGGTCGCGGTGCCGTTCGTCGCATCCCTGAACGGCAGGAACAGGCCGCCGGCATAGCCCGCCATCCAGTAGATCGCGAGCCTCCGTGGACCGCCGGCAAACGGGATCTCGACCCAACCGATCCGTCGGAAGTCGAGCGCCTCGCCGACGCTCATCGGCAGCTGCAACGCCAGGCCGGGCATCGTCGAGACGCGAATCCCGCGCTCGTTCTCGGCCTCCGTCTCGTCCAGCAGCGCGGCACTGAACCTGAGCGCCGCGTCGTACGCCCAATGGCGGGCCTGGAACGTCGAGCGCGCCGCCGCGGGCACCGGGGAGTGCGGGTGCGACCGGAACAGCTGCTCCCGGACGTCGCGCCAGCGGGTCCAGGCGGCCCCCGGGTCCGTCGCGGCGGTCAGGCGGACCTCCGCGTAGAGGTCCGCGATCCGGCGTCGCCAGTCGGCGAGACCCAGCCGATCGTCGGCCGAGCCCGGTTCCGGGTGGGTCATCGCCGCCGCGCCAGGCCCGAGACGAGAATGGTGCCGCCGATGACGATGAGGACGAGCGGCCAGACGAGGTTCGAGTCGAACGTCGGCAGGTCCCAGCCGAGCGTGACCTGGGCGAAGAACCACAGCCCGACGGCGATCAGCACCACGCCCCACAGGCGCCCCATCCAGATCCCGAATGACACGACGCCGGGGTCCTTGCCAAAGCGCTCACCGGCGGCCTGCGCCTCGCGGCCGAAGGCCTCCATCCGGTCGTGGAGGTGGTCGGCCGGGTCGCGCGGTGCTGAGGGTGGCATGGTGGGTTCGGTCGTCATCGTTCGAGTCCCCCGAGGGTCCCCTCCCTGGGCCCGGCCATCGTAGCCGAGGTCGCGGGCTCCGGCCCGTGTCGGACTAGAATCCGCCGGCGCCGATCCGGCGCCTCGGCAACGGCTCCCCGCGAGCCGGCCCCAGGAGGAATCCGGTCGATGGCGGACCAGGCGGAGATCGGCGTCTTCGGCGGCTCGGGCTTCTACTCGCTCCTCGACGACGTCCGCGAGGTGAAGGTCGACACGCCGTACGGCGCGCCATCGGACTCGTTCTTCCTCGCCACCGTCAGCGGTCGGAAGGTCGCCTTCGTGCCACGCCACGGCCGCCGCCACACGATCCCGCCGCACCGGATCAACTACCGGGCGAACGTCTGGGCGATGCGCTCGCTCGGCGTCAAGGCGGTCGTCTCGCCATGCGCCGCGGGCTCGCTGCAGCTCCACGTCAAGCCCGGCGACTTCGTCGTCTGCGACCAGTTCGTCGATCGGACGAACGGCCGCAGCCAGACCTTCTACGACGGCCCGATCGTGACCCATCTCTCGTCCGCCGAGACCTACGACCCGACCCTCCGCCAGCTCGCGATCGACACGATCCGAGACCACGGCATCGAGGTCCACGAGCGCGGCACGGTCGTCGTCATCGAGGGCCCGCGGTTCTCGACGAAGGCCGAGTCGAAGTGGTTCAGCGATGCCGGCTGGGAGGTCATCAACATGACCCAGTTCCCGGAGGCGTGGCTGTGCCGCGAGCTGGGGATGGCGGTCGTGAACATCGCCTTGATCACCGACTACGACGCCGGCGTCCACGAGGGCACCGAGGCGGTCGATGCCCAGAGCGTCCTCGAGGTCTTCGCCCAGAACGCGGAGCGGATCCAGCAGGTCGTCCTCGATCTCATCGGCCGGATGCCGGCCGACCTCGACGCCCTCGGTGCCCGGGCTGCGCTCGGCCCGACGCGCGGCGACGGCCATGTCGTCTCGGCCGATGACGTCCGGCTCTTCGAGACGGGGCTGTAGAGCGCGCATGGCCGGCGAGGCGGGAGGCCCGCGGATCGGGGTCGCGATCGGGTCGATCGGCGCCACGCCACGGTGGTGGCTCGAAAGCGCCCGCCGACTGGACGCGGCTGGCTATCCAGCGGTGTGGTCGTGGGATCACTTCGTCGGCCGGGGCGATCGCACCGTCCCCGACGTGGAGCAGTGGACGATCCTCGCCGCCGCGGCGGCCTCGACCGAGCGAATCGGCCTGGGCACGTTCGTCACGAACGTCATGAACCGCCACCCGGCGCTGCTGGCCCGGATGGCGAGCACTGTCCAGGAGCTGAGCGGCGGGCGGGTCACCCTCGGGATCGGGATTGGCGGCGGCAAGAAGGAGCACGACGCCTACGGGATGGACTTCCCGGAGGCCGCCGAACGTGCTCGTCGCCTCGCGGAGGCCGTCGCAGTCCTGCGAGCGCTGTGGACGGGGGGGCCGGTCAGCCTCGAAGGCGAGTTCTACCGACTCCGGGAGGCGGTGGCGCATCCGGTACCCGATCCAGCGCCGCGGATCCTCATCGGGGCCGAGTCACCCGCCGGCGTGCGCCTCGCGGCGCGGATCGGCGACGGCTGGGCACCGGAGGACGCCGTCTACGCGCAGCTCCTGCCGGCCTATCTCGATGCCCTTGCCGCGGCGGGCCGACCGCGAGCGGACGTGGCCGTCGTCGTCGGGATGGCGAGCGGCCGGAGCTACCGGGACAACCTCGTCGGCGGACCGTGGGTCACGGCGCCCCGGGAGACGTGGGCGGGCTGGCGCGATGCTGGCGCGGACGAGGTCATCGTGACGGCCCGCACGACGGCGGACATCGACGCGCTGGTGGAGGCCGCGAATCGCTGGTGAGGGTCACCCGCTCCGCCGTGGCACGATTCACGAGATGACCCAGCCGTCCATGCCGCTGGCGACCGCGCCGGCCGGCGGTCCCGCCATGGCTCCGCCCGCTCCGACCCCGGCCCCGCCCACCCACCCGTGCATCCGCTGCGGCCGGCCGGTGTCCGACCCGACCGCCGGCCTCTGCGAGACGTGCAATCCCCTCGAGCTCGCCCAGCCGTCGGCGACCCAGGTCCACGGGATCGCCGTGTTCGGGATCGTCATCTTCGTCGTGCTCCTCGCGGTGGGCGCCCATTTCGCGCTCGCGGGCACCGGCCCGTTCAGCGGCTCCGTCCTCGGCGTCGGGCCCGCGACCGGCGGCCTCGAGGTCACGCTCCTGGTCCACAACGCCGGCACGAAGGCGGGCGCCACGACGTGCCAGATCCTCCCGGACACGCGCCCGGTCGGGAAGCAGGGTGATCTCGTCCAGACCCCGCCGGTCCCGGCCGGCTCGGACCTCACGTTCACCGCGGTCGTGACGCAGCTCGGGACCAACCCGATCGGCCTCGTCGCCGACTGCCAGTCGCCGTAGCCGCGACCTCGGTGCCCGTGCCACCACCCGACCGGGCCGATGAGCTCGCGTTCGCGATCGAGCTCGCCGCCCGGGCCGGCGCCCTCCAGATGGAGCGCTACGAGCGGGTCCAGCAGATCGAGCACAAGTCGGCGAAGGACGTCGTCACCGAGGTCGACCACCTGTCCGAGGCGCTGATCTTCGATGCCATCCGGGCGCGCTTCCCGGACGACGCGCTGCTCGGCGAGGAGAGCGGCGGCCACGACGCCAGGGCCGGCCACGAGGCGACGTCGGGCATCGGTCGGGCGTGGGTCGTCGACCCCCTCGACGGGACGATTAACTACGCCAACGGCATCCCGTTCTTCTGCGTCTCGATCGCCCTCATCGAGGTGGGCCGGCCGGTCGTCGGCGTCATCCACGACCCGACTCGCGGCGAGACGTTCGCAGCGACGCTCGGCGGCGGCGCGACGCTGAACGGCCGGACGCTCACCCCGTCAGGCAAGGACAAGCTCTCCGACTTCGTCATCTCGATGGCGCTCTCCGGCCGTGCCGTTTCCACGCGAGCGCGTTCGGTCCGCAGGATCATCCGCGTCTCGCGTTCGATGGGCTCGGCGGCGCTGGCGCTCGCCTATGTCGCCAACGGCCGATTCGATGCCATGGTTCAGCAGGGCGGCCTCTCGACCTGGGACATCGCCGCCGCGGGCCTCATCGCCGAGGCTGCCGGCGCCGTCGTGACCGACCTCGCCGGAGGGCCCTGGTTCGACGTCAGTCGCGGCCCGAAGACGATCGGCCTGCTGGCGGCCCAGTCGGCGCACCACGCCGAGCTGCTGCGGCTCGTGAACGGGGCCTGAGCCGGTCGTACTGGCGTGTCGCCCCGGCGCACAGGCCCACGGAGGGGGCGTGCCGGACCGGAAGTACGGCTGTGCTCCGGGCCGCCGGACGGATACGGTTTCGGCATCGTCTTCACCCCAGCGAGGTCTCATCCGGTGATTGCCGTGCTTCGCCGCTCCCAGAGCCTGTGGGTCGCCCTCGTCGTCCTCGGGATGACCGCCACCGTGGCGTTCGCCGGAGCCGGCGGCGTCCCCGGCAGCAGCCACTCCGCCTGGAACCGCGACCTGACCGGCGCGGATGCCAGCGAGTCGCCAGACGCATCCGAGGCCCCAGACGCATCCGAGGCGCCAGACGCATCCGAGGCGCCCGATGCCTCCGAGGCCGCGGCGTCACCGGACGCAAACGCGAACGATGCCAGCAACCACGGCGCCCTCGTCTCGACGGCCGCGAACATGGACACCCCGGATGGCTTCACGAACCACGGTGCGTTCGTCCAGTGCGTCGCCCACATGGCCCACGACGTCGACCCGGCGACCTTCGACTGGACGACCGTCACGCCGGAGTCGTGCGGCTTCACGACCGGCGCTTCGGCGACCGATCAGTCCACGGTCAACGGCCACGGCCACGGCCACGGCCAGGCGAAGCATCACGGCGGCCGCCCGAACTGACGGCTCCCATCGTCGTCGCCATCGAGCCGGTCGGTCCCTCGCGGACTGGCCGGCTCTTTGTTCGGTGGGAACTCGGGTCGCACGGACGACTCCGACGGCACCGACGCGGTGCTACTCGGCGAAACCCACCGTGAGAGGGATGGTCCCGGCTGGGGTCGTCGGCAGCGGGCCACAGGGCGGGACCACCGTGCCGGCCGCCGGTGTCGTCCCGATCTGCGTGTCGTCGGGCGTGACGGTGACCCACTTCGGGAGATCAGCCACGCGGATGTCGCCGCGTGACCAGATCGGCAAGACCGTGTACTTCCCAGGCAGATCGTGTGGGTCGCCGGTCCATCCCGCCAGCGCCGCGTCGAACGCCCTGCTGCTGTCATAGGAGAGGAAGACCAGCCAGTCATCGCCGGTCGGAATCTCGCGCCCGACGATGAGGTCCAGCCGGCCTCCACAGGGCCGAATCGCCGTCTCGTAGCTCTGGCCGCCATCGCGCGGTCCCACCGACACGATGATTGCCGCGCTCACGCGATTCTCGAGGTGGAGGACGCGCGTCACATCGAGCGTGGGCCCCGGTGCTGCGCATGCCGCGACGGACGCGGCGACCAGGACGCCCCCCGCGAGAATTCGCCAGCCTCGATCGACGATCATCGACGATCAGAGAACCCCGCTACCGCCTCGGTGTCAATCGACCCGCTTCGCTCGCTGTGACCGAATGTCACGTGCGGACGCACTATCGTTCGATCCGAAGCCAGCCGCTGGCGATGCCTTCCACTCCTCGGCACGGCGTCGATGGTTCGTCCCTTGGACGAAGCCGTGACGTCCGTAGGCCTTGGGCCCGGAACCCTCGACTACGGCGAGGTGTCGACGTCGCTGTAGACGGTTGCCTCGCCGTTGACGACGACGCAAACGACGCCGGTGAAGTCTGTCCGGACGGACGGTGCGACCACCGGAACGGCGCCGTTGCCGCCCTGTGGCGCCGGCGCGACCGAGAGCCCGGACAGGTGAACGATTCCCGCGTACACCACGACAAAGGCGGGCGTGCTGACATCCAGCTCGGGGGACAGTCCCATGTGCGGGAAACGTTGCCGGTAGTCGCTGGCCTGAGTGAGCGGGAACTGCTCTGCGATCGACCCGCTGATCGATGGCCCGCAGGCTGCTGCCCGGGGATCGAGGGCGAGGACCGGCTTGCCGAGCTGAGACAGCGCGAGCGCGGCGCCGGCGACGGCAACCAGCGGGGCGGCGACGAGGGCGCGTCGCGATAAGCGTGTCATGGCTGCACCGTCCAGAGATCCATCGAGGTGGAGGTCGGGGCATTGCAGTGGTACCAGGAGTGAGTGGGAGCGGCGTTGCAGACGGCGCCCGTGCCCCAGTTCGAGTTCGACCACGCCCCGCCGGTGGCGAGCTCATAGATGGCACTCGAAACGTGGAAGGGGTTGCCGGAGGTTCCGCCGATCGCATCGGCCGGGTCCCACGACTCGCCCGACCACTCCACCCGATTTCGAGTCCAGCAGATCGAGGTCAGCAGAAGCGTCTCCTGCACTGTTGCGTTGACTTTGAACTGGTACTGCGTGGAAGTCTTGACGACGGTGTACGGATAGCTCGCTGCCGGGAAGCCCGTGATCGCTCGCGGGATTGGCAGCACGTGCGAGAGTGACCCGCAGCCCGGCGCAGTCGGGTCCCGGCCCCAGGCCCAGAACTCGTGGGTCCCGAAGTTAGTGCAGTCGGAGTTGGTGTTGTCGACGCAGTGGACCAGGCCGACCTGGATGATGTCATCGCTGTGACTGCTGTTGTCGTCGATCGCGACCCAGACGTGGTTCGCCCGATTGTTGTCCGTCGAGCTAGTGCAGATGTTCAGCGCCTGGTTCTCGAGCACGGCCTCGACGCCGGAGGGACCGCTGAGGACCTTCCCATAACCAAGAAACGAGTTCTGAGCGTTCGGATTCGCGCAGGGCCCGATGTCGGCTGCCAACGCGATCTCCGGGCTCGCCATGAGCGCCGCGAGGGCCACGGCGGCCGTCATCCCAGCAAGGATCGACCCAAGCGTAGCGAGCGCATGCCACCTCCCGGCTCCCCTAGCCGCGAGGGTGATCTTGAGGAGATGCAAGTCGGCGGTCAAGGGCCTCAGGACGAATGCGCTAGCCGCCCCGTCAACGGCCGTTGAGCCGAGCGCAGCGAGGGTTGCACCCGCCGGGCGGCGTCAGCCGCAGCCCCTTGACGGGACAACCTGAGGTGATGGTTTCTCATGCCGGGCCCGCCCGCCTCCTGGGAAGATGGCGGGATCGCTCAGCGTTCACGAATGTCATGCGATCGGGCCCTGCCCAGCGCCGGTCTCCTCCTCGTCCTGGAGCGACTCCCATCGGCGATCAACGCGGCGCAGCCGAAGGTAGCCCCAGGTCATCGAGGCCGCAATTGAGCCGACT